>DATDFC010000077.1:0-29616 GCA_036522815.1 Gemmatimonadales bacterium | reverse complement strand
CTCGCCAACATCGCGCAGATCGAGGCGCTCGAAGCCATGATCCCCGATCTGCGGCCCGATGCGGTGGTGATCACGGGAGACGTATCGCAGCGGGCGCGCCACGGGGAGTTCCAGCGGGCGCGGGCCCTGGTGCAGCTCGCGGCGCGGACGGCGCCGGTGCACATGATCCCGGGAAACCACGACGTCTGCTGGTGGACGCGCCCCCTGATCCCGTTCGGGAAGCGGCCGCTGTACGCGAAATACGCGCGCTACTTCGGCGACGAGTTGACGCCGACGCTCGCGATTCCCGGCGCGGTGATCGCGGGCGCGCTCACGTCGCACGGCGTCGCGTGGGGCTCGCTCACCCTGCGCCCGCGCGACCTCGCGGTGAAGGGCCACCTGCCAAAGCGCGAGGTGGAGCGGGTGCGCGGGGTGTTCGCCGCGGCGGCCCCCGAGCAGGCCCGCGTCCTCGCCTTGCACCACAACGTGCTGCGCGGCGAGATCTCCGGCCGCATGGGCCTGTCGCGCTGGCGCCGGGCGCAGCGCCGCATCGCGGCATGCGGCGCCGAGGTGGTGCTGTGCGGCCACGATCACCAGGAAGACGCCGACGTGCTCCAGGGCCGGGTCGTCGTTTCGACGGCCGGCACGCTGTGCCGGCGCACCCGCGGCGGCCGTCCGCCCAGCTTCAACTTCGTGACGATCGAGCCGACGGCGGTTCACATCACGTTCTTCCGCTGGGATGCGGCAGGTGGAAAGTTTCGAGCGGGGGATACGGCCGCGTTCGCCAGGCCCACCGCGCAGACGCCAGCGCAACAGGTTCAAGCCGCCAGTTAAGTTTCCAGACGCCAAGTTGACAGCGGTCGACAGATGAGAGTTGCAAGCGATCGCCAACCTGGCAACTTGTGACGAGAAACCGCTTGCAACTTGGCGTCTGTCGACCGCACTGAGCGCTGCCGACTGAACTCTCTTCACTGAGGCACCTATGGGAACCTTTCACGGCGTCGACTTCTACGACGTCGACAGCTTGCTATCCGAGGAAGAGCGCGCGGTGCGCGACACCGTGCGCTCCTGGGTCGACGAGCACGTCGTTCCGATCATCGGAGAGCACTACCTCGCCGGGAAGTTCCCCAAGGACCTGATCCCGGGAATGGCCGAGCTGGGGCTGTTCGGGGCGAACCTGCCGGAGGAGTACGGGTGCGCCGGCCTCAACAATGTGGCGTACGGACTGATCATGCAGGAGCTCGAGCGTGGTGACTCCGGCGTGCGCTCGTTCGCGTCGGTACAGGGCGCGCTCGTGATGTATCCGATCTACGCGTTCGGATCGGACGAGCAGAAGCGGCGCTGGCTGCCGAAGATGGCGGCGGGTGAGGTGATCGGCTGCTTCGGGCTCACCGAGCCCGACTACGGGTCGAACCCCGGCGGCATGATCACCGTCGCCAAGGAAACGAAGGACGGCTGGGTGCTGAACGGCGCCAAGATGTGGATCACCAACGGGTCCACGGCACAGGCGGCGATCGTGTGGGCCAAGACCGGCAGGCTCGACGACGTCAACTCGATCCGTGGCTTCATCGTGCCCACGGATACGAAGGGGTTTTCGGCCAAGGACCAGCAGGGAAAGCTCAGCCTGCGCGCCAGCGACACGAGCGAGCTGGTGCTCCAGGACGTGTGCGTGCCGAAGGATGCGGTGCTGCCCAAGTCGTCCGGCCTCAAGTCCCCGCTGATGTGCCTCACCCAGGCACGCTACGGCATCGCCTGGGGTGCAGTGGGCGCCGCGATGGCGTGCTACGACGAGGCCGTGAGCTACGCCAGGAACCGCCTGATGTTCGGGAAGCCGATCGGCGGGTTTCAGCTGCAGCAGGCGCGGCTCGCCGAGATGCTCACCGAGATCACCAAGGCGCAGCTGCTGTGTCTGCAGCTGGGGCGGCTCAAGGACCAGGGGAGGGCGACGCCGCAGCAGGTGTCCCTCGCCAAGCGCAACAACGTGAGCATCGCCACCGACGTGGCGCGCGAGACGCGCCGTCTGCTCGGCGCCAACGGCATCCTGGCCGAGTATCAGGCGATGCGCCACCTTGCGAACCTCGAGTCGGTGTACACGTACGAGGGGACGCACGACGTGCATACGCTCATCTTGGGGCAGGAGATCACGGGGCTGAATGCGTTCAACTGATTGCGGAATTCGGAATTCGGAATGCGGAATTGAAAGGAAGGGTCGCTCGCTACCGGAAGGCTCCACTGACACTCCGCATTCCGCAATCCGCATTCCGCATTTGCTCGCCGGTGCCGTGTTGCTGGCTCTCACGACCCCGCCCGCCGGCGCACAACATCCCGATTCGGTTCCGAGCGACACCCTCGCCCCCGTGGTCGTGACCGGCGTGCGGCTGCCGACGGTGCGCGAGCTGGCGCGCGGCCTCGCGGGACGCACCGCCACGCTCGACGTCCAGGCCTTGGACGCCCGTGGCGTGCGCTCGCTCGCCGACGCCCTCGAGCAGCTCCCGGGTGTGACGACCTCGGACGAGCTCGGCGCGACGGCGCAGCTCGACGTGTCGCTGCGCGGATTCCAGGTGTCCCCCGTGATCGGGCTGCCGCAGGGCGTGACCGTCTACGTGGATGGCGTGCGCGCCAACGAGCCGGACGCTCATGAGGTCAACTTCGATCTGCTGCCGCTCGAGGACGTGGAGCGCGTCGACGTGGTGTACGGGCCGTCGGTGCTGCTGGGCCGCAATGCGCTCGGCGCCGCGGTCAATCTCGTGACCCGGCGGGGCGGCGTGCCGGCGAGCCGCGAGCTGGAGGCATCGGCCGGCAGCTGGGGCCGCTACGAGCTGAAGGCGCACGCCGGCGCCCGGCACGGCGTCTGGGACTACTACGTGGGCGCCCGCTACGAGCACGAGACCGGCTGGCGCCAGGACACGCGCAGCCGCATCGGCACCCTGTTCGCCAAGGTCGGGCTCCTGAACCACACCTGGGACGCGACCCTCAGCTACTCGGGCGCGGACAACCGCATCTACCAGGCGGGGAGTCTGCCGGAGAGCCTCGCCGTGGCGCGCCCCGACTCGAATTTCACCGCCGGCGACTACTTCGCCCCCCGGTCGCACCTCGTCACTCTCAACGCACAGCGCCTGATCGGTACGACGCAGCTCGCGATCAACGGGTTCGGTCGCGCGCTCGAGAGCGAGCAGTTCAACGTGAACTTCGTGGGGGAGGACTCGCGGCAGCGAAACACTACGCGCGCCGGCGGCGGCGCGGTGCAGCTCTCCGGCAAAGTGCGGCTCGGCGGGCGCGAGCTGCGCTGGCTCGCGGGCGCGGATGCCGACTACGAGCACGTCGCCGTGCGCATCTTCGCCGTCCCCGGCGGCGGGGCGCCCGACTCCCTCACCGAGTCGGTGCGCACCAACCAGGTGAACGCGGGCGCGTTCGTGGGCGCCAACCTGGAACTGGTGCCGCGGCTCACGGCGACCCTAGCCGCCCGGTACGACTGGATCCGCATCCCGTTCGAAGACCTGGTCGATGCATCGCAGAGTGGCCTGAACATCTTCCGGCGCCTGTCGCCCCGCGCCGGGCTCACCTGGGCGAGCGGCCGCGGGCACGACGTGTTCGCCTCGGCGAGCCGCGGGTTCCGCGCGCCCGCCGTGGTGGAGCTCGGCTGCGCCGACCCCCAGGCCGCGTGCCCGCTCCCGTTCGCACTCGGCCCCGACCCCGCGCTGCGGCCGGTCGTGGCCACCACGTACGAGCTGGGATGGCATTACCACGCTCCGCACGGTGGCCTCGACGTGAGCGCCGACGCATACCGCACCGCTGTGCGGGACGACATCTTCTTCATCGCGTCGACGGTAACCGGCGGCTACTTCCAGAACATCGGCGCCACCCGGCGCCAGGGCCTCGAGCTCGCGCTCCAGTGGATCGGGTCCACGGGGGCACGGGCCTACGCGAACTACGGCTATACCCGCGCCACGTTCGAGACGACGGCCAGGCTCGCCACCACGCGGGACAGCAGCGGCGAAACCGTCACGCCCGGCGACGTACTTCCCATGGTTCCCGACACCCGCATTAACGCGGGGCTCGCGGTGTCGCTCGTCGACGGGCGCGGCGCGATGTCGGGCCCGTCGCTCGTGGCAGGGCTCGACGCCCGCTATGTGGGACACCAGTGGCTGCGCGGCGACGAAGACAACGCCACGTCGCGTCTGTCCGACTACGCCGTCGCCGATCTGTCGCTCACGCTCGCCTGGCGCGAGTTGGAGCTGCGTTGCACCGTGGGGAACCTTTTCGACCGGCGTTACTACAGTTTCGGTACGTTCGCGGAGAATCCCACGGCGCCGGGGACGCCGGTAGAGCGGTGGCTCACGCCCGGCCCACCGCGCCATGTGCAGGTGAGTCTGAGTACGGATTTCTAGACGTCGTCAGTTGCATCCATCCCTCGGGCGGGTTTGCTTTCGACTCCATGAAAATCGCCGTTTGCATCAAGCGCGTCCCCGATTCCGAGACGCGGGTCAAGATCGCCGCTGACGGGAAATCGCTGGATGAGGCGGGTGTCAAGTTCATCCTCAATCCTTACGACGAGTTTGCCGTCGAAGAAGCGTTGCGGCTCAAGGAGAAGGCCGGGGCGGGGGAAGTCGTCGTCATCGCGCTCGGTCCGCCGGCCGCCCAGGAGACCATCCGCACGGCGCTCGCGATGGGCGCCGATCGTGGCGTGCTGCTCCAGACCGCGGGACTCCCCCCCGACGGGCTGGAAACGGCCAAGGCGCTCGCCGCGGAGCTCAAGGACGGCGGGTTCGATCTGGTCCTGTTCGGGAAGATGGCGATCGACGATTACAACCATCAGGTCGGTCCCATGGTAGCCGAGCTGCTCGATCTGGCGTGCGTGACGACCGTGGCCCACCTCGAGCTCGCCGGCGGTAAGGGGACCGCCGAGCGCGAGATCGAAGGCGGCGTCGAGGTCGTGGAGTTCCCGCTGCCGGCCGTGCTCACCGCCGACAAGGGATTGAACGAGCCGCGCTATCCCGCGCTCAAAGGGATCATGGCGGCGAAGAAGAAGCCGCTCGAGGTCAAACCCACGGCGCCCGGCAGGGGAGCGCTGGAGGTCCTGTCGCTCGCCCTCCCCGCCGAGCGCCAGGCGGGCAAGATCGTAGGCGAGGGCTCCGCGGCGGTTCCCGAGCTGGTGCGGCTGCTGCGTGAGGAAGCGAAGGTGCTGTGAGCGACGTGCTCGCGGTGCTCGAGCAGCGCGACGGCGCCATCCGCAAGGTCTCTCATGAGGTGGTGACCGGGGCGCGACGGCTGGCGGATGCGCTGGGCGGAGGCGCTAAGGTCGACGCCCTCGTGCTTGCGGCCGGTCCGGCGCGCGGGGCGGACCAGCTGGGCGGGTTCGGTGCGGACCGAGTGATCACCCTGTCGAACCCTGGGTTCGGGATGTATGCGCCGGAGGGATACGCCCGCGCCATCGCCGACCGGGTCAGGGCCGGCGCCTACGGGGCCGTCGTGTTCGCGGCGAGCGCCACCGGGAAGGACCTCGCTCCCCGGGTCGCGGCCCGGCTGGGGCGTCCGCTCGTTCAGGACGTGACCGACGTGAGCGTCGCCGGCGGCGCGGTGATCGCGATTCGGCCGGTCTACGCCGGCAAGGCGCTCCTCAAGGTCCGCGTGGCCGGCAGCCCAGCCGTTCTGTCACTCCGGCCCAACGTGTTCACACCGGTACAGCGCCCCAAGGCGGGCACGCAGGAGACCGCCGTCGTGGACGGCTTCCCCGGCCGCGTGCTAGTCAAGCAGATCAAGGCGGCGCCGGCGGGCACGCTCGACGTGGCCGAAGCGCCCATCGTCGTGTCAGGAGGTCGCGGGCTCAAGGAGCCGGCGAACTTCAAAGTCCTGGAAGAGCTGGCGGCGGCGTTCAGCGGTAGGGCGGCGGTCGGCGCCTCGCGTGCCGTGGTGGACGCCGGGTGGCGCCCCCACGCCGATCAAGTGGGGCAGACCGGCAAGACGGTCAGTCCGACCCTGTACGTCGCGGTCGGGATCTCCGGCGCGATCCAGCATCTCGCCGGGATGCGCACGTCCAAGGTGATCGTCGCGATCAACAAGGACAAGGACGCGCCGATCTTCAAGGTCGCGGACTACGGAATCGTCGGGGACCTGTTCGAGGTAGTACCCAGACTCACCGAAGAGATAAAGAAGCTGCATGGCTGACACGGGAAACGGGAAAGGGGAAACGGGAAAGGTGATTCCCGCCTGGTATCAGCCTCCCCTCCCGCTCGACACATTGCTGCTGCCGGTCGGCGCCCCCGGTGCCGGAGACCGGATGGAGCTGGACGTCGTGATCGTGGGCGCGGGGCCGGCCGGGCTCGCCTGCGCGATCGCGCTGGCCCAGCTCGCCCAGCGGAGCGGTCGCACCGACCTGAACATCGGCGTGCTCGAGAAGGCCGAGGCCCTGGGGGAGCACTCGCTCTCGGGCGCCGTCGTGAACCCGCGGGCGCTGCGGGAGCTCTTCCCCGAGCTGAAGGACGAGGACTTCCCGTTTCGCGCACCGGTGACCAGGGAAGCGGTACACCTTCTGACCACGCACCACGCCCCACGCATTCCGGTGCCTCCGACGATGCACAATCGTGGCAACTACATCGCCTCACTGTGCGAGATGGTGCGCTGGCTGGGGGAGAAGGCCGAGGCGCTCGGCGTCAACCTGTTCACCGGCTTTCCGGCCGCGAGCCTGCTCACGGAGGGAACGCGCGTCGCGGGCGTGCGCACGGCCGCCACGGGCCTCGATCGCGAGGGCCGGCCGCTCGCGACCCATCAGCCGCCCAACGACATCGTCGCGAAGGTGACGGTGCTGGCTGAAGGTACGCGCGGGATGCTCGCTCAGGCGTATCTCGAGTGGCAACACATCGCCGCGGAGAACCCCCAGATCTTCGCCCTCGGCGTCAAGGAAATCTGGGAGACCCAGCAGCCCCTGGACGCGATCGTCCATACGTTGGGATGGCCGCTGCCGCGGGACGCGTTCGGCGGCAGCTTCATGTATCCGCTCGAGCCCAAACTCGTCGCGCTCGGTCTCGTGGTCGGCCTGGACTACCGCGATGCCAGGCTCGATATCCACGGCCTGCTGCAGCGGCTGAAGCGGCACCCGCTGTTCCGTCGCCAGCTCAAGGGGGGTGAGATGGTCGAGTGGGGCGCGAAGACCATACCCGAGGGTGGCTACTACTCCGTCCCGGCGCGGCGCTCGGGCGACGGCGTGGCGATCCTGGGCGACTCGGCCGGCCTGGTGGACGTGCCGTCGCTCAAGGGGATTCATTACGCGATGCAGTCGGGCATGTTCGCCGCGCGCGCCATCTTCGCGGCGCTCACCGCCGGCGACACCTCGGCCGCGCGGCTCGCGGAATACGATCGCCTGGTCGACGGGTCGTTCATCATGAAGGATCTGTACCACACGCGGAACATGCGGCTCGCGTTCAAAGACGGCTTCTTCGTGGGCGGCGCGAAAGCGGCCCTGATGTCGCTCACGGGGGGCCGGTTCCCAGGACGGAAGATCACGGTCGAGCGCGATGCGGACGTGGAGCGCACACTGACCCCGGGCGCAAGCCCGGGGATCACCCCCGACGGCCGTCTCACCTTTTCCAAGGTGGACGGGGTGTTCAAATCGGGGAACGCGACCCGCGACACGATCCCGACGCATCTCGTCATCGGGCCGGACGTTCCCGCCGCAGTGGCGGAGTTTTACAGTCACCTGTGCCCGGCCGGCGTGTACGAGGTGGCGGTCGGGGCGCCGCATGCCGCGCAACTCCTGCGCGTGAACCCGCCCAATTGTGTCGACTGCAAGGCAACCGATGTGGTGGGACCTCGCTGGACGCCACGCGAAGGCGGGAGTGGGCCCAAGTACAAGCGGATGTAGTCCCGGCCGTCGGCTGGGCGATGTTTGCGTCGCCGCAGCAGAGTGAGGCCCCACGCCCCAATTTCGAGCCGCGCCCATCTGACCCGGCCGCGGTGTCGGGGTGGCATATCGTGTCGCGCCAACACGATACGTTCCGCGCCAACGCCCCGCCCGTGCCCACGAGATGGCACCCGATATGCAACGTCGTGGCGTCACATGCCAAACGAAACTACGCGCAAGGCGGCCCCGCGAGGGGAGCGGCCCCGGCGACGCGGCTGGGACCGTCGGCGCGATCTCGGGCGCCGCCTGATTCGCGAGCGGCGACGTGAGAGGGCTGAGGTTCCGTTCGAGCGCCGCTTGGGTGGCGACCGCCGCTCGGGCATTCAGCGACGCACCGCGGCCGAGCGCCGTACCACCCCTCCCGAAGGCTTCCACCTCATCGAAGGGTAGCGCTCGTTGCGCCGCCGCCACGGCGGCGCAGCGGCTGCGGCACGAGCGTTGCCTGTCACGACACAGGCATGGCCTGGCACGTCGTCATCATCGTGGTGATGCTCGCGACCGGTTACGACCTCTATCTCAGAGTGCGCGCCCGGCGTCGGGAGCGCGCGCACGGTGGCACCGACGACCTGGCGCGGCTCGAGAGTCGGCGCGCCTTCTACGAGTTGGCCGGCCGCGAGTTCGAGCGGGCGCGCCGCTACCAGCATCCCTTCACGATCGCCTATTTCGACCTCGACGACTTCCGGGAGGTGAGCCGCCTCTTCCCTCACCAGGTGGGCGACGAGATGCTGCGCCTGGTGGGTGGCGCGGCGCGCAGCGCGGTGCGTGGCAGCGACGTGGTGGCGCGGTTGGGTGGCGACCAATTCGCGCTGCTGCTCCCGGAGGCCGGTCCCGAAGCGGCCGGGGCCGCCGTCAAGAAGCTGCAGCGGACGCTGCAGCAGCTGGCGGAGGAGACCGGCCTGCCGCTCACGGTGAGCGGCGGCGTGGTGACGTGTCTGCAGCCGGCGGAGAGTCTGGAGGCGGCGATCGGCGCGGCGGACCGATTGCTGCAGGGCGCTAAGGCCGCGGGGCGAGACACGTTCTGGTCCGAAGTGATCGTGCCGCAGCCGATTGAAGGCTTCGAGCCGACCCGGCTGCGGCGGGCCTACCGCGTGCCGCCCGGGTTCGACCTGCCGATGCCCCCTCCCCTGGACCGCCCGCGCTAGAGCTCTGCCATCCTGATGCCGTCGATGATGAACTGCACCGCGATGGCGCACAGCACCAGTCCCATCAGCCGAGTGAGGATGCGCATCCCCGTCTGGCCGAGCCGCCGCTCGATGCGCGATGCGGCGGCGAGCGTGACGAAGCAGAGGAACGCCGTCAGCGCGATCGCCGCATAGACCGCGACGGCGGTGAGCGGCGTCTTCGCCGCCCCGCTGAGCACCATCACGGTCGAGATCGCCCCCGGCCCCGCCAGCATGGGGATGCCGAGCGGCATGATCCCCACGTCTTCCTTCTCGATCCCCTCTGCCTTCTCCACCGGTGTCTCGCGCTGCTGACTGCGGCGCGCCTGCACCATGTCGAGCGCGTTGAGGCCGATCACCACGCCTCCGGCGATCTTGAACGCGGCGATCGTGATCCCGAAGAGGCGGAAAATCAGGCTGCCGCCCAACGCGAACGCGGTGAGGGTGACGGCACAGGTCCACGCCCCCCGCCGGGCCATGAGCCGCCGTACGTCGGGCGGGTCCCGCGCCGTCATCGCCAGGAAGGTCGGCACGGCGGTCAGCGGATCGACGATGAACAGGACCGAAGTGAACACCAGGAACAGGTCCTGGAGCGTCTTCAGCATGCGCTCACATCGTCACCTGGACCACGCGGTCTTTGCCGGCGCGCTTGGCCTCGTACATGGCCTGGTCCGCCTTGCGCAGCAGCTCGTCGCTCCCCGCCTCGGTGCCCGTGACGGCGACGACGCCGATGCTGGCGGTGACGGAAGGCGTGCCACGGAACACGGTACGGATCCCACCGGCAAGGCGATTGGCGACCGAGTGGGCCACGCTGCCGTCGGTCTCCGGCATCAAGACGCCGAACTCGTCGCCACCCAGCCGGCCCACGAAGTCGGACTGGCGCACCGCGCTGCGCATCGCGTCGGCGACGAGCCGCAGAACCGCGTCACCCGTGGCGTGGCCGTGCGCATCGTTGACCTTCTTGAAGTCGTCCAGGTCGAGATAAATCAGGGCCAGCGGCCGGCCGTAGCGACGGTTGCGGCCCAGCTCCTGCGCCACCTGGGATGCGAAGGCCCGCGCGTTCAGGACCGTCGTGAGCGGATCGTGCGTCGCGAGCAGCTCGAGCTGCGCCTGGGTACGCCGCAGCTGCGACAGGCCCGCGATCGCCACGCCCACGACCGCGAGGTACGCGACCTCGTTCAGGATGCGGACCTGGAGCGACGTCTCGAGCGGCATCTGGTCGGTCCCGACGCCGAAGCGCAGCAACGCGGTCGCGAGCGCGAACGAGATGCCCCACCCCAGGCCGTCCTGCGAGGCAGCCAGCAGCACCGGGATGACGTACAGGATCCCGAGCCGCACGTCGGGGGGCGTGCGCACGTTGAGCACGAACACGCCGGCGGCGAGGGTCGCCCAGGCGATCAGCCGCAGGGCGCGGCGCAGTCGGGCCCGGGGCGCCACCTAGAAGGGGGCCTCAGCCACGTGATGCGGATCGTCGAGCAGCAGGGCGGTGAGCGTCTCGCCGGCGAACACCTCGGCCCGGTCCTCGGGCACGATCAGGAAGGCGTTGGCGCGGGCCATGGACGTCAGGATGCCGGAACCCTGGGGACCCGTCAAGCGCGCCACGAGCCCGCCGCCCGCTCCCTCGGGCCGGACCACCGCCCGCAGGAAGTGCCGCAGTTTGGGGCCGAGGGTGATCGGCTCTCCTACGCACACCGGCACGGTGCGCCGGAACGGGAGCCGGTGGCCCAGCAGCCGCCGGATCGCCGGGCGCACGAACAGCTCGAACGTCACCATCGTGCTGACGGGGTTGCCGGGAAGCCCGATCCACGGCGTACGGTCGAGTAGACCGAAGCCGAGCGGCGCGCCGGGACGCATGCGGATGCGCCACAGCTTCATGTCGCAGCCCAGCTCCGCGAGCACCTCCCTGACGAAGTCGTGCTCCCCCACGCTCACGCCGGCGGTCGTCACCAGCAGATCGGCGTCCCGCGCCCCCATGAGGTGTTCGCGCAGGCTGTCTTTCGTGTCGCGCGCCAGCCCCAGATCCACGGGGATTCCGCCAGTGCGGCGGATCAGCGCGTGCAGCGTGTAGGAGTTGGACGTGGCGATCTTCTTTCCCGCGAGGATCTCGGCTGCGCGGTCCAGGTCGACGATCTCGTCCCCCGACCCCATGAACGCCACGCGGGGCGCGCGATGCACCAGCGGAGCGCCGTGCGCCATGGAGGCGAGCACACCGAGCTGCGCCGGCCCGAGCGGAGTGCCGGCGGCAAGCACGATTTCTCCCTTACGGATATCCTCGCCCCGGCGCCGCACGTTCTTGCCCGCATCGCGTCCCGCGACCACGGTGACGTGGTGCGGGGCCGCACTTTCAGTGTCTTCCTGGCGGACCACCGTGTCGGCGCCGGCCGGGAGCGGAGCGCCCGTGAAGATCCGGGTCGCCTGGCCCGGCGCGATCGGCCGCGCGGGGAACTGCCCGGCGGCGACGCTCTCGACCACCGCCAGCACGATCTTTTGGTCGCGGCTCGCCCCCGCGACGTCGGCGGCGCGGGTCGCATAGCCGTCCATGGCCGAATTGTCCCAGGGAGGGAGGTCGATCGGACTCGCCACGTCCTCGGCGAGCACCAGGTCGAGGGCCTCGCGCAGCGGCTGGCGCGCCGCCCCGAGCGGTGTGACGTGCTCGAGGATCAGCCGGGCGGCTTCGGTTGGAGTCAGCATCGTCATCGCTAGGGCGGGAGGATCTTGGCCCGGTCCCACGCGAGGTTGGCGAGGGTGACGAGCCATGCGGTATCCGAGAAGCGGAACACGGGGAACTCGGCGCGATAGGCCGCGTTGTCCGTCACCATCGCGACCCAGTCGCCCGCCGCGTGTACCGCCGGGTCGAACAGCGGCTCGGCCCCGGCCGCCAGGCGGTACACCTCGATCTTGGGCAGCGCGGCCCGCTTGTAACCCTCGACGAGGACGATGTCCGCTCCCTCGAGGTAACGACGGGCCAGCGCGACCGGGTCCGATTCCGCCTCGGTCTTCTCCCACAGCACACGCTGTCCCGGCCCTTCCATGAGCACGCGCTCGGCGTGGCCTTCGTGCCAATGGCGCCAGGAGTCTTTGCCCCGCTGATCGGTGTCGGCCGGATGGGTGCCGTGCTTGATGGTCATCACGCGGAACTTGCGGCGCACCAGCTCGGCCGCGAGGGCGACCAGCAGCGTGGTCTTGCCGGCGTTCTTGCGCCCGATCACCGACATCATCCGCGTCGCTGCCACACGACCTCCGCCCGCTCCAGGTCCGCCGGGGTGTTGACGTTGAAGAAGAGCACGTCGGGATCACCGCAACCCCGGACCCGCTCGAGCGGTAGTGTACCGACCTTCACGTCGGCGTGGAAGCCGATGGCGCGGAGGTCATGGCGCGCGAGCTGCCGCTCGATCGCCGGCCCGCACGCGGGTCCGTATACGGCGCACAGCGGCTCCACACCGCGGCGACCGTCGCTCTCGGGAAGAAAGGCGTCGTATCCCGCCGAGCCCTCGACCAGGGCGCGCAGCAGCTCGGCCGTGACGAAGGGCATGTCCCACGCGACGCACAGCACCGGCCCCGCGCCTGAGGCGACGGCCGTGTATATCCCCCCCAGGCTGCCGCACTCAGGGCGCACGTCGGGGATGGTGCGCAGATCGGGACGCCAGCCCGGCCCCTCCGGGGCGTTGGCGACGAGCAGCGGCGGCGCGCCCGTCACGGCGGCGACGGCGTCCACCACGCGGTCGAGAATGCGCCGGCCGCCCAGCTCGATCAGGCCCTTGGGACGCCCGCCGTAGCGGCGGGCGGCGCCGCCGGCGAGGACGGCGCCGCGCACGTGCTCAGACTCCGAGCGCCTGGTGGTCCACCATCAGGCAGCGGTCCATCACGAGCGGAATGCCCGCCGACGCGGCCCGCTCCGGCGCGGTCTCGTCCCGGACGCCGAGCTGCAGCCAGATGAGACGCGGTCGCACGCGCAGGGCCTCGTCAACGACCGGCCCGACGAACTCGCTGCGCCGGAACACGTCCACCACATCGATGGCGTGCTCGGCCGCGGCAGCGGTGAGCGTGGGATAGCTCTTCTCGCCCAGGATCGCGGCGTGCCCCGGGTTCACCGGGACAATGTGGTAGCCCGAGCCCTGCAGATACCGCGCGACGGCGTTGCTGGGACGATCCGGCTTGGGCGACAGTCCCACCACGGCGATGGTCCGGGCGTCGCGCAACAGCGCCCGCAATGCGTCGGTCGTCATGCCTCGGGCCGGTGGACATGGGGCGTGCCGCTCACCGCGCGCCCGACCAGCACGACGCCCGCCCGCCGGGCGATGGTGAGGGCGAGCGTGGACGGCACGCTCGGCGTCGCCACGTAGGCGACGCCGGCGCGCGCGGCCTTGTACGCGAGCTCGGCCGAGATCCGGCCGGTGACGAGCAGCCCCCGCCCGTTGGGGCGCTGGCGGGCGATGACGGCGGCGCCGATCACCTTGTCCACCGCGTTGTGACGCCCGATGTCCTCGGCGTGGAATAACAGGCGCTCGCCGTCGGTGAGCGCCGCCGCGTGAATCCCACCCGTCTCGTTGTAGCGCTCTCCGCTCGCGAACAGGTCCTTGAAGAGTGCGCGCATCCGCTCGGGCACGGGGGGCTCGCCGCGCGCCGGGGTGTGCTGCACGGCGTGAGGGTCGGCCAGGAAGGTGGACACCGCGCCACACCCGGAGGCCAGCACGCGCTTGCGGTTCTCCCCCTTCACCAGCGTCACACGGTCCGGCTTCACTTCGGCCCAAAAGCCCAGGTCCGTCGCGCACGGGCGGAGCTTCATCAGGTCGTCCAGTGTCTCGATATACCCCTCGCCGTGCAGCCACCCGGTCGCCAGCTCTTCCAGCTGATCGGGCGTGCACATCCAGGTGACTGCGGGCTCGCCGTTCACCTCGAGCCAGACGGGGACCTCCTCCACCGCGGCGGACTCGGCGAGCATGCGGCCGCGGCGGGAGCCGGGGGCGGGGGGAACTGACCCCGGGCGCAAGCCCGGGGTTCCCGGGGGCTCGGGCTTCGGGGAGTCCCCGGGCTTGCGCCCGGGGTTAGTTAGAGATTCACGCTTCACCGAAGTATTCCGAATAGATATGTGGCCCCTCCTGCACCCGCACCGCATGCAGCGTCGCACCCGACGGCACGCGCGGGGCGATGCGCTCCCAGAAATAAACGGCCAGGGCCTCCCCGGTCGCGAGGCGGCGGCCCGCAGCGAACTCGGGGACAGCGTCGTTGATCACTTTGCCGTCGAGCCGCGCCGTAATTTCGTCGCGCAACACCCGATCCAGCTCGCCGAGGTTCACCACGCCCTTCCGTTCCGGCTCGAGGGTCCCTCGGATCGTCACGCGCACCTGATAACGGTGGGGATGATCCGTCGCCGCCTTTCCGAACTCGGCCGCATTCCGGTCCGCGCTCCAATCGGCCCGCTGGATGCGGTGCGTCGCCGTAAACTCAACGATACGCGTAAGATAGCTGGTCGGCATCGCTAGAACACGCGCACCGCGCTCGCCTTGAAGGAGAACACGACGTGACTGCCGGGCGCGAGCGCCAGGTCACGCAGCGCCTCCTCGCTGACGACCGCGACGAGCTCCACTCCCACGTCGGCGGTGACGTGGACACCGTCTCCTGAACGCCGGCGAGCCAGGCCGGTGACCCGGCCCTGGAAAGTGTTACGCGCCGAGGAGGCGAGCGGCTCACGGCTGACGAAGATGTCGGTGGGCGGCACGGCGAGGATCGCGGGACCGATCTTGTCGGTCATCGCGGCAATCTCGACGGTCCCCACACAGGCGCGTTTCAGGTCGCCGCTCTCGGCGGTCATCAGTTCCACGCGGAACAGGTTTTCGGGCGTCACGGGGGAGAGGCGGCCGTCGGCCAGGGCGCGCACATCGTCCGCCCAGCGGTACGCGTCCTCCAGCTGGTGCGACGCGAGGCATACGGCCATCGGGCGCCGGGCCCGCTCCTCGGCGAGCGCGCCGTACAGCATGAGCGCCGCGGCCCGATCGGCCGAGCTCGCGGGCTCGTCCAAGAGCAGCACGTCCGGTTCGACGGCGAGCGCCCGCGCCACCGCCACGCGCTGCACCTCGCCGTCCGACAGCTCGTGCCGCCGGCGGCTGAGCAGCGGTGTGATGGCGAGCCGCGCGGCGACGGTCTCGATCCGTTTGTTCACCTCTGTGCGTCTGATTCCTCTCACCTGCAGCCCGAACTCCAGATTCTCACGGACGGTCGCCCGGAACAGGATCGGTCGCTGCTCCACCAGCGTCACGTGGCGGCGCGCGGCGCCGCCCGGGGTCACCGCCGCGCCATCGAGCAGCACCCGGCCTGCCGTGGGACGCTCGAGCAGGGCGAGCAGCCGCAGCAGCGTGCTCTTGCCCGAGCCGTTCGGGCCGACCACCGCGACGGCGGCCCCGGGAGCGACGGCGAACCGCGCGAGGTCGAGCACGACGCGGCCGTCGTACTCATGTCGCACGCCCACGAGCTCAAGCATGGCCGCGGCCCTGGAGCGTCTGCAGCGCGACGTTCACCAGCAGGGCGAGCAGCAGCAGGATGAGGCCGAGCGCCAGCGCCAGGCCGAAGTCGCCCTGGCTCGTGTACAGGGCGACCGCGGTGGTGAGGGTGCGGGTCTGGCCCCGGATGTTTCCGCCCACGGTCATGGCGGAGCCGATCTCGGCCACCACGTGGCCGAACGCGGTCGTGATCACCGCGGCGAGCGCGAAGCGCGCCTCGCGCGCTACCGTCCACGCGCTGCGCCAGCGTCCGGCGCCCAGCGTTTCGGCGGTGCGGCGGATGCGGGGATCCACCCCCTGGACCGCGGCGGCGGCCAGCGCGGCGGCGATCGGCAGGGCGAGGAGCACGTCGCCCAGCGCGATCGCTTGCCAGGTGTACAGCCATCCCACGGCGCCGAGGGGCCCTCGCCGCGAGAGCAGGCCGTACAGCAACAGCCCCAGCACCACCGTCGGGAACGCGAGGGCGGTGTTCACCACGGTGAGCGCCGCGCGTCGGCCCCAGAAGGGGCGCGTGGCGAGCACGAACCCGAGCGGTATGCCGAGTCCGCACGCCAGCACTGTCGCGATGATGCCGATCTTGAGCGTGAGCAGGGCGATGCCGTAGACCTCGGCGTCACCCGAAAACAGCAGCGCGAAGGCGCGCCGGAATCCCTCCGCTAGAAAATCCATCCCACGCCGATCGTGGCCCACGGGTGTGCCGTCCACTGGTCGAGCGCCGCGGTGGCGGGCAGGACGGTGCTGTTATCGAACTTGTTCGGCACCTTGTAGGAGAGCGGATAATGGAGCTTCCAGAGCAGCAGGCGGAAGTCGCCGCGCACGGAGATGCGTCGCGTCGGATACCAGCGCACGCCGGCGTTGGGGGCGAGCGTGATCTTGGTCCCGAAGCGGTAGCCGCTGGTGTCCTGCGCCAGCGCGCCACCGATCGCGACGCCGAGCGCGCCGCCGATGAACGGGGCGAAACGATGCCACGTCTTCCGCCCGGTGAGCACGAGCTGGAGCCCCGCGTCGGCGAGCACGACGGGGTCGTTGAACGGCCCGGTTCTGCGCGACGTCGAGTCTTTGGTGTAGTCCTCGACGAAACGCGACGTGCGGGCGTACGCCAGGCCAAGCGAGGCGCCCACCGCGCCGAACGGCACTTCGTAGCGCAACGCGCCGGTCAGACCGTCCGCGGGACCTACCCCGACTTCCCCCCGGCTCCCCCCCAAGTACCCGACACTCAGGGCCCATACCGCGCCGCGGGGGGTGTCGTGGTAGGGAGAGTGAGCGGGATCGTAGCCGACTTGGGCGGACAGCGGGAAGGTTGGAACGTGGGAAAGCGACAGTCCCAGGAGGATCCACCTTCCCACCTTCCAACTTTCGCACATTCCGCCCATCAGTCGGTCTCCCGCAGATCCCGCCCCGTCATCTCCGCGGGCGGCTCGATGCCGAGCATGTGGAGCAGCGTCGGGCCCACATCGCACAGGGCACCGCCGTGCCGCAGCGGGCCCCGGACATCGTCGCCCACGATAAGGAAGGGGACGGGATTGGTCGTGTGCGCCGTGTGCGGGCCCCCCGTGGTGGGATCGATCATCAATTCGCAGTTGCCGTGGTCGGCGGTCACGAGCAGCGTGGCCCCGCGCCGCTCGGCGCTCTGGACCACCCGCTCGAGGCAGTGATCCACCGTCTCCACAGCCGCCACGGCCGCGCGTAATACCCCGGAATGGCCCACCATGTCTCCGTTCGCGTAGTTGCAGAGAATGAAGTCGTGTTGCCCCGCCTCGATCGCCTTGCACAGCACGTCCGTTACGCCGGGCGCGCTCATTTCGGGCATCAGGTCGTAGGTCGCGACCTTCTGGGAAGGAACGAGCAGCCGCTCCTCTCCCGGGTACGGCGTCTCGACCCCGCCGTTGAAGAAGTAGGTGACATGGGCGTACTTCTCGGTCTCGGCGGTGCGAAACATAGTCTTGCCGCGCTCCGACAGCACCTGCGCCACGATTTGCGACAACACCATCGGCCCGAAGGCCATGGGAAACGGGAAGGTCTCGTCGTACTGCGTCATCGTCACGAGATCCACCTTGGGCCGCACGCCGGTGTCGAACCCGTCGAAGCCATCCACCGCCAGCGCGCGCACCATCTGGCGCATGCGGTCGGCGCGGAAGTTGAAGCAGAACACGCCGTCGCCCGACCGGATTCGGGGCGTTCCGGCGATCACCCGTGGCTTCACGAACTCGTCGGTCTCGCCCGCCTCATAAGCGGCCCGGATCGCGCTCACGGCGTCCGGGGCGGCCGCTCCCACGCCGTGCACCATCGCATCGTACGCGAGCTTGGTGCGCTCCCAGCGCTTATCGCGGTCCATGGCGTAGTAGCGGCCGACCACCGTTGACACGACCGCCCGACCGCCCGACCGCCGCAGTTCCTCCAGCAGCTCCTCCATGAAGCCGAGGCCCGACTGCGGCGGCGTGTCCCGACCGTCGAGCCAGGCGTGGATCGCCACGGGCAGCTCGTGTCGCCTCCCGAGCTCGACGGCCGCGAGGAGATGCTGGTCTAACGCATGGACCCCGCCGGTCCCGATCAGCCCGATGAGGTGCAGCGTGCCGCCGCGCTGTCGTGTTCGTGCACACAGCTCGATGAGCGGCGGCAGGCGGAAGAACTCGCCGGACTGGATGGCCTGCGAGATGCGCACGATGTCCTGCGGGACCACGCGGCCGGCGCCGAGGTTCAGGTGACCCACCTCGCTGTTGCCGATCTGTCCGTCGGGAAGTCCCACGGGGAGTCCGGACGCGTTGAGGAGCGTGCGAGGCGCCTTGGCCCAGAGGCGATGCCAGACGGGCGTGTCACCGAGCTCGACGGCGTTGCCCTCGCGGCCGGGACGAAAGCCCCAGCCGTCGAGCACGATCAGGACGACCGGGGTGCGCGGCCCACCCGTCTTTGCCATATTGGAGGGGATGCAATCTAGCCGGGCCCTCCGCGCCCTTCCAGTTGTGTTCTCGCTCGCGCTCAGCCCGTCGCTCGCCGCCCAAGCGCGTTTCCGCGTCACTACCGACGGGGCCTGGTTCTTCCAGGAACCCGGGGGCAAGCGTCTCGCGCGCCTGGCGCGCGGCGCGATCGTGGTGGGTGGCGGGTCGCAGGACGCGTGGCAGGGCGTGACGCTCGAGGGCTGGATCTTCGCGACCTCGGTCGGACCGACGCCGCGCGCCGGGTACGACCTCGCCGTCACCCGTGCGCCCGAGGAGAACCTGCGGTCGGCACCGGCGGGCGCCCTGATCGGCAAGCTGCCGCAGGGGTTCGTGCTCACCAAGGTGGCCGAGGGGACGTCCGGGAACTGGGTGCATGTGCTGCGCGCCGGCTGGGTGGAGCAGTCCGCCGTCGAGGCGGTGGCGCAGGTGGCCTCGCGGCCGGCGGCGGACTCGGACACGGGTGGGTTAACCCCGGGCCGGCGGCCCGGGGGTCCAGAAACCCCGGGGCCACGCCCCGGGGTTAACCCACCCGACACGAGCCCCAGTCCCTCCGCCCCCGTAGACCCGTCCCGGGTCGAGTCCGCGCGCCGCACGGTGCTGTATCGCGCGCCCGAGGGCGCGCCGGCGGGAACGTTGGCGCCGTCGGCGCCGCTGCGCGTGCTGGGGCGCTCGGGGGACTGGACGCGCGTCGAGCTCGAGGGCTGGGTGAAGAGCGCGGACCTGGAGATCGCGCCGCCCGGCGTCCTGATGGGGATCACGGCTGCCGAGCTCCGTACCGACCCGCAGCGCTACGCGGGACAGGTGTTGCGCTGGACGCTCCAGTACATCGCCGAGCAGCAGGCGGACGAGCTGCGTCCCGAGATCCCGACCGGGTCGCGCTACTTCCTGGCGCGCGGGCCGCTGCCCGAGCACGGGTTCGTGTACGTGATCGTGCCCGAGGCCAAGCGCCCCCAGCTGGAGAGCCTTGCGCCGCTCGCCACCATCCAGGTCACGGCGCGCGTGCGCACCGGCCGCACCCGGTTCCTCGGTAATCCGGTGCTCGACCTCATCAGCCTCGAGACCCTGCCATGAACGACATCCTGCGCGATCGGCTGCTGCGGAAGCTCGACACCTTGCCCGACGAGAAGGCGTACCAGGTGCTCGACTACGTCGAGTTCCTCGAGTCGAAGTACGCGGAGCGGCAGGCCGGCGCCCCGGCGTTTCAGCGAGCCGCCGAGACGCTCGAGGACACGCTGCGCGCCGGCCGCGTTCCGGTGACGATCATCCGGGGGACGATGGACGCGGTCGGGAAAGCGGGCAAGCTGCTCGAGAAGGTGGCCGCGGCCGGCAAGGCGGCGGTCGAGGAGGCGTCGAAAAAGTCCGCCGACAAAGAGAAGGTTGAGGAAACACCACCCGGCCAGTAACTTTCGCCATGGGAACCTTCCGTCCGGCCGTCGCCCTCACATTCGACGATGTGCTGCTCGTGCCGCGGCACTCGAGCGTCCATCCGCGCAACGTCGACACCCGTTCCCGCTTCACGCGTAAGCTCTCCCTGCACATTCCACTCGTCGCCGCGGCCATGGACACCGTCACCGAATCGGAGATGGCGATCGCCATGGCACGCGAGGGCGGCATCGGGGTCATCCACAAGAACATGCCGGTCGACCGGCAGGCCGCCGAGGTGGACCGGGTGAAGCGCAGCGAGTCGGGGATGATCCTGCACCCCATCACCCTGGGCCCCGACCGCCCGTTGCGCGAAGCGGTGCACCTGATGGAGCGGTTCCGCATCTCCGGCGTGCCCATCGTGGACGACGCCGGGCGCCTGGTGGGCATCATCACCAACCGCGACCTGCAGTTCGAGCGCCAGCTCGACCGCCCGATCCGTGACGCCATGACGAAGGACCGGCTGGTGACCGCGCCGGTGGGGACCACCCTCGATGAAGCCGAGAAGACCCTCGCCAAGCACCGCATCGAGAAGCTCCCGGTCGTGGACGAGCGCGGGGTGCTGAAGGGGCTCATCACCATCAAGGACATCTTCAAGCGCCGCCAGTTCCCCAACGCCAACAAGGACGAGCACGGCCGCCTGTGCGTCGCCGCGGCGGTGGGGGGCGCTCCCGACGCCCTGACGCGGGCCCGCGCCCTGGTCGACGCGGGGTGCGACGTGGTCGTGGTGGATTCGGCGCACGGGCACTCGGAGGGCGTGCTCAAGACGATCGAATGCCTGCGCGAGACGTTCCCCGAGGCGCAGCTGGTGGGCGGCAACGTGGCGACCGAGGCGGGGGCGCGGGCGTTGGTCGAGCGCGGCGTGGACGCGGTGAAGGTGGGCGTGGGTCCCGGCTCGATCTGCACCACCCGCGTCGTGACGGGCGTCGGCGTTCCCCAGATCACCGCGATCCTCGACGCGGTGCGGGGCGCGGGCGACGTCCCCGTGATCGCCGACGGTGGCATCAAGTACTCGGGCGACGTGGTGAAGGCGCTCGCCGCCGGCGCCGAAAGCGTGATGATGGGCTCGATGCTCGCCGGCACGGAAGAGAGTCCGGGTGAATCGTTCCTGCTCGAAGGCCGGCGCTTCAAGGTGATCCGCGGCATGGGCAGCCTCGGGGCCATGGAAGAGGGCTCCGCCGACCGCTACTTCCAGGAGGGCGAGGTCTCGCCCTCGAAGCTCGTGCCCGAAGGGATCGAGGGCCGGGTGCCGTACAAGGGCCCCGTGGCCGACGTGATCTTCCAGATGGCCGGCGGGCTGCGCAGCGGCATGGGGTACTGCGGCGTGTGCGACATCAAGGCGCTCCGCACCGAGACCGAATTCATCCAGGTCACCACCGCGGGGCTGCGCGAGTCGCACCCGCACGACGTCGTGATCACGCGGGAAGCGCCCAACTACTCCCTGTAACCGCAGCGCGGCCTGAGCTGTTGCGTTGACGCAGCGGCGACGGTCCCGTCTCAGCTTGGCACGGGCACGGCGCGCGCCTTGCGGCGTTTCACGGCCGTCATGAGCGCCACGAGCCGCGCGGCGGTCGCGCTGATTCTCACGCTCCTGGGCCGGTCCCTGCGCGCCCAAAGTGCGGCCGACACGAGCCTCCCCAGGTCAACGTCGACCATCGACGCCGCGACGGCCGTGCGCGAGCGCGGCGCCCGCAGCCTCAGCGAGGTGCTGACCAGCGGGGCGCCCGGCCTGCTCGTCGTGCCGGGCTCCGGTGAGAACGGGATGGGGGCGCGGATTCGACCGCGGGGCGTGCAAAGTCTGGTGGCCGACCGGGCGCCTCTCGTGCTGGTGGACGGCATGCGCATCGCGACAACGGAAGACGCGTTCTCGCCGGGCCCTCCGTCGAATGGTTATGTGTACCGCTCCGGCTTTGACCCGCCCCGTCCTCCCGGCCCGCTGCGGCTGGACGACTTGAACCCGGACGATGTCGAGTCGATAGAGGTTCTCCCGGGCCCGGCGGCCGCGGCGCTGTACGGCCCGGGCGCCGACGCGGGGGTGCTCTTGATCCACACGAAGCGCGGTCGTCCAGGTCCCGCGCGCTGGGAGGGCTATGTCCAGGGCGGCGTGAGCGCGGAAACGTCGCACTGGCCGGCGAATTTCGGCGGCGTCGATAGCACCAATCTCGACTCGCGGTATCGCCACGGCGGCTGCGGCCTCGCGAGCGAGGCGTACGGCCTTTGCCACCAGGATTTCGTGCAACAGTTCAATCCGCTCGAGCAACGCAGCCCATTCCGCGCGGCCCTGCGCCGGCAGTACGGCCTGAGCGTGTCGGGCGGATCCGCGTGGGGCGACTATCGCGTGTCCGGGACCTTCGCAGGGGATGCCGGCCCGTACTCGTCGGGCGTGACCTCGCCGGACCCCAACTACTACCGTCACGTGAGCGGCAGGATGAGCGGGCGTTTGCGCCCGTGGTCCACGCTCGAGCTCAGCGTCAGCGCGGCCCGCGTGACGAGCGACTTGCACTTGCCACCGGATCTGCCCGCGCAGGTCGGCACGACGGGGCCGAGTGACAGCACCGGCTTCGATTGGAGCCGGATGTTCCGCCTTCAGAACAGCGAGGCGGTGACCCAGTGGACGACGCTGGTCGAGGCGCGCTGGAGCGTGCTCTCGTGGGTGGCGGTCCGTGGGCTCGCCGGATTCGATGCGCTGGGCCAGAATGACGCCGCGCTCTCGCCGTACTCCGCCAACGATCCCTACCAATACGGGTCGCTCGCCCAGGGGAAGCTGGAGCAACGGCACCGCACCCTGGAGCTGGCGGCCTCGGCGACCCGGGCCCTCTCCGCCGGCGTGGTGTCGACGACCGTCTTCGGCGTGCAACAGCTACGCGACAGTCTGAGGCAGGATTGGTCTGCGCAGAGCGATCAGGGAGGCGGGTTCGGCAGTCCTTATGCGTCCGCCAGCCAGGAGCAGTGGGGCAATTCGCTGGGCTACTATCTCGACGAGCGGTTCGACGTTGGCGGCAGGCTCACTCTAGGCGCGGCGGTGCGTCACGACCACTTCAAGGAGCTGGACCGCAGCGAGACGTACCCCAGCGTTACGGCTACGTGGGTCGCTCGCACCGCCGCCGACTCGGTTCCCCTGAGTCGACTCGCGTTCCGCGCCGCGTGGGGATCCGCGGGCCCGCCGCCGTTCGCGGGGATGCCGCTCGTGTTCGTGCCGATCGGCACGTCCGTTCCGCACGTCGATCCCGAGCGCACGACGTCGACGGAGCTCGGCACCGACGCCACCCTGTTGCGGGGTCGGGTGGGCGTCCAAGTGACCTATTACACTGCGCGCTCGCACGTCTTTGACGTAACGACGTTTTCGTTCGGCTATCCCGGTATTGTCGCCACGAGCGGGACGATCCGTAATCGGGGTATCGACGCCACCATCACTGGCAGGCTCTTGACCGGTCTCGGCGCCGGTTGGGATGTGACATTGTCGCTGTGGGGGAATCAGAACCGCTTGGTCAAGATCGACCGGTCGCCAATCGGTTTTGGGCAACAGCGCGCGGTGCTCGGTTATCCGGTAGGGGGATACTGGGCGGACCCGATACGCAGCTTCGCCGACGCAAACGGAGACGGCATTATCGCGCCGTCCGAAGTAGTGGTCGGACCGGAACCGGTGTGGGCGGGCACGCCATATCCCACCCAAGGGGCGATGCTCACCTCGGAGTGGCGACTGGGCGGCTCGTTCCGGGCGTGGCTGACGCTCGATTACCGAGCGGGGCAGCGGCTCTTCAACCAGGCAGCCTATGACCGCTGCCGCTTCGAGACCTGCCAGGCGGCCGTCGATCCGCGGACCCCCCTCGCCGAGCAGGCGCGCGCCGCCGTCCTCGAGCCCACGACCGACTACTTCGAGGACGCCGACTACCTCAAGCTGCGAGAGATTGCGCTGTCGTTCTCCGTGCCGCCGAGGATGGCGACCGCGCTGCGCGCCCGCGCGGCCACGATCACTCTCGCCGGTCGCAATCTCGCGACCTGGACGGGGTACTCGGGCGGCGACCCCGAGTCCGGGAGCTACGGCACGATCATACCCGGGCGGCCGCGAACCATCGCCGATGACGGCGCGCTTCCGGTGCCGCACACGTGGACGCTGCGCCTCCAGCTCGCATATTGACTTGACAGGCCCGCCGGGCGGGCCTACTCTAGCCGCCATCTCGCCGTCCACCCGCTGTCCGCTCGAACCATCCGAGGATCCATGAACCTGCTCCGACGGAAGAGCGTCACCGAGCTGCAGCAGGAGGCCCAGACCGATCACAGCCTCAAGCGGGCACTCGGGGCCCTCAACCTCACGATGCTGGGTATCGGCGCGATCATCGGCACGGGCATCTTCGTGCTGACGGGGACCGTGGCGGCGCAGAACGCGGGCCCGGCGGTGGTGTTGTCGTTCGTGCTGGCGGGAATCGCGTCGATCTTCGCGGCGCTCTGCTACTCCGAGTTCGCGTCGCTCGTGCCGATGGCCGGGAGCGCGTACACCTACGGCTACGCCACGCTGGGCGAGATCTTCGCGTGGATCATCGGGTGGGACCTGGTGCTCGAGTACGCGCTCGGCGCCGTGACGGTCGCGATCGGCTGGTCGGGCTACGTCGTCAGCTTCTTGCGGGATATCGGCATCGACGTGCCGTGCTCCCTCGCGGCCGCGCGCGGCCTCGTCGCGCCACAGTGCACCGAGCCCGCCGTTTTTAACCTCCCGGCCGTGATCATCATCGCGATCGTCACAGCGTTACTGGTGATCGGCATCAAGGAATCGGCAAACGTCAACAACGTCATTGTGTTCATCAAGGTGGCCGTCGTCCTGCTCTTCATCGTGGCGGCGGTGCACGCGGTGAACCCGGCCAACTGGCACCCCTTCATCCCGTCCAACACGGGCAACCGCGGAGAGTTTGGCTGGACCGGGGTGATGGCGGGCGCGGGCCTGGTGTTCTTCGCGTATATCGGATTCGACGCCGTCAGTACGGCGGCGCAGGAAGCGAAGAATCCCCAGAAGGACATGCCGATCGGGATCATCGGCTCGCTGCTGATCTGCACCGTGCTCTACATCCTCGTGTCGGGCATCGCCACCGGGGTGATGAGCTACAAGGACTTGAACGTGCCGGACCCGATCGCCGTCGCCGCGGATCACGCCGGTCTCGGCTGGATGTCATCGCTCATCAAGCTCGGCGCCATCGCCGGGCTGTCGTCCGTGATCCTGGTCATGTTGCTCGGCCAGTCGCGGGTGTTCTACTCGATGGCGCGGGACGGCCTGTTGCCGCAGTTCGTCAACAGGGTCCACCCGAAGTTCCAGACGCCGTACATCACTTCGATTGTGACGGGTATCGTCGTGGCGATCGTGGCGTCGCTGCTCACGGTTCGGGAGGCGGGGAACCTCGTCTCGATCGGGACACTGCTGGCGTTCGTGATCGTGTCCATCGGCGTGATGGTGCTCCGGGTGCGCGAGCCCAACCTGCCGCGGGCGTTCAAGACCCCGGCGGTATTCATCGTGGCCCCGCTGGGCGCGATCTCGGCCGCGTACCTGATGATCTCGCTACCGTGGACGACCTGGCGGCGGCTCATCATCTGGTTCGTGGTCGGCATGGTGCTGTACTTCCTGTACGGCGTGAGTCACTCGAAGCTCGCTTCGAAACGCTAGAGGCGTCGAGCAGTGACGTCTCGCAGGGGCGTCACGCAGGAATCGTCACGCGGAATCGTCGGATGACACAGAGTCGTGCTATGCGCTCACTGCAGTGGTTCGGCTTCTGGACGCTCCTGGGCGGGGTCGCGAGCGTCCAGCTCTACTTCGCGCATCAGCGACTCGGTCCCGATCCGTGGGGCTGGGGGCAGGCTCTCGGGGCGAGTCTCCCCGCCTGGTATGTGTGGGGGCTGCTCTCAGTCGTCGTGATCTGGCTCGCCCGCCGGTTCCGAGTGGACCGCGCCAGCTTTGGCCGGCACTTCTTCATTCATCTGGGCGCGAGCCTCGACATCGCCCTGCTGCAGCTCGTCTCGGCGGTCGGCATCCAGGACCTGCTGCACGTGGCGGCAGGACGGCCCTACCCGTTCGCCCAGAAGCTGGTGGACGATTTCACGATCTTCTTTCACTGGAACGTCTTGATCTACTGGGCGATCGTGGCGGTGGTCCATGCGCTGGACTACCACCGTGATCTCGAGGAGCGCCACCGGCACGCGGCGCAGCTAGAAACCCGACTGAGCGCTCTCCACGAGTCGGTCGCTGCGGGACCGGAGGAGCCGGCCGTACGCCGCCACCCCGAGCGGTTGCTCGTCGTAGACGACGGGCGCCGCTTCTTCGTGCGGACGGCGGACGTGGATTGGATCGAGTCGGCGCGCAACTATGTGCGGCTGCACGTGGGAAATCGGGCCCACACGGTGCGTACCACGCTCGCGGCGCTCGAGGCTCGGCTGGACGAGGCCCGGTTTCGTCGCATCAGTCGATCGGCGCTCGTCAATCTGGACCGCGTCCGCGAGGTGCAGCCGTGGTTTCACGGCGACGCGATCGTCATTCTTGAGACCGGCGCGCAAGTCACTCTCAGCCGCCGCTATCGCTCCAACCTGCTGGGCACGCCCGTCTCGTAGATCGGTCAAACCCTGGCGCGCGCCCGCGGATGCCCCATCCTAGGGCCACGGTTGACGGCGCGTTGATGTTGGGGACGCAGGCTAGAGTCGCCATGTTGGGCGACTGGTTACGCTCGCTCGAGCTCCCGATCGCGTTCTCGGAATTCGAGCGCCTCCCCCGCCACCCGGCCTACAAGTACGAGTACTTCGACGGTCGAGCAGTGCTCACCCCACGACCGCGCTACGCTCGGGCGCTGCTCGACCTTACCGCGTTTTCACCGCCGGCCACGGCCGCGAGTCTGGCCGGAGCGCACCTTCGCCCCATGGAGCCGGCCGATTGGAATCGGTTGCCCGAGCTGCTCGCGGCCGCGTTCCACAACGTCGCTCCGCTCGTGACGCTGGAGCCCACTGTCCGTCTCACGGTCGCCCGGGAGTGCGTCGAGCACACGCGGGCAGGCGGCGACGGTGCCCTCGTGGACCCGGCGTGCTGCGTGGCGGTGGAGACTCGCGGCGCCGACTGCGTCGTGGGCGCGATCGTCATCACGTTGATCACGTGCCGAGACCAAGGCGTGGAGGACCTCCAACGCGCACATCTGACGTGGATCATGGTGCATCCGTGGCGCTTCAGTCAGGGACTCGGCGGCGCCCTATTGAGCAGCGCGGTGACCGTGCTCCGGGGGCTCGGATACAGCGACCTCGCCAGCACGTTTCTCGTGGGGAATGACCGCGCAGTGCTGTGGCACTGGCGGCGCGGGTTTCGCTTGGTGCCGGGGGCTCACCCAGTAGTCCCCCCTCTCCGGAACGGAGAGGGGGACAGGGGGTGAGGACCGGGCCCAAGGCCTTCGCCTCGTAGTCCCCCCTCGTCCCGCTCGCAGTCCCGCTCGTCCCACCGTTGTTGGGAGCGCACCCGGCGGCCTCCAGATTGGCGGATGACCCTGTTCGCCACCAAGCCGATCGCCGTGCTACGCGCCGAGGCGGAGGCGAGCGGCGAGCATGCGCTCGTGCGGGCGCTCGGGCCGCTCAATCTCGTCACGCTCGGCATCGGCGCGGTCATCGGTGCGGGCATCTTCGTGATCACCGGACAGGTGGCCGCGCTGTACTCCGGTCCCGCGGTCCCCCTGTCGATGATCCTCGTGGGCGTCGCGTGCGCGTTTGCCGGCCTGTGTTACGCCGAGATGGCGAGCGCCGTGCCCGTGGCGGGGAGCGCGTATACGTACGCGTACGCCACCATGGGCGAGCTCGCCGCCTGGATCATCGGGTGGGACCTGGTGCTCGAATACGCGGCCGGCGCCGCGACCGTGGGCGTCGGCTGGTCGGGCCACTTCGTGTCCCTGCTCGGGCTGTTCGGGGTCCACATTCCCGCGAGCCTCACGGCCCCGCCCACCCAGTTGTGCACGGCCGCGCAGGTGACCGCCCACGCCGCGGGATGCGCTCATGCAGGGCTGAACCTGACGGGCGCGATCATCAATCTCCCGGCGGTCTGCATCGTCGCGGTGATGTCCGCCGTGCTGGTCATCGGGATCAGGGAGTCGGCGCGGGTGAACAGCGCCATCGTGATCCTCAAGGTCGCGATCGTCCTGCTGGTCGTGCTCGTCGGTGTGTCGCACGTGAGGCGGGCGAACTGGACACCCTTCATCCCTCCCAACACGGGGGAGTGGGGCACTTACGGCTGGTCGGGCGTGCTGCGGGGCGCGGGTCTGGTGTTCTTCTCCTACATCGGGTTCGACACCGTCTCGACCGCGGCGCAGGAGACGAAGAACCCCCAGCGCGACATGCCCATCGGCATCCTCGGCTCGCTCGCGATTTGCACGCTGCTGTACGTCGTGGTGTCGGCCGTGCTGGTGGGGATGGTGCCCTACGGTGAGCTCAACCTCCCGGCGCCGATGGCGTACGCCATGGAGCGGATCGGCGCGCCGTGGTGGATTCGCGTGTCGATCGACGTCGGCGCCGTCCTCGGCATCGCGTCCGTGATCCTCGTGATGCTGCTGGGGCAGTCCCGCGTGTTCTACTCGATGTCACGCGACGGCCTGCTCGGGCCCTGGGCGGGCAAGGTCCATCCCCGCTTCCGCACGCCCTACCTGTCCACGATCTACACCGGCATCGCGGTCTGCTTTGCGACAGGACTGCTGCCGCTGCAGCTGCTGGGCACCTGGGTCAACATCGGCACGCTGCTCGCGTTCGTGCTGGTGTGCGCCGGTGTCTGGATTCTACGGCACACGCGCCCCGACCTCGAGCGGCCGTTCCGGACACCACTCGTTGCATTAGTCCCGATCCTCGGCATGCTCTCCTGTCTGGGGCTCATGCTGACGCTGCCGCTCGACACATGGATCCGCTTGGCGGTGTGGTTGGTGATCGGGTTCGCGATCTACTTCGGGTACAGCCGAAAGCACAGTCTGCTAAACAAATAAAGGCGTCACGAAGAAACGTCGCGGAGAGACGTCACGGAGCATCGTCGAGCGCCACCCGGCGTTTTGTCGCTTTTTCTGACCTCCCGCCGTACGTTTCCAAGAGCTCAAACGAGCGGTGGCGAGGGGGATCCATGAGACTGTGGTCGTGTTGCTTGGCGCTCGTCGCGGCGGTGCTCGCCGCCTGCGGCAGCAGCACGAGCCCGCATCAGCCGGGCCAGTGTCCCTCGTACAGTGGCGGAGTGGCGGGGAGCGACAGCCTGTACGGGTTGTTCCGCCTGGTTTCGTACTGCCTCGACACCCTTCCCGCCTACGGCCCGCCCACCGACACCGGGCGCGTCACGCTCAGCCATGCGGCATCGGTGGACTCATTTGTCGCAGTCATCGCCTCACAGGGCCAACCGTCGGAGAGCATCCTCGGCACCTACACACATCCGATCCCCGATTCAATCCACGTCACGGGCATAATCAGGATCTCCGGTCTTTCGCTCGCGGTTGAATTGCGAGGCCGGTTCTTGCTTCGAAGTGACACACTTTCGGTCAGTGGGCGCCTCGCCGCGACCGGTGCCGGGGAGCGGCCCTTGTCCTTCGTGGGGGCGCGCGTTCCCTAGAGGTTGTGAGCGTCAACGTCTCTCCGCGACGTCTCTCCGTGACGTCTCTCCGCGACGTCTCTACGCGACGCCTTTCCGTGACGTCTTTGCTTAAGTTCATGCCATGTCCACGAACGGAGTCTCCATCCCCCCGGAGCGCGTG
>DATDFC010000076.1:0-24222 GCA_036522815.1 Gemmatimonadales bacterium | reverse complement strand
GACGACGGCCGACACGATGCGGGCCGCGGCGCCCGAGCCAGTGGTCGTGGCCCCGGCGCGGACCGCCGCAGATCGCGCGGCAGAGCGCCGGACGTCGCTCGTGCACGGCCCCGGCGCCGAAATCTTCGCGCCGGCCGACGGCTCGGTGCTCGGCGTCGATCGCGTGTACGTGGGCGTGAAGGGCGAGCGGGGCGCGACGGTCGTGCTGTACGATGGCGCCGTCCCGGTGGACAGCGCCCCGGTCCGGATCGACGGCGTCGTCGACTTCATCGCCATTCCCCTGACCCGTGGCCCCCACCGGCTGCGGGCGCGGATGAAGAACTCCTGGGGCAGCGAGCGCTGGGACAGTATCGCCGTCCACGTGACGGGTCTTCCGGCCAAGTTCGCCGTGAGCGCGACCCGCCTCGCGCTGGTGGCCGACGGCCATACGGTGTCCGTCACCAAGGTGCGGGTTCTGGACGCGTGGGGTGTCCCGGTCGTGCAGCCGGCCTATGTGACGGTGAGCGCAACGGGCGCCGAGCCGGTGGGGCCGGACGCCGACGCGTCGTCGGTCGGGGTGCAACGGCTGTCCGACTCGACCGGCTGGGTGGTCGTGAGCCTGCGCGCCGGCCGCGAAGTGCGGCGCGGCCTGCTCGAGCTCAAGTCGGGTGACGCGAAGACGACGCTGCCGCTCGAAATCCTTCCCGAGGTGCGTCCGCTGACCGTCATCGGCTCGGGGATGGTTGGTGTAGGGGCGAGCCCCGACGCGTACGGCGCCATCACGGCGCGCGGCCGGCTCGACGACCGGACGTCGCTCACGCTCGGCGTGGACTCCCGCAGGCTGAACGACGGGCAGGACGTGTTCGGCCGCAGCACGGATCCGCTGGCGGAGGCGCAGTACCCGATCCTGGGCGACGCGAGCCAGCTCCAGGTCCGGACGGCCTCGCACGACCGGGTCTCGGCCCGGCTGGAGCGCGGGTTCGACTGGGCCGCGTTCGGCGACCTCTCCACGACGGACTTCGCGAGCGGCCTGAGCCTCACGCAATACCGACGGGCCGTGACCGGCCTCGCCGCGCACGTCACCACCGGCGCCGTCACCTGGAGCGGCTTCGGGAGTCTGACGTCGCAGTCGCTGCGGCAGCTGCAGATCCGCGGTGCCGGCATCTCGGGCCCCTACCAGCTCGCCGCGGACGTGCTGCCGGGGACCGAATACCTGCGGGTCGAGACCCGGGACCCGCTGAACCCGGAGCGCGCCGTCGCGACGCAGGCGCTCGCCCGGTACGTGGACTACGAGATCGACTACACGGCCGGCGCGGTGCTCTTCAAGCAACCGATTCCCGCTGCCGACGCCTACGGCAACCCGGTGTTCATCGTCGCCACGTTCGAAGCGGCGGCTGGGGGCGAGCAGCGCCTCGTGGCCGGTGCCCGAGCGGCGCTGGACGTGCGCCCGCTCGCCGCCGGGCTGCGCGTGGACTCGCTGCGAATCGGCATCACGGCCGTGAACGCCGAGCAGGCCATCAACAGCTACCGCCTGGTCGGTGGTGACGTGCGGATCGTGCGGTTCGGCGCCCTCGACGTGGCCGCCGAGGTCGCGTACGCGGAGCAGGGCGATTCCACGGGCGTGGCCGCCTCGGCCAAGGCGAGCTACAGGCTGTTCGACGGGGCCCTGAGCCTCGGGGCCGGCTACATGCAGGTCGGCCGCGAGTTCACAAATCCCTCCAACGTCGCCCTCCAGCCCGGCCTGATCGAAGAGAACTTGAAGGGCGGCCTCAAGCTGGGCGGGACCGAGCTGCGGGCGGAGCACTCCCGTCAGAACTTCGAGCTGCTCGGCATCGACCGCGAGCACACGCGGGTCGGCATCGTGCAGACCGTCGGCTCGCGCGTCCAGGTGGACGCGGGTGTGGCGAACGATCAGGTGACGGGCGGTGGTCCGGCTGCCAGCGACGTGACGGCTGGCGAGGTGAAGACCAAGTGGGGGGTGACCTCGAAGCTGCAATTCTGGACCGAGGCCCGGCGCCATCTGAGTCTCTCCGGCCCGGACATGGCGCCCGACGTCGTGGGCGTCGGCGGGTCGTATCAGGTGGCCCCTACCCTGGCGCTCGAGGCGAGCCAGCGCTACGTCTCGCGGTCCGACAGCCTGGGCAACTATTCGATCTCGAGTTTTGGCCTGCGGACCGACCTCGCGCGCGGCACGCAGGCGTGGGGCACCTATGAGCTGATCGGCGGCGCGAGTGGCGCCAGCAACGCCGCCGTCGTCGGGCTCCGCAACCGGATGCAGCTCTCTCCCGACCTCGCGGTGAACGTGCTGTTCGAGCGGCGCGTCGGCGTGGGCCGCGCTTCGATCGCCGATCCCGTGCGCGCGCTGCCGTTCTTGCAGACCGAGGACGACTACTGGTCAGCCGGCGCCGGACTCGAGCTGCTCCCCAAGGGGGCACCGTACCGGCTGAGCGCCCGGGGCGAGTACAAGGATGGCGCGCTCCAGTCCACCCGGCTTGCCACCGTGGCCGGCGACGTCGCGTTCGACGCGTCGCTGGCGCTGCTCACGCGGCAGGAGTTTTCGCAGAACGCCCGGCCCGGCGCTCCGCTATCGCGGCAGCTGTCGAGCCTGTGGGGCCTCGCGTTCCGGCCGGCGCGGACCGACCGGTTGAACATGCTCGCGAAATTCCAGTGGACCGACGAGCGCAATCCGTTGGGGACCGGGGTGTTGGTGTCGCAGGGCGCGGAGCGCAAGCTGATCGGGGCAGCCGAGCTGATCTGGACGCCGGTTCCGACGCTCGAGATCGGCACCCGCTATGCGATGCGCCGGACCGAGGCCGACGGCGTTTACTCCGACGGCACGCCGCGGACGCTCACGGCCTGGGCTGATTATGTCGGCAGCCAGGTGAGCGTGGTGTTGAGCCCGTGGCTGAGCGTGCGCGGCGAGGGCCGGCTCGTGATGGAGCGGACGAGCGGTGCCACGGCATGGGACGGCGCGCCCGCCCTGGTCTTCCGGCCCGTGAGTGGACTGGAGGTCGCGACTGGCTATCGGTTCGGGAACCTGCAGGATCCCGACTTCTCCGTGCGCGGCGGGCACGGGACGTTCGTGACGCTCTCGGCCACACTCACCGAGAAGGTCTTCCCGACTGCGGCGGCGTTCTGGCGCCGGCGCTTTTGAGGCTCTCAGCGGGCAGGAGTCAGCACGATGTTGCGATACTCCACCGGCCCGTGATCTCCCTGTAAGAAGATCGGCCCCGGCGCGCCTTCATTGCTGTCGAGCGCCCCACCCGTCGGCCCCGGGATGTTCTGCTCACAAATAATCCGGTGTCCGTTAAGCACCACCGTCAGCAGGCGCCCCACCAGCGTGATGTCGTACGTCTGCCACTCACCGGGCTTCTTCCCGACCGACTCGTTCGGCGCGATGAACCCGTAGATCGAGCCGAGCGCCTCGGAGGGCGTCGTGCCGATAGCGGGATCCTCGATCTGCACCTCGTGACGACCGCGCAGGTAAATGCCGCTGTTGCCGTCCGCGGGATAACGGAACTCGACGTGCAGCTTGAAATCCGTGACCGTGCGATCGGTCACGAGATTGGCGCCGCCCTTCTGATTCGACAGCACGCCCTGGACCACCTTCCACTGATTCTCGCCGCCCCCCGGATGCCATCCCGTCAGATCGCGCCCGTTGAACAGCCGCACCGGCGTGCCCCACCGGGGCGGAGCGTTGCGATGGAGCGACGGCGCGCGCACGCCGGTCAGCGGCAGCCGCGTCCCGTCGGGCATCGTCACCGCACCCGACAGCATGTCGCCGGCCAGCACCGCCTCGAGCCGCAAATCGTCACTGCCTTGTTCCCACTGCGACGGAATCGCGAATCGCAACGTGTCGTTCGCATACTCGAGCTTGGCAATCGGCCGAGCGCTCCCCACCACCGCGACGAAGCGCCCGACGAGCACGTGATTGCCCGAGACCTGCACCTCGAGCCACGAGGGCAGCTTGCGGCCGTCGCTCGCCGTGAGCGTCAAATCCCAGCGGCCGATCACAGGCGGCCGATACGGCTCCTGTCCGACGAGCGGGGTGACGGCGAGAGCTGCGGCGGCAATCGAGAACGCGGTGCGCATTGGGGGGCTCGATGGATTGGAAAGATGGATAATAGCCGTCAGGCGACTTTGCGCCACGCTGTGATGAGCAGCCAGCCGCTCCACACTACGGCCAGAACGACTGCGACAACCGCGGGGAGTGTAAAGGCGGCGGAGAAACCTTCGGAACCGAGCACCCAACCCTGGATGATATAGGCAACGCCTGAGAGTCCCATCAAGTATCCGATCGGTCTAGGAACGCCAGGGGTCCGCGCAAGCATGCTGCCGAACAGAGCGAATGAGACACCCAGCATGAAGCTGTAATAGCTTCTCACGCCCCATTCCGTCCACCTGATCACCTCGGCGCTGGCCAAGCGTGTTGCCTTCTCAGCGTCCGGCACCCGCATCCACGCGTCCACGGCCTGCTTGAGCGCCACGCCGTCTACGGCTTGCAGGACACCGTACAGCGTCAGGGCCACGACACTCAACACGACGCCCACTTGTCCGTTCCATGGCCTCGATTGGGGACTGAGCGCGAGAAACAGCATCACCAATCCCGTGACCATGACCAGCACCCCTGCGAATTGGCCGAGGTGAATCAGTGTCCAGTGGGCACTACTCGAGTATTCGGCAAACGATTTGATATGGTCGTTCGCAGGCTGTCGATCGGGGTGGAAGAGTCCGGCGATGGTCGAGAGCAGGACCCCGCCGCACACCAGCGTGGCCGATGGACGAAGTGCCCTCGGGTCTAGAGGTGTAATGGTGCCCCCCCCTGGTTCGTCTGCAGGATGACCCTGAGAACCACAACACTCAACTCGAGGGGGATAGGATGAGCACTCAAGAGCAAGTCGTCAATGCGAACTGCAGCTGCGGGTGTGCGTGTGAACCGGTCTGCGCTTGCGCCGCGCCACTGTGCAATTGCGATTGCACGAATTGAAGCATCAATGCAACAGCGGCGGGCCTCGTACAGGCGGCTTGTTAGGGGCGAGGCCCGTCGCCTAGTTTGCACTCATGACGGCTGCCGCTGTAGCACCCGAGGTGCTCGCGGTTCTGGTCGACAATCACAAGCGCTTTCTGGCGTTTCTCGAGCGGCGCGTGGGATCACGCGAGGCCGCCGAGGACATCCTCCAGGACGCGTTCGTGCGTGGGCTCGATCGCGCCCAAACGTTGCGTGACGCGGAGGCGGTCATCCCCTGGTTCTACCGCCTCTTACGGAACGCGGTCGTGGACCATTACCGACGCCAGGGCGCGGAGCAGCGAGCGATCACGCACGCGGCGGGAACCGCGGACCAGAGCGAACCGGGAGCGGACGAGGCGTTGCGCGACGAGGTGTGCGCGTGCGTCCTGAGGCTGGTTGACACCCTGAAACCCGCATACGCCGCTGTGATCAAGCGCGTGGATTTGGATGGCGCGACGGTCGCCGATTTCGGACGGGAAAGCCGCATCACCGCAAACAACGCCGGCGTCCGGCTCCATCGCGCCCACGAGGCGCTGCGGCGTCAACTCGCGCTCAGCTGCGGTACGTGCGCAACCCACGGGTGTCTCGATTGCGCGTGCGGACAGCCGCGGTCGATTGCTAAGCAGAAGAAGGGAGGATCTCATGAAGGTGCATGACGAACACGCAACGCACACCCATCAGCCATCCGCCGATGCACCGGTTGCCTATCGGAAGGCATTCGATGCGGCGCAGCCTGATGCCGGTCGGAAAGTCGTCACCGTGGATCTCGAGGCTCGGGAGTTCGAGTGGATCCTCGCACCTGGCAAGTCAGTTCGCGCGTGGGGCTACAATGGCCAGGTGCCGGGTCCGGTCATAGAAGGGCAAGTGGGTGACGTCCTCGAGGTACGCTTCACCAATCGCCTCACACAGCCGACCAACATTCATTGGCACGGTCTGCGCGTGCCGGCGGCCATGGACGGTACGGAGGTGGTGCAGCGGTCCGTGGCACCGGGCGAGACCTTTACGTATCGGTTTCGTCTCCCCGACGCCGGTACCTTCTGGTATCACCCGCACAGCAACGAAACCGTCCAACTCGAGATGGGTTTGTACGGCGCCCTGATCGTGCGGGGCTCGGATGAGCCGAAGCTCGACGCCGAGCGAATCTTGGTGCTGGATGATGTGAGGCTCGACAAGCAGGGACAGATCGCGGCGTTCGGCGGTCTCATCGAGCGCCACGACGGGCGTGAGGGCGACGTGCGCCTGGTGAACGGCAAAGCGGAGCCCGTGTTGACGATGGCCGCCGGACAGATCGAGCGATGGCGGTTCATCAACGCTTCGAGCGCGCGCTATGTGCGTCTGTCAATCGGCGGCGCGCCGTTTCACATGCTCGGCACCGATGGCGGCTTGATCGAGGCCCCGGTAACCGCGAACGAAGTCTTGCTGGCGACTGCCGATCGCGCGGATCTCGCGGTGGGACCGTTTACCGAGGGCCAGGAATTTCTCGTGGAAGCGTTGCCCTATAACCGGCAAACAGTTCGCAAACGGAAAACGGAAGCGTTTGCGACGGTGAGGGTCGGTCCGGCCAGGCCCTCCACGGCGGTGATCCCGCGGCGGCTGCGCACGATCTCACCACTCGCTCCGCCGGACGCTGCCCCGACCCGTACGGTCAAGCTTGGTGTCAAGCCGAGTCTGCGGCGCGGCTTCGACTTCGTGATAAACAAGGAACGGCATCATCAGGACCAGCCGGTCAAGGTTGGCGAGCTGCAGGTGTGGGATGTGGTCAATACCACCTTGATGGACCATCCCTTTCATCTGCACGGATTTTTCTTTCAGGTCCTGGCGGTGAACGGCGCACCGCCAGCGTGGCGGTCATGGGAGGACGTCGTAAACGTGCCACCGCGAGCAACCGTGCGCATCGCGTGGCTGCCGGACGACCGGCCAGGCAGCTGGATGTACCATTGTCACATCCTCGAGCATCATGCGTCCGGGATGATGGCGCACTTCGACGTCGTATCATGAACGAGGCCGAGTTTGACCCGCGCACGCCCACTGCCATGCCCCCCCCGAGCCTGCTAAGTTGTTCTGCTGCAAACCGGCCAGGTAGCTCAGTTGGTAGAGCAGCGGACTGAAAATCCGCGTGTCGGCAGTTCGATTCTGCCCCTGGCCACTAGTCGAGCCCTCGGTCGCGCAGTCGGATCACCTCGTCGATCGACGGCTTGCCGTACCCGCGGTCCTTGACGCGCTGGATGAATCCCCTCGTCACCCCGTGGTCGCGCGCCCGGCGCAGCTCCTGCAACGACAGCCGCTCGTACCCCGCTTCCTTGAGCGATCGGATATACGAGGGATCGACGCCGTGGTCGCGCGACTCCACGAGGTCCTCGGGATCCGACGGCGCGTAGCCCATCTCCTTCATGTCCGCGATGTAGTCCTCATTCACCCCGTGATCCCGCAGGCGCACGAGTGCCTCGATGCCGAGGTTTTTGTAGCCCGCGCTGTCCAGTGACGCGATGAACTCGGGATCCACGCCGTGATCCCGCACGCGCACGAGCTGCTCGGCGGTCAGATTCTTGTAGCCCGCGCTGTTCAGTGACTCGATGAACTCCGGGTCCACACCGTGGTCCCGCATCCGGACGAGGCTTTCCGAGTCGCTGAGGTGATATCCCCGAGCCCCGATGTCTCGGACGTACTCGAGATCCACACCGTGCGTCGCCATCCGCGCGAGCTCTGCGGCGGTCGGACGGTCATACTTCTGGCGCGCCAGTTCGTCCACGAGATCCAACCCCACGCCCGCCATCGTCATCTGGAACTGCTCCCAGCCCGTCGGCGCGTTGATCCCGCGCTTGGCCAGCTCGGCCACGAAATCGGGATTCGGCTGATACGTGAAATGACCCGAACCCTTGCCGCCCTCGAACCAGCCTTCACAATCGAGCGTGCCGGCTGACCGCACGATCTTGAAATGCACCGTGACTCCCGATCCGTGCATGTCCGCCGCGGAGAGGCCCACGAGTGCGCCTAGGGGCACGTCCCGACTCCAGTTACTCGAGTACCCACGCTCGCCGTAGCGGACGGAGAGCTGGATAGTGCCCGGACGCTCACCAGGGTCGATCAGCCATTGCCCGCCGGCGGGAACGGCGCGCTGGGCTGCCAAGGCGGGAGCTGCCAGGATGCTGGCCAGAAAAAGGACGGCGAAGCGCATAAGGACTCCGGGAGTGGATTCAGGAAGTTGGATGGGGAGGGCGCCCCGACGGTTGCAGGCAGCCTCGGGCGGGCCGCGCCAGAACCTCACCCGGAGCAGAGCTGCATATTCCCTGACGGCATCGCGAGCGGCGTCATTCCATGGCGTGGCAGCATCGCGTTGAACGCTGCCACGTCCACCTGCACAATCTGCTTCCAGCGCTCCACCAGCTTGCTCAGCTCGGCGCAGCTCGACCGCGCGGCCGCCAGTGCCGCGCGTGTCGGCGTCTGGTCGGCGTTGTCCTGTGCCGTCAATTCGAGGCCGAACTCGCCGTTCAAGTCCGCGAAACTCCAGGTCGGCGGCGGCGCGTCCCACGGTTCGCGTGCGTCGGTCAACGAATCGCCGGCGATGGAATCCACTTTTGCCGCGAATGCCCGCGCGGCCTTCCCGACCTCTGACGTGCTATCGGCGGGCGCGATCTTCCGGACCGCCGCGCGGAGCGCCGACACCGGTTTGAAATCGGCCCACGTCGCCTGAATTGCGGAGTACAATCGCATCAGCAGGGCATGCTGCGTGGTGAGCGTTGCCGGAGCGACGTGCGTGCGCGGATCGGGGCGCACGGTGAGCGGCCGGCTGTACGCCTTCCCATCGACCGTCAGTCGAATGGTGTACATGCCCGGTGTAGCGAGCGGCCCTTCGGGCAATGCCGGTGTCGTGCCGGGATTACCGTTGAAGGCGAACGTGTGCGCGAACGCCGTGGGCGTGTCATACCTCAGATCCCACGCGACGCGGTTGAGCCCAACGTTCACCGGGAGCGCGCTCGGCGGCGCGAGCCAGAGCTGTTCCATTGGCGCGCGCGGGGCTTCGCGAATCGGGGTCGCCGGTGCGCTCGTCAGGTGCCGCACCAGACTCCCCCTCGCGTCGAGCACATCGAGCGCAATGTCGGCCGCAGGCGTTGCGCCGAGGGAATAGTAGATGATGGCTCCGGCCGGGGGATTCGGGGCTTGCGGCTCCTCCTTTGGGAACGGGGTGTTGTAGTCCACGTTGCGCCGCATGCGCACCGCGTCGCTCGGCGTGAAGAGTCGAGTCGTCAGGTTGCCGTCGAGCTGCCGGAGCACCGCAGCGTCGTCCAGCACCCAGATCCCGCGGCCATACGTCCCCACGATCACATCGTTCCCGTGAATCGCGATGTCGTTGATGATCGTGGTGGGCAGGTTCAGCTGCAGCGATTGCCAGTGGTCGCCATCGTCCAGCGACACGAACACGCCGCTTTGGGTCCCCGCGAACAGCAACCCGCGCCGCCGGGGGTCCGCACGCACCACGTGCACCCATCCGCCGCTTGGCGCCGCGGTCGGCAATCCTGTCACGATCTTCGTCCAGGTCTTGCCGTAGTCGCGCGTGCGATAGATGTACGGCGCGTTGTCGCCGCGAACGTTCATATCGAGTGCGGCGTACGCGGTGCCCGCGTCGACCGGCGACGCCTCCACCACGGCGATCGCCTGCCGCCTCGCGACCGTAATACCCGGAATCGTCACGTCACTCCACGACCTCCCATGGTCGCGCGTTACTTGGATCACGCCATTGTTGACGCCCACCCAGACGACGCCGGGCGCGACGGGCGACGCGGAGAGTGACCCAATGGGCCGCATCGGCGGCGGGGTGGAATCGCGCTTCGTTGCTCGCGTGGGCGTGAGCACCGGCTTTCCCGGATGAGGGACACTGAGATCGGGGCTGAGCTTGCTCCAGGTCACGCCGGCGTCCGTCGTCGCCATGAGATACTGATAGCCGGCGAGCAGCTCACGCTTGCCGCGCCAGGTCGCGAAGACGATTGGCGCATTGGTCGAGAGGCGCAGCTTGAGCGCACGATCCAGCTCCGGCCCGATATTGATCCACTCCCCACTCGGGTACGTGATCTTCGTGATGCTCAGGCCACTCGAGTAGACGACGTTGGGATCGCGCGGATCGGGCAGGATGGTGCCCCATTCCCAGCCGGGCACGGGCTTCCAGTCGATCGTCGTAATCGCGCCAAGATTGCCGCGGCTCCTGATCGCGATCGCGCCGGCGTCCTGCTGCGTGGTGTAGATCCAATACGGAAACGAGTTGTCAGCGGCGACGTGGTAGACCTGCTCGGTGGACTGGTTGTACCACGAGCTCCAGGTCTCGCCGCCGTCGAACGAGACGATCGCGCCCTGGTCGTAGCCCATGAGGATGCGCCGGCCGTCGGTCGGATCGATCCACATCACTTGCGGATCGTCGCCGCCCGGCGGGCCGCCCTTGAACGCGGCAAACGTGTTGCCGCCGTCGGTCGATTTGTAGGCCGTCACGTGGAACGTGTAGACGACGTCGGGATTCTTCGAATCGACATAGACGCCGGAGTTGTAGCCGCCCTGGGCGTTGGCGATCCGCTTGTCGTCCGCCGCCATGTGCCGCCACGACGCGCCGCCGTCGTCGGAGCGGTAGAGCCCGAAGTCTCCGATGAGGTAGACGCGCTGCGCATTCGAGCCCATCGCGACCGCAAGGGAGATGCGGCCCTCGAGCCGCGGCAAGCCGCCGCCCGAGATCTCGTGCCACGTGACTCCGCCGTCCGCCGATTTGTAGAGACGGCTGCGGAGGCGCGCGGTGTCCGGAGCGGCAGGATTGGCGGTTCCCGGTGGAATGTGGCGGTTCATGGTCGAGGCGAACACAACGTCGGGCACGTCTGCCGCGTTGGCGAGCGTAGCGATTCCCGATTGCTCGTCGATGTACAGCGTCTTGGTCCAGGTCGCGCCGCCGTCGGTCGAGCGGAACGCGCCGCGGGCGTTGCTGTCGGTCTGAAAGAAATTCCCGAGCGCGCCGACGAGCACAGCACTGGGGTCGCGCGGATGCACCAGGACCGCGGTGATCTGCTGCGTCGCCGGCAGACCGATGCGACGCCACGTGCGTCCGGCGTCGGTGGACTTGTACAGCCCGTCGCCGATTCCTCCGGCGAAGGAATTCAGGTCTCCCGTCCCCACGTACACGACGTTAGGGTCCGACGGCGCAACGGCGACCGCGCCGATCGATGAGACGCTCTTGATGGAATCAAAGATCGGAAACCAGGTCGCGCCGGCGCTTGTGGTCTTCCACACGCCACCCTGCGGTGTGCCGACGTAGAACACGCCGGGTTGTCCGATCGCTCCGCTCGCCGCGGAGATCCGGCCCGCGCGGAAGGGACCGACGTTGCGCCAGACCAGCGCGGCGAGGAGCCGTGCATCGAGGGGCCCCGGTCTCGGTGCCGTGGATTGCGCGCTGAGCGGAGCAGCGGCGAGGGTGAGGGCGCAGCGTATCAGCAGGGGGCGTCGCATCACGACGTGCCGCGGCGACACCCGAAGACGCAGAAGTCCACGGGTTGGGCGACGCGCGCGCGCACCGCCCGAGCATCACGGCAGGCCGGCCAGTAAGACACCTTCCGGATCCAGCGCAGTGCCTCCCGATCAAACGCTGGATCGGCGTTCTGGACGATGCGCGCGGAGGTCTTATCGGGTGTGCCATCGGCCCCGACGACCACGGCCACGATCACCCGGCCCTCGACGCCGCGATCCCGCTCGATCGGTGGGTAGTCAGGCTCGGGGGCGCTCCGCAGGGTGGCGCGCTCAGTGACCTGCGTCGTGTCGTAGACGGTGGAATCGGTGCTCGCGAGCTTTGCACATGACGTGGCAGGAGTGGCCAGGGCCCTGCTGCGAGCGCCACCGAAGGCGAACGCCACTCTGATAGCAAAGGTCGTCGACGCACCGCTCGTCCCAAAGGGACGTGAGACCGAGGGCGTGATGCTTGTTTCTTGACCGAGCACCAGGCCCACCCCGAGACTGAAAACGCCAAACCCCCCGGAATGGGAATCTGAAACCGAGCCCGCCGCACCGGTGAACGTGCTGTTCGCGTTTCCAAACGCGATGGACCCGGTGGGTATGATCTCGACCTGCGGAGCGGCGCCGTTTGCTACGACACCGGCCGCCAGACCGAACGAGAAATCGGACTCACTGTAGTCCGAGCCGCTCCCGTTGACATTCTTGGGACCGCTCGCGAATACCGCCTGTACAATCGGGCATAATTGAGCTGTACCACGCTCGTTCAGAGGAGCCTGGTAGCCAAGAGCACCCCGGATGGTGCGCGACGACGCGCCGGCGAAGGCGTCGGCGTCGATCGCTCCCAATTCCAGCTCCCCGAACGCGGTGCTGCCAAACGCCACTCCCGCGGCATACCATCTCGACTCGTCGCCCAACTGTCCGCGCGCGAACGCCTGAATCGGTCGTCCCTGAAAGGACGCGAAACCTTGACACCGTTGGGCGGCGGCGAGACTGCAGGCGAGCGCGCTCACGCCAATCGCCAAAATGGAGGCACGCGGCATGACATGGCGAAAATATGGCGTGTTCAGGATGTCGGATAGGTGGCTCGTGGCGACTCGTTGACAGGCTCTCGGGCGCCGTGCTAGTCTCGGCGCGATGACCGACCTGCCGTCGCTTCCGGCCTGGGCCAAGACGCTGCAGCGGCGCATTCGCCAGCGCGGCATCGACTTTTTCATCCTCACCGGGCCCGGCGTGCGCGACCTCCACTCGCTCGGCGCCCGGCGCTTCGGCACGATCGGCGACTGCCTCGGGCAGGTGATCGTGAACGACCGCTCGGCGATCATCACCTACGACCGCGGCGCGGGGATCGGGTTCTCCGACCGGGACGTCGAGAACGACTTCAAGATGGTCCTGAAGGCGTACGACAAACTCGGCGGGACCAATCTGGCCCAAGTACAGCCGCGCGATCCCGACCGCGCGCTGCAGCTGATCGAGACGTACCTGCGTTACCAGCTCGCCGGGAGTCCGCGCTTCTCGGCTGCAGTGATCATCGACTATGGAGAAACGGTGGCGCCCGCCGGCGAGCCGGGGCAGCTCCCGGCGGAGGATCGCGGCGCCATCGTTACGCTGCGCCGCTGGGCGAGCGAGCCGCTGTTCCTGCAGCGCAATGTGACGTTCTGCCTGCTCGCGGAGACGACGGCGACACTCTCGGCCGCCCTGGTGAGCGACGCCCGCACGTTCGAAATCACGGTCCCCGTGCCGGACGAGCAGGAGCGCTATGCCTACCTCGCGGGGCGCGGCAGTCGCCCCGAGACGTTCGCCGTCGTGGATGCGCGCCGCGTCGCCATCCTTACCGCGGGCCTCACGCGGCTCCACCTCGAGAGCCTGCTCGCCGAAGCCGAAGCCGGCGGCGCCCCGCTCGATCAGGACGCGCTCACCCGGGAAAAGAAGCGGTTGATCGAGGAGGCGAGCGGCGGCCTGCTCACGTTCATGACCAGCAAGGTCGGGCTCGACGCGGTCGCCGGGCACGAGGGCGCGAAGGCACAGTTGCGCGAGACGGCGCGGGCGCTGTCGCAAGGACGGCTCGACGTGGTGCCGATGGGCTACCTGATCTGCGGGCCGGTGGGGACCGGCAAGAGCTTCATCGTCCAGTGCTTCGCGAAGGAGATCGGCATCCCCGTGGTCGAGCTCCTGAACTTCCGCTCCAAGTGGCAGGGGCAGACCGAAGCGAATTTAGAGCGCGTCCTGGCGCTGCTCGACGCGATCGGCCCCGTCGCCGTGGTGGTTGACGAAGCCGACGCGGCGCTCGGCACGCGCGAAACGGGCGGAGCGGATTCCGGGGTCTCCGAGCGCGTGTTCGCCTCGCTCGCGGCGTTCATGGGCGACACGCGGCGCCGCGGCAAGGTGATCTGGTTTCTGATGACCAGCCGCCCGGACCTCGTGCCCGTGGACCTGAAGCGCCAAGGGCGGGCCGAGGAGCACCTGGCGCTGTTCCCGCCCGCGACGCTCGCCGAGCGCGCGCGGGTATTCGATCTGCTGCGGGAACGGCTGGGGATCGCGCTCGAGCCCGGGATCGATGCGACGGCGCTGCTCGGCGAAAGCCGCGAGGCGCTCTCCGCCGCCGACCTCGAAGCGATTCTGGTGCGCGGCAGCCGGCGCCTGGCGGCGGCGGGCGAGACGACCCTCGGCGCGGCGCTGCTGCGCGAGCTGATCCACGACTTCCAGCCGCCGTCCTATCCGCTCGAGCTCGAGTACCAGCGTCTCATCGCGGCATTCGAATGCACCAGTCGCCGGCTGCTGCCGCCTGACCTGGTCGCCGTCCCGCCGGAAGCGATCGGCGCCCGGCTCGCCGAGCTGCGAGCGGCGCTCGGCAAGCCGGGGTGACCGTGCCTTAGCGCGTGCGCGTGGCATCCTCGCCACATTCCTTGCCGCTCCTCCTCCACGTCGACCATCGGCATCGGTTTTGCCCTCACGGGGTGGGACGATTCCCGGTGTTGCGCCCTCTCAACGTCGCCGTGGAGGTCCGATGAGACGCCTTCTTCTCGCCGCATCCTTGCTGTTCGTGACCGGGTGCGAGGCGCCGCGCGAGGTCGCCGCGCCCGCCCGTCCCGGGTCGCCGCGTTTGCAAGCCAGCCTGGTCGACCCGGCGCTCGCGAGCGCGCTCGCGGGCGCGGCGCCCACCGCGACGCTCGAGATCATCGTCAACTACGACGAGACCGTCACCACGCGCGACGCCGTCACCAGCGCGATGCTGAACCTCGGCGCGGGCGTGGTGCAGTTCAAGCATCTTGAGCTCGTCGCGGGGGTCGCGACGCCGGCCCAGATCGGCGCGATGGCCGCCCTGCCCGGCGTCCAGGGCGTGTACCTGAACCGCCAGCTTCAGTACTACGGGCATGGCGGCGGCCTCTATGCCCTCATGCTGCACGAGAGCGTCCCGACGATTCGTGCCGACGCCGTGCACGCGATGGGCATCACCGGCAAGGGGATGGGAATCGCCATCCTCGATTCGGGGATCGACGGGCTCTACAACCCCGACCTCGTCTTTCCCAGCCACACCGTCCAGAACGTAAAAGTGATCTTCAACCTGGCCGATGTGGTGACGTTCAAGGGTCCGGCCCCGAAGCCCTTGAAGCAGGGGGTCGACATCTTCGCGGAGAACCTGCCCAACAGCGAGACGTCGGTGGGTCACGGCTCCCACGTCGCCGGCATCACCGCCGGTCTCGGGACCGCGTCGGGCGGCTACTACACGGGCGTTGCGCCCGGCGCGCAGCTCGTGGGGATCGGTACCGGAGACGTCCTCTTTATCTTCTTCGCGCTCGCCGGCTTCGACTACATCCTCGACCATCAGGCGGCCTACAACATCAAGGTCGTGAACAACTCGTGGGGCACGAGCGGCGCGTTCGATCCCAAGGACCCCATCAACAAGGCGTCCAAGACGGTACACAACCACGGGATTACCGTCGTGTTCGCCGCCGGCAACGACGGGCCCGACCAGAACACGCTGAACCCCTACAGCGTCGCCCCCTGGGTGATCGGCGTCGCGGCCGGGTGCAAGCTGGTGAGCCCCGACCCGACCAACTCGGCGATTCACTGCGACGACCCGACCGGCCAGAACCGAGCGCCGATCCTGGCGGACTTCTCCTCGCGCGGCATCCCGGGCGACAAGCTGTACCATCCCGACATCACGGCGCCGGGAGTGCACATCGTCTCGACGCGCGCTTCCACCGGAACGGTGCTCAACGCGTCCGACGCGCCCCATGACTTCGACCTGACGAGCAGCTGCGCGATCGCCACGACCAACCTGCCGTACTACACGTGCGCGTCGGGCACCTCGATGGCGACGCCGCACGTCGCGGGCGTCGTGGCGCTGCTGCAGGAAGCGGCCGGCGGCGCGCTCACGCCCGACCAGGTCGCCGCCGCGATCACCCAGACGGCGCGTCCGCTGCCGACGTTTGCCGAGTGGGAGGTCGGCGCCGGCTACCTGGACGCCCTCGCGGCGGTCATGGCGGTAAAGAAGTAGCAATGCGCCCCCGCGGCGTTCGCGCGCCGCGGGGGTTTTCCCTCCACTAGTTAGTATTCAAGTGCCGCGTGACGCGGGACCGTTCCAGCGGGTCTCGCTGCGGCCGTTGGCGTGCGGCTCACTCACCTGCGACGTTTTCCCGAGGAGATCACGGGCACGTGTGGTTGCTCGCGGTTCTGCTGCTCAGCGACAGCGCGTCCACTACGCGAGTGTTCAAGGTCTCCGTCGCCCCCACCGAATCGCTCGCGGTGGAGGTGGCCGGCAGGGTGGTGGGAGCGCCCGTGGTGCTCGTGCCGGGCCTGTTCGGCTCCGTGTTCGGGTTCCGCAAGCTCGTTCCCCTGCTTACCGCCGCCGGCTACCGGGCCGTGGTGGTCGAGCCACTGGGCATCGGGTCGTCCAGTCGCCCCCGCAAGGCGAATTACTCCCTCACGGCTCAGGCCGGCCGCATCGCCGCGGTGCTCGATTCCCTGCGTGTGCGAGGCGTCCTGCTCGTGGCCCACTCGATCGGGGGGTCGGAGGCGTTCCGCCTCGCCTACCTGCGCCCCGACCTGGTGCGGGGGCTGGTGTCGATAGAGGGGGGACCGACGGAGTCGGCGCTCACGCCGGCGTTCAAACGGGCCCTGCGGTTCGCGCCCTGGATCAAGCTGTTCGGCGGGATCCGGTTGATCCGGCGCAAGATCCGCGGTCTGCTGATCGACTCGTCGGGGGACCCGACCTGGGTCACGGACGACGTGGTCCAGGGCTACACCGCGGGGGCGGCGCGCGATCTCGACGCCACGCTCAGGGCCTATCTGGCCATGGGCGACGCCCGCGAGCCGGAGAAGCTCGCGCCCCACCTGGCCGAGCTGCGCTGCCCCGTGCGGCTGATCGTGGGCGGGGCGCGCCACGACGGCGACGTGGGCGATCAGGAGGTGCGACTGCTGGAGCATACCCTGCGCTCGTTCGCCCTCGACTCGGTGCCTGGGGCCGGTCACTTCATCTATGAAGAGCAGCCCCGGGCGGTCCTCGCCGCCGTCACCCGGCTCGCGGCGAGCGTGACCGCGGCGCGTGCGCCCGGGTCACAGTGACGAAGCGGTTCGCCCGTCCACCACTCGTCTGACAGGTTCGTCATGCGCATCGCGCTGGTCGCCGAGGACTACTATCCACAGCTCGGGGGCGTCCCCGAGCACGTGCACAATCTCGCGCTGCAACTCAACGCCTGGGGCCACACCGCCACGGTCGTGACGTCCCACATGGGCGACTACCGCGACGCTCCGTTCGTGCGCCGGGTGGGCAGGAGCCGGGTGATCTACGCGAACGGCGGAGTGTCGCGCATCACGACCGGGTGGCGGCTGCGCCGGCGGCTGGAGCAGCTGTTCCGCGCCGGGCGCTACGACTTGGTGCACGTCCACGGCGGCCTCGCCCCCACGTTGGGGCTCGTGGCCCCGTTCGCGGCATGGCGGGCCGGGATTCCCGTGGTCGCCACCTTTCATTCGTGGTTCGCGCACTCGCTCGGCTGCCGGGTGTTCCGGCGCCCGTTCCAGAGGATCCTCGACCGCCACGCCGCCACGATCGCGGTGAGTCAGCCGGTGGTCGAGGCAAACGCGCGCTATTTCGACCTCGACTGGGACATCATCCCGAACGGCGTCGACACCACCTTCTTCCGGCCAAACCATCGACGGCCGGCAGCGAGCGTCACCGACGACCCGCGACTGCTTTTCCTCGGCCGCATCGAGCCCCGGAACGGCCTGGGTACCCTGCTCGCCGCGATGCCGCGCATCGTCGCGGCCTACCCTCGGGCCATCCTGACGGTGGCGGGCGAGGGTCCGTGGCGGCACTACTACGAGCGGCGCGCCCGGGCGGAGGGCCTGAGCGCGAGCGTGCGGTTCGCCGGGCAGGTGTTCGAGGATCGCCCCGCCTACTACGGCTCGGCCGACCTGTACCTGTGCCCCACCACCATTGCGTCGTTCGGCGTGACGCTGCTCGAGGCGATGGCGTGCGGCACGCCGATGGTCGTGTCGGACAACCACGGCTTCCGCTCGGTGATCGCCGGCGGCGACGAAGCGGTCGTCATCCCCAAAGACGATCCCGCCGTGTGGGCAGAGACGACCATCGCGCTGCTGCGCGATCCCGCCCGGCGCGAGGCGATGGGGCACGCGGGCGTCGACAAGGCCCAGCGGTTTGCGTGGCCACGGATCGCGCGTCAGGAGCTTGCGGTGTACGAGCGCGTGCTGGGCCGCAGTGTCAGGCCGGCGCGGCGTCCGACCCGCAGGACCTCGGTGCTGGCGTCGACGAGTCCCTGAAGCGCCGCGTCAGGTCGCCGCGGGGTTCATCACGCGGCCCAGGAATAGAATCGTTCCCGAGAGCCGCTCGCGAATCGCGAACACGAACGGCCGGTCCACCACGAGCGACGTCGGCATACTGGTGATGCCGAACTCGACCGAGGTAGCGGCCGCCGCCTCGGTGCCCTCCTCGTTCACGTCCACGAAAGCCTTGTGCCTGACATTCGAGATGCACAGCGCCCCGGTCGGGTTCATACGCGTGAAATCGGTAGCCGCCGAGCCGCAGAACGCAGACGGCATGCCGAGCGCCTTGAGCACGTCGTTCAACGACAGCCCGTATGTGAGTGTGAACTTCGGCATGATCACTTCGTACGACCCGGAATCGAGCCCGGCGATCCAGCGGCTCCAGCGTTCTTCAGTCAACCCCTGCACCAGCGAGTCGATCCCGGCCGCGTCCTGCGGCAACGCGATGGTCATGCTGAACGCCTGACCCCCGTACGGTAGATCGAGCAGGGTGACCCCGTCGGCTCGCCCGTACCCCACGCGAACGGTGCTCCCGTGGGTCATCATCGGCACGGTCGCCGCGCCGCCGCTCGCTAACCGGAAAGCTCCGGGCCGGGTGCGACTCTTGTCGAACCGAGCCGTCCAGCTGCCCTTGAAATAGATCGCGTTGATCAGGTAGGCGACGACCTCGGGGGGGATGGGATCGGGCACGATAGTCGGGATCTTGCCGTGCGTTTGCTCGTTCACCCAGCCGTTGATCGTCGCTGCGGCCGTGGGATTGCCGAAGTCGAGGCTCTCGACCCGGGCGTCGAAATACGTCTGGGTGGCTGTGAGAAAGTCGGGCGTGGGCGCGTAGCGCGGGTCTGGGTCGTACCAGACCGAGTTGGCGACGGTAAACGCCACCTGCGGGTCGAGCCCCCGCAACAACGCGATCAGGCTGCGGTAAGACTGGTCGACGTCGTCGAGGGCCATGCCCTGGAGCGCGAGTACCTGCTGCATCTCGGCCCGCGTGGCGCCGGCGGCGCCATTGTAGGCCATGGCGAGCGCCATCGCCGCGCTGAGGGGGGAAATGAAAAGGTTCGAGTCGGGGCTCGCCTGCCGGGCGATCTCGCCGAACAAATTGAAGGCGAACCGGTTGTCAGCGTGGATGAGTCCGGTTTCGGCCGCGCTCAGGGTGCGCGGTAGAGCGGTGATGGGCCGGGGTGCGGTGAGGGAGTTCTCGCCGCACTGGGCGACGATCGCCCCCATGGCGGCCGCCAGCAGGGGACGGACGATCGACCGCATGTGCAACTCCTGGGAGACGGATACCTAGATTACCTCCGGGACCCCCCTACGAGGTCACAATGCGCGCTCACGCAGCGTCGGTCGCCTGGTGTTGCCTGATCGCCACGCTGGTCGTCGGTCCCGCCGGCGCGTGTCGCACCCGGCAGGACGCGCAGGCAGCACGGGACATGGACGCGATGGACTCGATCGAGCAGCACGCCACGGCCGCGGCGCAAGAAGCGATGAGCGGACCCATGCCCGCCGACCCCCACATGACGCTCACGCCGCTCCGGCCGGGCAGCCGGGCCGATTCGGCCCGCGCCGCCGCGCTCGTCGCCGCGATGCGCGCCGCGTTGGGCAAGTACCGCGCTGTGCAGCTCGCGCAGGCGGACGGCTTCCGACAGTTCCTCCCCGGCGTGGCGCAGCCGATCTATCACTTCACCAACCGCCGCTGGGCGCTCGCGGAGATGCTGCGCTTCGACGCGGCGAAGCCGACCTCGCTGCTGTACCGAAAGGAGTCCGACGGGACCTTCGTCCTCGTCGGGGCGATGTACGCGGCGTCGGGGCGCACATCGCTCGACCAGCTGGATGCCCGCGTACCCCTGTCGGTGGCGCGCTGGCACGAGCACGTGAATTGGTGCGTGCCGCCGCTGGGCCGGCGGGACCGGTGGCGCGAAACGCGCGAGGGCCGCCCCGTGTTCGGCCCCAAGTCGCCGATCGCGACCGCCGCGGCGTGCAGCGCCGTGGGCGGGCGGTTCCTGCCCCACATCTTCGGATGGATGGTGCATGTGATGGCGTTCGCGGGCGACGATCCCCATATCATCTGGGGCGCCGGGCACGAGCACGCGCATTCGTGACCACCGAGCCTCCTGCCGCAGCTTGGCCGTCGCCCGCTGAGCCCCTCCTTGCGGACCTTGGGAATCGCGCGCAACGTAGCGGGCGTTTGCCGGTTTCGTGCGGCGTCACCAGTCCGGAGGGATCGTGCTATCACGTGTCTCGTTTGTCTCGCTCGCGCTGAGCCTCGCCGCCTGCCTCGGGGTGGCGGCCCAGCAACGTCCGATCCGGGGCAAGGTCGTCAGTGGGGCGACGACGGAGCCTATCGCCGGCGCGTCGGTGTCGGTCGCCGGGACTCCGATCGCGGCGCTCACCAACGACCGCGGTGAATTCGCGCTCTCCGCGCCGGAGGGGGCGGTGACCCTGCTGGTGCGTGGCCTCGGCTACAAGCACGCGCAGCTGCCGGTCGCGGCCGGCACGGGCGACGTCACGGTGCGGCTCGAGCAGGACGTGTTCAACCTCGAGGCAGTGGTGATCACCGGCCAGGCGACGGGGGTGGAGCAGCGCAACCTGGCGAATGCGGTGACGACGGTCGGCACGGAGCAGTTGAACCGCGCGCCGGTGCAGACCATCGAGGGCGCGTTGCAGGGAAAGATCCCCGGCGCGCTGATTCAGATGAACTCCGGCGCCCCGGGGGGCGGAGGACAGATCAACCTGCGGGGCGTCACCACAATCAACGCGGGCGTCGACCCGCTGATCGTGGTGGACGGCCTGGTGATCGCGAACGAGGCGATCGGCAGCAACATGAACGCGATCACCGCGGCGGCCGCCGGCGGTAACGCTTCCAACCAGGACAACCCGGTCAACCGCATCGCCGACTTGAACCCGGCGGACATCGAGAATATCGAGGTCCTGAAGGGCGCTTCCGCGGCGGCGATTTACGGCTCCCAGGCGGCCAACGGCGTGATCGTCATCAGTACGAAGCGCGGCCGGCCGGGTGCCCCGCGCTTCGCCGCCACGCAACGGTTCGGGACCTTCGATGTCTCCAACCAGCTCGGTTTTCGGAGGTTCAAGGACACCGCGGACGCAGTCGCCGCCTTCGGACCGAACGCCCGCAACTACTGCACCCTCCCGGGCGGAGCGTGTCCTTACTTCGACAACGAGGGCGCACTCTACGGGGAGCATCAGCTCTCGGCCGAGACGGACGCCAGCGTCACGGGTGGCAACGATCAAACGACGTATTACCTGTCGGGCCTCGTGAAGAAGGACGGCGGCATCGCGCCCAACACGGCCTACCAGAAGCAGTCGATCCGCGCGAACCTGGACCAGGTGCTCGGGAGCCGCTTCAAGCTGAGCGTCAACCTGAACGCGGTTCACAGCCTCGCGAAGCGCGGGATCTCGAACAACGACAACACCGGCACCAGCACGTTCCTGGTGTATCCGACCACGCCGAGCATCATCGACCTGCGCGAGAAGAACGGCGCATGGCCGGTGAACGTGTTCGCGCCGTCGAACCCCCTGCAGACGTTCGCCGAGCTCAAGGACAACGAAGACGTGTGGCGCGTCATGGGCACCTCGACGGCCAGGGTCGATGCGGTGACCACGCCCACCCAGCGGCTCCAGTTCACGCTCACCGGGGGGCTCGACTTCTTCAACCAGCGGAACGACATCCTGTCGCCAGCCGACCTCCAGTACGAGCCGTTCGACGGCCAGCCGGGGACGGTCGTGCTCGGCAAGGGCCAGGATCTGCGACTCAATCTGGTTGGCAGCGTGGTGCACACCTACACGCCCGCGTCGAACACGTTTCAAGCGACCACGTCCGCGGGCTTCCAGTACGAGAATCGCGACGAGAACCTGACGAACATCGTGGGTCGTACCATCGCGCTCGGCCTGCAGAACGTGAGCCAGGCGGCGAGCATCACCTCCGCGCAGAGCGAGCAGCCCTTAAAGAATGTCGGCCTCTATGCCCAGGAAGAGTTCCTGGCCGCGCAGCAGCGACTGCTGCTCACGGTCGGCGTCCGCGGCGACCGTGGCAGCGTAAACGGCGATCCGAGCCACTTCTTCATCTTTCCCAAGGCGTCGGCGTCATACCGCCTGCAACCAGGGGGCGGCATCGACGAGATCAAGCTGCGCGCGGCGTGGGGCCAGACCGGCAATCCGCCGTTGTTCGGGGCGCGCTACATTCTCGACAGCACCAACGCGCTCGGCGGTCAGGTCGGCCAATATCGCGCGTTGCGCCTCGGCGATCGGAGCATCAAGCCGGAGCGGAACACGGAAGTCGAAGGCGGGTTCGACGCGACGCTGGCCCACGAGGCCGCGACACTGGGGATCACGGTGTACCAGAAGACGGTCACCGACCTGCTGCTCGAAGCGTCGGTCGCGCCTTCAACCGGGTACCGCACGCGGATCTTCAACGGCGGCGAGCTCCGGAACCGCGGGCTCGAGGCCGCGCTCGCCGTCTCGCCCTTGCGCAAGCCGGATCTGTCGTGGGTGCTGCGCTCCACGTTCTACCTCAATCGCAGCAAGATCGTCAGCCTGCCGGTGCCGGCGTTCAACACCGGGGGGTTCGGCACGTCCCTGGGCGCATTCCGGATCGCCAAGGACAGCTCCGCGACGCAGATCGTCGGCCTCACGAGCGATACCACCCAGGGTGTGGTCGGAGACGCGAACCCGGACTTTACCGCGTCGCTGTCCAGTGATCTCAACTACAAGCGGCTCAGCATCGGCTTCACTTGGGAGTGGAAGCATGGCGGCGACATCATCAATCTGACACAGCTCCTCTACGACGCGTTTGGGAATTCCGTAGATCAGGTACCGGCTGGGAACACGCGCATCGGCACTTGGGCGGGCGGAAAGACCCAGGTGTACGTGCAGGATGGGTCCTACCTGAAGCTGCGCGAGCTCAACATCGGTTACGAGCTGCCGTCGAGCGTGCCGCAACATTTCGGCATGCGCACCGCGCGCATCTCGTTCAGCGGTCGCAACTTGCTGCGGTTCACGCCGTACAAGGGGCTCGACCCCGAGGTTTCGAACTTCGGCAACCAGGCGATCGCGCGCAACATCGACGTGGCACCGTTCCCGCCCAGCCGCAGCTTCTTCTTCTCGATCGACATGGGGTTCTGACCATGCGCGCGCTCAAGAACGGGAGTCCCGAAATGAAGATGCTGCTGACCGGGCTCGCTCTGGTGACCGCCCTCGTGGTCGGCGCCTGCGACTTCAACATCACCAACCCCAACAGTCCGCCGCCGATCGGGCCCAACGCCACGCCCGACCAGGTCAAGTCCGCGGCGGTCGGAACGTTGGTCGCCCTGCGCGTGGACGTCCCTCGCTGGGTGCTGGCAGGGGCGATCCTCGGGCGCGAAGGCTACCGCCTCGATACGGCGGACCCGCGCTTCACCACCGAGCTGCTGCAGGGTCCGCTCGATCCCAGTAACGACGCGTTCGGTGGCGGGCAGTGGGCCGCCGAGTACCGCGCGATCCAGAGCGGCTACCAGATCCTCAACGTGATCGGATCCGCGCAGATCACTGCGGGTGAGCGGGAGGGCGTGCGCGGCTTCGTGCACACGATGCAGGCGTTGGCGTTCCTGATGGTGCTGAACGCACACACCCAGGATTCGATCCCGGTGGACGTCAACCGCACCATCGATCAACCGCTCGCGCCCTTCGTGACGAACGACTCCGCGTACAAGTTCGTGCTTGGATTGCTCGACTCCGCCAGGACCGAGCTCCAGGCTGCGACCGGCTTGGGCTTCGACCCCGGCCCCGGGTTCACGGGCTTCAATACGCCGGCGGCGTTCCTCGAGTTCAATCGCGGCGTGGCGGCGCGCGTCCAGGCATACCGCGCCAGTCCGTCGGCCCCGGGCGTGGGCTGCACGGCGTGCTGGGACACGGTCATCACGAACTTGACGCAGTCGTTCATGGACACGACCGCCTCCCTCGATCTGGGCGGGTACCACGTA
>DATDFC010000075.1:0-32494 GCA_036522815.1 Gemmatimonadales bacterium | reverse complement strand
CTCGCCGCTGCGCTGCGCGATACCTCGGCCCAGGTGCGCCGGGCGGCCGTGGCCGCTCTGGGCCGGATCGGCGGCGCGCGCGCGGCCGAGCTGGCGCGCGCGACGTGGCGCGGCGACTCGAGCTACGAGGTGCGGGCTGCCGCGCTCACCGCCCTCGCCGCCGCCGATTCGAGCGCGCGCGACAGCGTCGTGGCGTGGGGACTCACCGTGGCCTCGTACCAGAACGTGATCCAGCAGGCGGCGTATCGCGTCATCGCGCAGACGGGTGACACCGGCGCCATCCCGCGCGTCGAGACGCTGCTCGGCAGCGACCGCTTTCCCGCCCACGTGCTGGCGGCGCTCGCCGCCCGCGGCAACGCGCGCGCCCTGGCCTTGCTCACCAGCCACCTCGACGACGACCGCGCCTACGTGCGTCGCTGGGTGCTCGAGGCGTTCCGCTACACCCTGCCGCGTCAGCTCGCCGTCGAGCGCCTGAAGGCCGTGGCCGGAAGGCTCCGGTACGCCGACACGCGGGACCAGGCGCAGAAAGCATTGCAACAGCTCGAGAAGCCGGGGGCGGAGGAGCAGTAAGCGGGAACCGTCAGCGCGACCGCCGTCGCCAGAAGTAGAGCGGCAGCCCCGCCAGGATCAGCACCGCGCTCATCGCGGCGTCGGCGGGCTGCTCCCGAGCCGTGTTGAACACCAGCCAGAGCGAGAACAGAATGAAGACGATGGGGGTGACCGGGTAGCCCCAGGTCCGGTACGGCCGGACCAGGTCGGGGGCGGTGCGGCGCAGCCGGAGCACCGCGCCGCACGACATGGCGTAGAAGACGAACTCGGCGAGCACCACGTACGTGAACAGGCGGTTGTACGAATCCTTCCACGATGGCTCCGTCGAAATCAGGGTCAGCGCGATCGAGATGACGCCCTGCACGGCCAGCGACGGGACGGGAGTGAGGAACCGCGGGTGCACACCGCCCAGCCAGCCGGGCAGCAGCCCGTCGCGGGCCATCGCGTACGGCACGCGCGCCGCCGTCAGGACGATGCCGTTGTTCGAGCCGATGGTGGCGATCATGATCGCCGCGGCGACGAGCCCGGCGCCCGCGTGTCCCAGCGTCACCTGCGCCGCGTCGGAGGCGACGAGCGACGAGGCCGCCATCCTGGCGGGCGACAAGACGTAGGCGAAGGAGGCCGTGACCAGACAGTACAGCGCCGCGCCGATCAGGGTCGAAAGCACGATGGACCGCGGCACGTTGCGCTCCGGGTCTTTCACCTCGCCGCCGACGTAGGTGACCTCGATCCACCCGTCGTAGGCCCACAGCACGGCCACGAGCGCCACCCCGAACGATGCGATCTGATGTCCCAGTGGGGCGTCGGACCAGAGCGGCGCCAGGTTCGCGGCATTGCCCCCCGGCAGCACGAATCCGACCACGATGAGCACGGCGAGCAGGCCCATCTTGGTCAGAGTGAGCACGTTCTGAGTGATGGCTCCGAGTCTGACGCCCAGCGAATTGAGCAGCGTGAGGCCGACGATCGACACGACGGCCACGGTCTTGATACCGTTGTCGCCGAGCGGCACGAAGAACCCGAGGTACGTCGCGAATCCCAGCGCGATCGCCGCGATGGACGCCGGGTTGATCACGACCCCGCTGGTCCAGCCGTAGAGGTAGCCCCACACGGGACCATAGGCTTCGCGCAGATAGACGTAGATGCCGCCGGCCCTGGGCATCGCGGCGCCGAGCTCCGCCACCGACAGGGCGCCGAGCAGCGACACGGCGCCGCCCGCGACCCACACGAGAATGCTGGGCAGCGAGGCCTGCAGCTCGAGCGCGATGGCGCTCGGCACGATGAAGATCGCCGACGCGATGATCGTCCCGACGTTGATCATCGTCGAGTCGAGCAGCCCGAGCTGTCGCTTGAGCTCGGGCATCAGCGCTCGAGCCAGGCGCGATACGCGGCCTTGAGGAGCTTCTGAAAGTGATAGACGCCCTCCTCGAACCGCACGGAGAAGCGGCCTTTGTCGTACGCGCGTGAGGTCAGCCCGCGCTGCACGCGCTCGCAGATCTCGGCGTCTTCCTGCTGCACCTTGTCCGAGAAGGCGACGTCCGCCTCGATGCGCTGCTGCGCCACCGCAGAGGTCACGTCGTCGTAGTAGTAGCGGAAGATCACCTTGCAGCGATCCGGCGCGACGGGGATCACCACGTTCGACTGCAGCCGTCCCGGCACCACGTTCAACATCAGGTTGGGAAAGATCTGGTAGTACAGGGCATCGCCGCCGCCCGCGGTGTACACGTTGCGGTCGCCGGTGAGCGGACCGACCTGGACCGAGTACCAGTCGTGCACCTCGGTGACGTAGCCCTCATAGTCGTACAGCGTGTACAGCTCGGGGTGGACGTAGGGGACGTGATACCCTTCCAGGTAGTTGTCCACGTACACCTTCCAGTTGGCGCGCACGTCGTAATCGATGCGACGCGCGAACTGGAGGGTGCCGAGGCGCGTCGGCGCGATGCGCTCGCGTATGTCCTTCAGGTAACCCTCGAGCGGTTTCGGGCGCTCGGCCAGGGTCACGAACACGAGGCCTTCCCACTCGGCGAGGTGCACCGGCGTGAGCCCGTAGTTCCGCTTGTCGAACAGCTCCACGCGATTGAAGTGCGGCACGCCGCGCAGCATCCCGTCCAGCCGGTAGGTCCAGCCGTGATACTTGCAGATGAGCATGTCGGCGTTGCCGTCTTTCATGGCGAGCGGACCGCCGCGGTGGCGGCAGACGTTGTAGAACGCCCGCAGGGCGCGGTCCGCGCCGCGCACGACGATGATCGGCTGCTCCGCAACGTCGGTCACGATGTGATCGCCGGGGTGTGCCAGCTGGTGCGCGTCGGCCACGTATTGCCAGGTGGTGGCGAACACCGCGTCGCGGTCGAGCTCGTGGCTGCGGGGGTCAGTGTACCACGCCGAGGGTATCGTCTCGGCGCGCGCCAGGGGACGGACGCGGAGATCGGCCGGCCGGATCAGGGACCGCGCCGACGTCACGGATTGAGCCGGTTGTACTTGCGGAGCACCTCACGCAGCCGATCGTGCGGCAGCGCGTACACCGTGAGGTCGTCGGCACCGGTCATGGTGTCGGCGGCGAGCATCGCGTTGACGATCGCCTCCTCGGTCGCCTGCACGGTGGCCTCGAACAGCGGCGTGATGCGCTCGTCCGGGGCCATCGCGATCTGCGCCAGCCCAGAGTCCCGGGAGGCATGGGGGTTCGCGGTCGAGAAGGCGATGAAGATGTCGCCCGAGGAATGCGCCGCGATCCCGCCCATCCGGCCGACACCGAGGGCGGCGCGTTTGGCGACACGCGTGAGCTGATGCGGGAGGAGCGGGGCATCGGTCGCCACGACGATGATGATCGAGCCCATGTCGTCGGCGAGGCGGTCGCGCGCCGATCGCCTCCCGTCTCCCGCGCACGGGGCGCGGCACGGCAGCAGGTCAGTGATCTCGCGGCCCACCGGCACGCCCGCGATGCGCAGCGGGGCGCGGGCGCCGTAGTTGCACTGTACCAGGACCCCGACCACGTAGCCATCCCCCGCCACCCGTCGCGACGCCGTCCCGATGCCGCCCTTGAAGCGGTTGCACACCATCCCCGTTCCGCCGCCCACGCTGCCCTCGGCGACCCGGCCCCCGCGCGCGCTGTCGAGCGCCGCCCAGGCGTCCTGTTTCGTCACGTGGAAGCCGTTGATGTCGTTCAGGCCCCCATCCCACGTCTCGGCCACCACCGGCAGCGACCATTCGTCGTGCTGCATACGGCCCTGGCGCACGACCCACTCGATCACCGCGTCGCGCACCACGCCCACCGAATGGGTGTTGGTGATCATCACCGGTCCCCACAGGAACCCGGATTCCTCGACCCAGGGGGTCCCGGTCATCTCGCCGTTGCCGTTCATGGCGAACCAGCCGGCGAACACGGGGTCGTCCGAGGCCTTGCCGCGCGGGAAGATCGCGGTGACGCCGGTGCGCACGGGCCCCTTGCCCACCACCAGCTTGCCCGCCCCTGCGATGAGGGTCCGGTGCCCGACCTCGACTCCGGCGACGTCGGTGATGGCGTCGAGCAGGCCGGGCGTGCCCTCGAGCGGGATCCCGAGGTCGCGGGCGCGCTCGCGCCGCTGCGCCTGCGCCGCGTGGAGCGTGGCGGCGGAGAGCAGGAGGAGCAGCGCCTGAACTTTCATGCGGTCGGTCCGTAAGGGTGGGCTACGATAACCGGCGATTCGAGAGCGCCGCAAGCCGCGACGACTGCGCCACGACCTGCGATAGATTCCTTGACCCTATGACCGCGCCGTTCTCCGCTCCGAGCTCTTATTGGCAGGTGAGCCGCGCGCCCCGCTACAGCCTGTTGTTCGCGCTGCCCCTGCTGCTGTTCTACCAGGTGCTCGCCGAGCTGCTGGCGCACGGCACACGCTCGGTCCGGAACGGCGCCGACGTCATCCTGCAGAGCCTGTTCGTCGCGGTCGCGGGCTCCTGGGGCCCGCTTGTGTTCATGGTCTGCCTGATCGGCGTCGGGCTGAGGCTGGTGACACGCGATCTCCGCAAGAGCTCGCGCCTCCGCGTGAGCGTCTTCTGCGGGATGCTGGCCGAGGCGGTGCTGCTGGCGCTGCTGTTCGGGTTCCTGGTGGGCGGTGTCACGAACGGCGTGCTGGGCGGGCTGCAGATCCTGGCCCGCCCGACGGGCGGAGACCTCGACCGCTGGACCCGGCTGATGCTGTCGTTGGGCGCGGGGATTTACGAGGAGCTGCTGTTCCGTGTGCTGCTGGTTGGCGCACTCGCCACGGCGGCGCGCGCCCTGCTCGGCTGGCGCCCCGTCACGGCGGGCGTGGCGGCCACACTGCTCGGCGCCGCGATCTTTTCCGCGTTTCACTACATCGGCCCGTACGGCGACCGGCTGCAGCTCTACTCGTTCGTGTTCCGGATGGTGGCTGGGCTGTTTTTCTCGGCCCTGTACCTGGCGCGCGGGTTCGGGATCACGGCGTGGACGCACGCGCTGTACGATGTCTTGCTTCTCGTGACACAGTAGACCGAGACGAGACGCACAGGAATTGCAAGGACTAGACGCACAGACGCGCAGCGGTGAACAGATCGTAGCAGATAGGTAGGCCCTTCCCCTCCCCTGAATCCTGTTCTCCCCTGTGCGTCTGCTGCGTCTAGTCTTTGCCGGTCCTGTCGTTCTGTCTGGCCAGCTCGCGCAGTTTGAATCTTTGGATTTTCCCCGTCGCCGTCTTCGGCAGCTCCTCGACGAACCGGATCCACCGCGGGTACTTGTAGTGGGCGAGCCGCTGTTTGACGAACCCCTGCAGCTCCGCCTCGAGCGCGGGGCCAGGCGCGTGGCCCCGGGCGAGCACCACGAACGCCACCGGCTTGACGAGCTCGTCTTCGCCCGCGGCGCCGACCACCCCGGCTTCCACGACCGCCGGGTGCTCGGCTAACGCCCCCTCCACCTCGGCGGGCGAGACCCACATCCCCCCCGCCTTGATCATGTCGTCGCCCCGGCCGGCGTACCAGAAGTAGCCGTCCGCGTCGCGCGTGTACTTGTCGCCGGTGCGGACCCACTCTCCCTGGATCGTTTGCTTGGTGCGCTCGTGCTGGTTCCAGTAGCTGGCGCAGGCGCTGTCGCCGCTCACGAGCAGGTTGCCGATTTCGCCCGCGGGCAGCTCCTGTCCCTGGTCGTCCACGATCCTCGCGTCGTAGCCGGGCACGAGCGTCCCGCTCGAGCCGGGGCGCACCCGGCCCGGGCGGTTCGCGATGAACTGGTGACACAGCTCGGTCGAGCCGATGCCGTCGAGAATCTCGATCCCGAACCGCTCCAGCCAGCGCTCATAGATCGCCTTCGGCAACGGCTCGCCGGCGGAGATGCAGAGGCGCACCGATCGGAGGTCGTACGTCCGGGCGGCGTCGGGCACCTGCAGCATCGCGGCGTACGCCGTCGGCACGGCGTAGAACAGCGTGGGGTGCTCCCGGGTAATCACCTCGAACACCTTGGCGGGCTCGGGACGGCCCGGGAACAACACGGTCGTGGCCGCGACGTGGAACGGGAAGTACAGTGCGTTGCCCAGGCCGTACGCGAAAAACAGTTTGGCGACGGAGAACGTCCGGTCGTCGGGCCCGATCTCGAGCACGTGGCGACCGAACGCCTCGCAGCAGAACAGCATGTCGTGATGCAGATGTACCGCGGCCTTGGGCGTCCCGGTGGTGCCTGACGTGTACAGCCAGAAGGCGACGTCGTCCTTGGTCGTCTCGGCGGGCGCGAGCTCCGCGCTCTCACCGCTCACGAGGTCGTGGTACGACAGCTCGGGGGCAGAGGCCCGCCCGACGACCACGACGTGCTGCAGCTCCGCCGCCCGTGGCCGGGCCTGCGCGAGCGCCGGCGCCAGCGCCTCGCTCACGATCGCCACGTGTGCCCGGCTGTCTCTCAGGATGTACTCGTAGTCACGCGGCTTGAGCAGTGTGTTGGTGGGAATGGGCACGGCGCCGATCTTGAGCGCGCCCCAGAAACTCCAGATGAACTCGGGCGAGTCGTACAGCAGCAGCACGACCCGCTGCTCGCGTTGCACGCCCAGGCGGCGCAGCGCGTTGCCGAGCCGGTTCGCTCCCGCGGCCACGTCGCCGTAGGTGAGGCGGCCGCCCTCGTGGATCACCGCGAGCCGCGCTGCCCGGCCTTCGGCGAGGTGGCGGTCCACGAACCACGTAGCGGCGTTGTACTCGCGCGGCATCTCCATGGCGGCGATGTTAGCCCCGGGCGCCGCGCCGTCAAGCTCGCGTGCGGGGCCACGGTAGCTGTATCTTGGCCGCGAGGACGATCATGGTCTTGCTCGCACTGCTCCAGATGCTCACTGGCGGCCACTCGCAGGCCACGCCCGACTCGGGCGCGATTCTCGGGTCCGCCCGGCGGGCGCAAGCGACGTTCGAATTCACCCGCCGTGCCAGCCTCCCTGAGCTTTCCAGCGGCTCCCCGGGCGGGCGCAGCGAGTTTATCGGGCGCCTCCGGATTTCGTTCGAGAGCGACGCAGATGACGAAAGCGAGGAACGGGTTCTCCCTGAGCCGCGGCGAATTCGTCAGGCGCGCGCCCGTCTCCTCTCGACCCTCCAAGACGCAAGCGCCGCCCTCCCGGGGGACGACTGGATCGCCGGCCAGTACGTGCGCTACCTCCTGGAGGACAGTCAACCTCAGCGAGCGGCCAGCGTCGCCGAGAACTGTCGCGCCGTGAGGTGGTGGTGTGAGGCACTGGTGGGTCTGGTGCGACACGAGACAGGCGACTACGCGCGTGCGGACAGCGCGTTCGGCGCAGCACTCGCCGACATGCCCGACGACGAGCGATGCCGCTGGAACGATATTTCCAGCCTCCTCGAGGGGGAGCCGGCCGAGCGCTACCGGCACTTGACGTGCGCTGACCGCGCGACCTTCGAGATTCATTGGTGGTGGCTCGCGCAGCCGCTGTACGCTCTCCCCGCCAACGACCGCCGCACCGAGCATTTCGCGCGCTGCGTGATGGCGCGCATTGAGGAGGGCCGGCGCACGCCCCACGGACTACTCTGGGGTGACGACCTTCGGGAGGTGCTGCTGCGCTATGGCTGGCCGAGGTGGTGGACGCGGGAGCCACCGCCATACCTACTCGTTCAAACCGACCCCAACGTCTCGGGGCATTACCTCTCGCACGCCCTGCAGTTCGGGCCTAGCGCGCATGCGCTGGGAGATCCAGCCGGCGCAACGACGGAGGACTGGAACCTCGATCCGCCAAAGACGCGAGAGATGTACACACCCGCATATGCAGCGACGTTCACGTACCTGGAGCACCAGGAAGCCCAGTTCCGGCGCGGAGACTCGTGCCTCGTGGTGGCCGCCCCTGACCTCGCGGGCGACACGCTGTTCGCGCAGCGCGCCGTCAGCGTCGCCCTTACCCTCGCGGCCGACGAGCACACCATCGTCACCGCACGGGACTCCGGCGGCGCGGCCGCTCCGCGGGCCGTAGTCGCCGCCGCTCCCTGCCAGCCGTATCTGCTCTCCCTCGAAGCCGTCGCGCCACGCGAGCGCCACGTGGCGCGGGCGCGCTACGGCGTGACGCTCAAGCCCCGGACCCTCTTACACCCGGCGATCTCCGATCTGTTGCTGTTCGACCCGCCGGATTCGCTGCCCGCGACGCTCGACGCCGTCCTGCCGTACGCCTACGGATCGACTCGCGTCCCGGCCGAGCGCAGGCTGGGCGTGTTTTGGGAGGTGTATGGAGTCGATCCTGCAGGCGGGCCCATCGCGGTATCGCTGACGTTGGCGCGCCAGGGCAGGGGATTTTTGCGGCGTATGCTCGGGCTCGCGGCGCGCCGCCACGATGTCCGGCTCGAGTGGCAGGACGTGACACGAGATTCCTCGGTGGCACCGCGAGCCCTCGCCGTCGATCTCGCGGGACTCGCGCCAGGACGCTACCTGTTCCAGGTGGACGTCACGCCCCCCGGCGCGAGGACGCTCACGGCGCGCCGCGAGATCCGGATCGAGCCGCCATGACCCGCCGCGCCTCCGCCAGGAGCCGCAGCACGTGCTCCCGCTCCGCTGCCGTGTTCCACCCCTGGTGCAGCTGGGCGGCCTCGTCCAGGCGGTCGATCCAACGCGTGAAGAATTCCGCGTCCTCGGGCGATCGCACGGGCTCGTTGCCCACCGTCACGTACACCGGGCTCGTCGAGCCGAACGGATAGCGATCGAGCACGGGCAGCTCGGCCCGATCGGCATAGGCGCGCAGCACATACCATCCGCTGGCCGCAACCGTGATCGGGACGGCGGCACTGGCCTGGGTGCGATCGCCCGTGAGGGGAATCGCAGCCACGACTCGACCGTCGCCGATGATCTCCAGGTGATCGACGGGGACGCTCGATCGCAGCCGCACGCGCGCCGTGAGCGTCCCGCCGCCGCGCGGCAGCCGGATCTCGTCGCCGATCTGGCGGCCGTCGAGCGTGAACTCGAGCAACGGCGCGTTGCTCACGAACGTGCGACCCGCCTTGAGCCCCGCGAGAAAGGCCCTCCCCCGATCGAGCCTCGTCCCGGCCTGCACGAACACCCGCACCAGGCCGGGGGGCCCGCGCAGCGAGGCAAAGTTGGGGAAGGCATCGGTTCCGGCCCCGGCGGGCAACCGAAAGCCGCAGTTCAGCAGGCGGTACCACACCTCCGACGTGATGAGGTGATCGGAGTACCCCATCACCTCGATGTAGTCGACTTTGCCGAGTGCCACGTCCGCCGGCAGCTCGTAAGTGAGCGGAGCGGTCGTGTCGCCCGGATCGGGCTTCGCGTCGAAGGGGTGGACATACCCGAACAGCGCTCCTTGCGCGTGCGCCAGATCCGCCACATCGGCGTTGGCCGGAAACAGGCTGGCGGCGGCGGTGTTGGCATAGCCCGCGTACTCGGGCAGGAGATAGTGGTCCGTCAGCCCGAGCAGCGCGCTATGGCCCCAATAGCTCGTGTGAAATTCCTGGCCATGGAGCAGCAGGAAATCCCGGCTCGACGCGGGGTCCGGGTCCGTTCGGAAGTACGCGATGTCGGGGATGCGCTGCTCCTTGTTCACCACCAGGTTCTCGATGACGTGCACATCCTCGGCGCGGCCCTGGAACGCGAGATGCTCGGGCGTGTTGCGGTACGCCCCGCCATAGTTCATGTGCACGTGCAGATCCCCGCTCCACCAGCCCTGCGCCGGCAGATCCGCCACGCGATCGAGGACGATGCGCCGCACCGTCGTGCCGCCGGCCCGTACCGTCGCCACGGCACGCCCGACGCGGAATTCGGGCCCGTGCCACACCGCGACGTGCACCGCCCCCGCAGGCACCGTCAACTCGGCTGGGCCGGACGTGTGGAAGTAGCCGTACTCGAAGCCGCTCTCCCCGCGGTCGAACGCTTCGTCGGCGTGGCGCCAGGCATCGTCCGGGGCATACGCCCGCCCGTCGGGCCGCGTGACCGAGATGCGCGCCGGGAGTGGACGCCCGGCCCGATCGACCACCTCCAGGCGCAGCCGCCCAACCGGCCCGTGGTAGCGGCGCTGGGTGGCGAGGATACGCTGCCGCCGTCCCCCGGGCACATCGATCACCCAGAGCGAGGTGTTGCCACCTTCGTTCGAGACGTACGCGATCCGCCGGCCGTCGTGCGACCAGCGCGGCGCCGTAGCATCGAACTCCCCGTAGGTGAGTGGAAACACGTCGCCCCCCTCGCTGGTCATGAGCCACAGCTGGTTCCACTGGCGGCCGAGGTAGGAGCTGTACACCACGCGGGTGCCGTCCGGGGACCAGTCGGGGTGAGCTTTCCAGGTGGTCTCCTCGTAGCGGATCTCGCGCATCGGTGCCCCCGGCGTCGCCGGCATGCGCCAGAACCCGCCGCTGCCGTGGATATGCCCGCGGTTCGAGACGAGGATCAGCTCCTTCCCGTCGGGCGACCAGGTGGGCGAGAGGTAGTGGTCCCAGGTGCTGTAGTAGTAGCGGGGCAGCTTGCTGTCGTTGTCCTCGGTGAGCCGGGTCGCATCGCCCGGCGTGGCGGCGTCGACCGGCAGCGCGAAGATGTGCCACCGGCCGTTGTACGCGGTGGAGACGAAGGCGATGCGGCCCCCGTCAGGCGACCAGCGCGGCTCGACGTTCACCGCCCCGTTCGCGGTCACGGGGCGCACGGCGCCGGTCGCCAAATCGAGCAGCTGCAGCTCGATCGCGTCGTTGGCGTAGCGGGCGAACACGACGAAGCGTCCGTCCGGGGACCAATCGGGTTGATAGTCGTACCCGGCGTCCCCCGTGACTTGGACGGCCACGCCCGAGCCGATCTGCTGGCGCCAGAGGGAGCCCTGCATGGAATAGATCAAGTCCCGGCCGTCGGGAGACCACGTGACCGCGCTGGGACCGGCCGTCACCTGCGGCACGTACATCTCGCGCCAGTAATAGGGGTGCGGCACGGCCACCTGCTTCAGCACCGGCTCGCGCTGGGCGGCGGCGCTTCCGGGAAGGAGCCCCACGCACGCGGTGAGCGTCAGCCACGGGACTGGGCGCGGCGTCATTGCTTCAGGAACAGGCGCTTCGGGTCGAGCACCTCCCGCAGCAGCCGCAGGTCTTGCGTCGTAGGAGGCGCGATGGGGGTGAGCGCCGACCGACTGCGGATTGGCCACCCGACGCCGGCCTGCACGTCGGACACGCTCACGCCGGGGTACAGCGCCGCCAGCACCATCTCCCCCGTTGCCTCGTCCGGCTCGAGAATGGCCTTGTCCGTGATGACCTTCACCGGTCCCGCGCCGGGCATCCGCAGCTCGCGCCGTGTCCGGCCCGCGGGCCTCTGTCCCGGGCTCGTCACGAAGTCCACCCGCTCGGGGAAGGCGCGCGGCCCGAGCTTCGCCACGATCAGCGTGCGCCGCGCGTGGATCGCGATCTCCGCGGCTCCACCCGAGCCAGGCAGTCGGACCTTGGGATGACCGTACGGCCCGATCACGGTGGTGTTGATATTGCCGAAGCGATCCACCTGGGCACCACCCAGGAATCCGACCTCGATGCGTCCGTTTTGCAGCATGTACTGGAATACGTCGGCCATCCCGCACACCATGAGTGATCCGGTGACCAGCGCCGGGTCGCCGATGGAGACGGGGAGGCGCTCCGGGACCGCACCCACGGCCCCCGACTCGTAAATCAGCACGAGGCGCGGCGCGTGCGTCGCCCGCGCCAGGTTGCAGGCGAGGTTGGGGAGCCCGATGCCGACGAACACGACCTCGCCGTCCGCGAGCTCGCGGGCGGCCACGGCGGCCATCATCTCGTCGGGCGTGTAGCCATCAGTACCCGTAGTTCACTCCGGAGCACACGCGTGCTTTCGCCTTGAGCCGCGCGGCTTGGGGCTGCCTTTTCATGTACGCCGCGCGGTCGGGCAGGCCGTACACGAACTCGTCCAGGTAGCGCGCCAGCCGGTCGGGCGAGCGGGAGACGTCCTCCCAGGCGACATAGAAGTCGTTATCGCGGTCGTAGTAGCCCTGCGCGTACGAGGGGTGCGCACCCCACGGCTCGACCACCACCGCGTCGACGATCATACCGGGAATCACGGTCCGATTCGGATCGGATCGGATCACCCGCTCGTCCACCAGCTCCTCCACCACGACGACGACGCGCTGCGAGGCGAACGCGGCCTCGCGTTGCACGCCGAGCAGGCCCCAGATCTGGGTGTTGCCATCGGCGTCGGCGCGCTGCGCGTGGACGATTGTCACGTCGGGGTTTAGTGCCGGCACGGTGGCGAGATCCTCCCCGGTGTAGGGGCATGTGACGCTCTTGATGCGCGGGTTGACCCCCGGCAAGTCGGTGCCCGTGTAGTCGCGCAGTGGCCAGAAGGGGAGCCGCGCGGCGCCAGCGGCAAAGCGCGCGACCATTCCGAAATGCGAGTATTCCTCGATTTCGAGTCCCGAGTCCCGAGTCCCGCCACCCTCCACGGCGCGGCGGAACGCGTGCAGCGAGCCCACACCGGGATTCCCGGCCCACGAAAACACCAGCTTGCGAGCGCATCCCGCGCCGATCATCTGATCGTAGATCAGGTCCGGGGTGAGGCGCGCCAGCGTGAGGTCGCGCCGCCGCTGGCGGATGATCTCGTGGCCCGCGGCGAAGCAGATGAGGTGGGTGAACCCCTCGATGACGACGGTGTCGCCGTCGTGGACAAAGCGCGCGACGGCGTCGCGCATGGGCATGACTTTGGCGGCGTGATCGCTCACGCCTAATCCGTCATCTCGCCCAGGCATTCATCGATGATCCCGAGCGCCGTGTCGACGTCGGCCTCGTCCACTACGAGCGGCGGGGCGAGCCGCAGCGCGCTCTTCCCCGCCCCGAGCAGCAGCAGACCCTTGCGGAACGCCCGCTCGACGAGGGCGTGCGGCACGTCGGGGGCGGGCTCGCGCGTGCCGCGGTCCTTCACGAACTCGACGCCGATCATGAGCCCGCGTCCCCGCACGTCGCCGATCGAGCCATACTTCTCCTGCAGCCGCTTGGCCCCGCCGAGCAACCGCTCGCCAAGCCGCGGCACCCGTGGGAGGAGGTCGTGCTCGACGACGTCGAGCGTCGCCAGCGCCGCCGCGCAGCACACCGGATTGCCGCCGAAGGTGCTGCCGTGCGCGCCGGGCTGCCACTTCATGATCGATTCTTTGGCGATGATCGCACCGATCGGCATGCCGCTGCCCAGGCCCTTGGCGCTGAGCAGAATGTCGGGCTCGATCCCCTCGTGCTCCGACGCCCACATCTTTCCGGTGCGTCCCACGCCGCACTGCACCTCGTCGCACACCAGCAGGATGCCGTGGCGGTCGCACAGCTCGCGCAGCGCCTTTAGATACCCGGGCGGCGGCACGACGTAGCCACCCTCGCCCTGGATCGGCTCCACGAAAACGGCGGCCGTGTTCTTCGGGTCGAGCCGCTTGGCGAACAGGTCGTCCTCGATGGACGACACGCAGCGCATCGTACAGGCGGTCTCGCCACGGCAGAAGTCGCAGCGGTAGCGGTAGCCGTAGGGGACGTGGTACACCTCGGGCAGGAATGGCGCGAACCCGGCGCGTTGTATCGACTTGCTCGCCGTCAGGCTCAAGCCACCGTACGTGCGGCCGTGAAACGCGCCGGTGAAGGCGACGATCGCGGGCCGCCCGGTCGAATGCCGCGCCAGCTTGATCGCGCCCTCCACGGCCTCGGTCCCCGAGTTCGAGAGAAACACGCGCTTCTTGCTCTTCCCCGGCGCGAGCGCCGCCAGCCGCTCGCACAGTGCCGCAAAGCTCTCGAAGTAGAAGTCGCTGCCGCAGATATGAAGGAAGCGCGCCGCCGCCTCCTGGATCGCCTGCACCACCTTGGGATGGCCGTACCCCGTCGACGCCACCGCGATGCCCGCCATGAAGTCGAGGTAGCGGTTCCCGTCCACGTCTTCGACCATGGCCCCCGCGCCCCGGGCGATCGCCAGCGGGTATTCCTTGGGATAGGACGTCGACGACCAGCGATTCTGCCGCTCGACGATCGCCCGCGCCTTGGGGCCGGGCGGCGGCACTACGATGCGCGGGTAGTCCTTCATCGCGACTCCTCGATCACGGTGCGGCTCTGCTCGCGCAGGAATTGCGCGACGTAGTACGGCCCGCACCCGCCCTTTCCGGTCGAGCCCGATCCCTTCCACCCGCAGAACGGCTGCGCCCCGGGCCAGGCGCCGGTGGTGGCGCCGGTCCGCTTGTTCACGTAACACACTCCCGCCTCGATCTCGTCGAAAAAGCGCTCGATCTCCTCCGGCTTCTTCGAGAAGATCCCGGCGGTGAGCCCATATTCGGCCTTGTTCGCCTCGCCGATCGCCTGCTCCAGATTCGACACCTCGCCCACGGCCAGGATCGGGACGAACAGCTCGTCCCGGAACAGCGACGAGAACAGCGGCAGCTCGACAATGGTTGGGGCGACGAAGTGGCCGTGCTCGAATGGCCCGTCGCTGAGCCGTTGGCCGCCGGTCACGACCCTCCCCTCCCGGCGGGCCTGCGCGACCGCGCGCTGGAACCGCTCCACCGCCGCCGCGTTGATCACCGGCCCGAAATACACGTCCCGCTCGGTGGGGTCACCCAGCTTCAGGGCTCGCGTGCGCTCGACCAGCCGTTCCACGAAGGGCCGCGCCACGCGCTGGTGCACGTAGACCCGGGACGTCGCGCTGCATTTCTGGTTCTGCAGCCCGAACGCCGACCGCATCACCCCCTCCGCCGCGACATCGAGATCGGCCGAGTCGAGCACGATCGCGGCGTTCTTACCCCCCATCTCCAGGAGGCAGGGCTTGATCCAGTCGCGCGCGAGGCCCTGGTGGATGCGCATGCCCACGGCCTTCGAGCCCGTGAACACCACGCCGTCGACGCCCGAGTGGCGCCACAGGGCCTCGCCCGTGACTTCACCCGCCCCCGGGAGATAGTTGAAAACGCCCGCTGGCAGTCCCGCGTCGCGGTACACCTCGTACAGCTTGAGCCCGGTCCACGGCGTCTCTTCCGCGGGCTTGTACACGACCGCGTTCCCGGCGACCAGGGCCGCGGCCGACATGCCGGTCGAGAGCGCGAGCGGGAAGTTGAACGGCGCGATGCAGGCGAACACCCCGTAGGGACGCAACACGTCGGTGTTGCGCTCGATCGGCGTGACGGCGGCCATCTGGCGCACGAACCCGTTGGCGTCCTCGACCTGCTGGCAGTAGTAGTCGATCAGGTCGGCCGACTCCTCGGCGTCCCCCATCGACTCGAGCCGGCTCTTGCCGACCTCGAGGCTCATGACGGCCGCGAGCGCGAACTTGCGCTCGCGGATGAGTACCGCCGCCCGGCGCAGCAGGGCCACGCGCGCGCGCCACGGTTGGTGCGACCAGCCGCGCTGCGCCGCGCGCGCCGCCGCCACCGCGCGATCGACCTCCGGCGGCAGCGCGCTCGCAAACCGCCCGAGCAGCACGTCGCGGTCGATCGGCGAGGTGTGCACGAGGGGACGCGCCGACGACGTCACCGCCTCGCCACCGATGTAGAGCGGGTAGTCGCGCCCCAGCTGCGCCCGCACGCCGCGCAACGCCTCGTCGAACTGGCGGTGAAACACCTCCCAATCGACGTTGGCGGAGGTGTAAGTGACTTTGGACCCCGTGGCGGCTGCGCTCGTCATGTGGTCATCGCGCTCCCACGTTCACCGCCTTCGCGGCGGCGGCGTGGGCCGTGGTGAAACGCGTCACGATCTGGTCGATCTCCTGCTCCGTGATAATGAATGGTGGCGCCACGACGACCAGGTCGCCGTTGACGCCGTCGGCGTGCCCCACGTTGGGCCAGACCACGAGCCCGGCCTGCTGCGCGGCCTCGGTGAACGCCTCGGCGAACCTCGCCTCCCGCGGGAACGGGGCTCGGGTGGCCTTGTCTTCCACGAATTCGATCCCGGCGAGCAGTCCCCGCCCGCGTACGTCGCCGACGTGGGGCAGCCGCGTCAGCCCCGCGAGCCGCTCGTGCAACACCCGCCCCAGCCTGGCACAGCGCTCCACCAGCCGCTCGCGCTTGAGCAGGCGGACGGCGGCGAGTCCCGCCGCGCACGCCACGGGGTGAAAGGAGAAGGTCTGGGCATGCAGGAAGCTGCCCGAGCCCTGCGCGATGACGTCGACGATCCGCTCGGGCGCGGCGACTGCCGATAGCGGGGCGTAGCCGCCGGAGATCCCCTTCCCCATCGTCATGATGTCCGGCGTCGCGCCGTATTGATCGACGGCCCACCAGGTGCCCGTGCGACCGGCTCCACACAGGATCTCGTCGGCCACGAATAGCACTTCGTGGCGGTCGCAGATCTCCCGGATCGTACGGAAGTACTCCGGGCGCGGCGTGGACGCCCCCGTCGAGGAGCCGCCCACCGGCTCCGCGATGAACGCGGCCACGGTCTCGGCCCCCGCCCGCCGGATCGCGGCCTCGAGGGCGCTGCCGCTGCAGGTCGGGCACGCCGCGTCCGCGCCGCGACACTCGCAGCGGTACGCGTAAGGGGCGGGAATACGCGTGACGTCGACCAGCCACTCGCGGAACGGCAGCTTGTACTGCTCGCGCGCCGAGGCCGAGAGCGCCAGCAGGGTGTTGCCGTGATAGGAGGGCGCGAAGGCGATGATGCGGTGCTTCCCGGGCTTGCCGGCCTCGACCCAGTATTGGCGGGCGAGCTTGAGCGCGGCCTCCACGGCCTCCGATCCGCTGGAGAGGAAGTAGAGCTTGTCGAGATCGCCCGGCAGGGTCGCCGCCAGCTCGCGGGCGAGCTCTTCCACCGGGGCGTGGGTGAAGGCCGTCGCGGAGAGGTAGCCGAACTCACGCGCTTGCTGGGCCAGCGCGTCGGCCATTTCAGGGTTCGAATGGCCGAGGTTCGCGACGTACGCGCCGCCGACCGCATCGAGGTAGTCTTTGCCCTGCTCGTCGTACAACCAGCAGCCCTCGCCGCGCACGATGCGCGGGTAGCTGCGGCCGAGCTTCCGGTAGAAGACGTTGCTGTCGGGATAACGGTACGCGGTCACTCTGGAAAGCTACGATGCGGGGCGGCGCCGGGCGAGCGAGGTCAGCGGGGATACACGACATCTCGCAACCCTCCTCGCGTCGACGTAGCTTTTTCGAACCCACCACACCGTTGAGACCCTGTATGCCGATCTGGTTTCGTCTCCTGCTTACCGTCGCCGTGCTCGTCCCCAGTCGCGCGTTCGCCCAGACCGGCGCTTTCGCGGCGGGGCCCGAAAATCTCGTGACGGACGGGGTCCCGCCGATCCCGTCGCGCATCGCGGACGCGGCGCGCCGCTACGGGGAGTTTCGCGCCGCCGACTTCTGGGACTGGCACCCGACGCGCCGCGAGATGATCATCGCCACGCGGTTCGGCGACGCGCCGCAGCTGCACCGCGTCGCGTTTCCGGGCGGGGCGCGCACACAGCTGACGTTTTTCTCCGATCCCGTCTCCGGCGCCTCCTACCAGCCCGTGGACGGCCGCTACATCGTGTTCACCAAGGACGTCGGCGGTGCGGAGTTCTTCCAGAAGTACCGCTACGATGTCGCCACCGGCGACATCACCCTGCTCACCGACGGCAAGTCGCGTAACGTCGGCGGCGCCTGGTCGCACAAGGGCGACCGCTACGCCTACATGTCCACGCGCCGCGACGGACGCGACCTGGACCTGTGGGTGATGGACCCGTCGGATCCGGCCAGTGACCGCATGGTGCTCGAGCTGCAAGGTGGCGGCTACCAACCCGCCGACTGGTCCCCGGACGACCGCCAGATTCTCTTGGCGCAGGCGATCTCCGTCAGCGAGGGGTATCTCTGGCTCGTCGACGTCGCGAGTGGGCAGAAGACACTCCTCACGCCCAAGCAGCCGGGCGACAGCGTCGCGTACGGCGCGGCCCGGTTCAGTCGCGACGGCAAGGGCCTCTATGTCACGACCGACCGCGGCTCGGAGTTCCAGCGCCTCGCCTACCTGGACCTCGCCACGGGACGCTATCGGTTCCTCACGAGCGGCATCCCGTGGGACGTGGACGAGTTGGACCTGTCGCCCGACGGACGCTCCATCGCGTTCGTGACCAACGAAGCGGGGATCAGCGTGCTGCGCGTGATCGACGCCGCGACGGGCAGCGAGCACCGCCTGCCCAAGCTGCCCACAGGACAGATCTTTGGCATCCGCTGGCGACGCACCGGCGCCGAGCTGGGGTTCACGCTGATCTCGGCGCGCGCGCCCGCCGACGCCTACTCGCTCGACCTCGGGAGCGGCAAGCTCACGCGCTGGACCGAGAGCGAGACCGCGGGCCTCAGCACGCGCGACTTTGCCGAGGCCGAGCTGGTGCACTGGCCCAGCTTCGACGGCCGGGAGATCACCGGCTTCCTCTATAAGCCGCCCGCCCGATTCGCCGGGCGCCGCCCGGTGATCATCAACATCCACGGCGGGCCCGAGGGGCAGTCGCGTCCCGGATTCCTGGGCCGCAACAACTACTACGTCCAGGAGCTGGGGATCGCGCTCGTGTTCCCGAACATCCGGGGCTCGACCGGCTTGGGGAAGACGTTCGTGAAGCTCGACAACGGCGTGCTGCGGGAGGGCGCCTACCGCGACATCGGAGCCCTGCTGGAGTGGATCCGCACCCGACCGGACCTCGACCCCGAGCACGTCCTGGTGACGGGCGGCAGCTACGGGGGCCACATGACGCTCGTCACGGCCACGCGCTATGACGGGCCCATCTGCTGCTCGGTCGACGTGGTGGGGATCTCGAACCTCGCCACCTTCCTGCAGCACACCTCGGGGTATCGCCAGGACCTGCGGCGCGTCGAGTACGGCGACGAGCGGGACTCGACCATGCGCGCGTGGATGGAGCGCACCGCCCCGCTCAACAACGTGGACCAGGTCACGAAGCCGCTCTTCATTGTCCAGGGCATGAACGACCCCCGCGTCCCGCGCAGCGAGGCCGAGCAGATGGTCGCCGCCCTCAAGCGGCGCGGCGTCCCCGTGTGGTATCTGATGGCGAAAGACGAGGGTCACGGCTTCCGCAAGAAGAACAATCAGGACTTCCAGTTTTCGGCGACGATCCTGTTCACCGAGAGGTACTTGCTGGGGCACGACCTCACCCCGTGAGTACTCAGCGGTCGAGCAGCCGCATCCCGGTCTCCGCGTAGCGCGCACCCGCGGCGACGCCTTTCGGCGCCGCGGCATCGATCCGCGCGAGCTCGCTCTTGCTCAGGGCGATGCCGACCGCCTGAGCATTCTCCTCGAGCCGGGCGCGCTGCTTTGTGCCCGGGATCGGCACGATGTCGTTGCCGCGCGCCAGCAGCCAGGTCAGGGCCAGCTGCGCCGACGTACAGCGCTTCTCGCGCGCGATCTCCTCGACCCGGCGGACGAGGTCCAGGTTCTTCTGGAAGTTCGCTCCCTGAAACCGCGGAGAGCCGCGGCGGAAGTCGCCGGCTGGCAAGTCGTCGAACTTCTGGAACCGGCCCGTGAGAAACCCGCGTCCCAGCGGGCTGTAGGCCACGAAACCGACGCCCAGCGCCCGGCAGGTCGGCAGGATCTCGTCCTCCGGATCCCGACTCCAGAGCGAGTACTCCGTCTGCAGGGCGGTGATCGGATGCACGGCGTGGGCCCGGCGCAGTGTCGCCGGCGCCGCTTCCGACAGGCCGATGTAGCGCACCTTCCCTTGCCGCACCAGCTCGGCCAGCGCGCCTACGGTGTCTTCGATGGGGACCTTGGGATCGACGCGGTGCTGGTAGTACAGATCGATGTGATCGACGCCGAGCCGCTTGAGCGAGGCCTCGCAGCAGGCGCGCACGTACTCGGGGCGCCCGTTGACGCCTCGCGTTTGGGGATCGGAGCCCCGCACGATCCCGAACTTGGTCGCGAGCACGACCTGGTCGCGTCGGCCCGCGATCGCCTGGCCCACGAGCTGCTCGTTAGTGTACGGCCCGTACACGTCGGCGGTGTCGAGCAAGTTGATGCCCACGTCGAGCGCGCGGTGGATGGTCGCGATGGACTCGACCTCGTCCGCAGGGCCGTAGAACTCGGACATCCCCATGCATCCCAGTCCGAGGGCCGACACCATCGGACCCTGCCGTCCCAGTCTGCGCTGCTGCATACGACCCTCGATGTCGGACTGTGTTGAACTCCAGGGACGGGGCCCTGGTTCCGCGGATCTCGTGCGCCGGCTCAGTCGCGGTCCCGCAACAGCCGCCAGGTCACGCCGCCCGGAGTCGAGTCGAGCACCACCAGCGTCTGTGCCTGCCCATCGCCCAGCGCGAGAGCGCCGGTGGCGAGCAGCGTATCCGTCGTCCCGGCGTGCGAAATCACGACGGACCAGCTCCCCGGCGCGGCGTCGAAGTAGCGCGTCACGGCGCGGAAGGTGAGCGGCGCGGCGGTGGCGAGCAGCGTCGCGCTCCCCGGCTCGGTCCGGTATACGTCGAGCGGAGGCGCCGCGGCGGCGAAGCTCGCGAGGCGCAGCCGGGCATGCCCCGGCGCGGGCACGGCGCCTGAGTCCGCCACCACTATCGGAAGGATGGTCACCGATCCGCTCACCATGGTGTCGATCGCAAACCCACTGTAGTTCACGCCTTCCATCGTGGTGAAGAGCACGTCGAGCGAGGGCGTCGCATCGGCGGGCTGAAAGGTGAGGTCGTGCTCACCAGGCGACAGGGAGAAGGCTCGGCTCTGCTCGCCGAACGCCAGCGGTTGCCCCCGCCCACCGTCCGCAAACACGGTGAGCGATGGCCCGCCCCGAATGGTGTGCAGCGCGCGCAACTGAGACGCCTGGGGCGGCGGCGGGCCGCTGCCGTTGTCACAGGCCGCGAGGGCGACCACGGCGACGAGGGCCCGGCGCTTCAAGGCGACCGGTCCACCACGTACACGTTGCGCTGCGCCGTCGGCACGAGGATCAGGTCCAGGATATTCACGTGCTCCGGGAGGTTCACAATGTAGGCGATCGTGTCCGCCACGTCGTCCGCCGTGAGCGGCTGGAATCCCTGGTACACCGCCTTGGCGCGCTCCCGGTCGCCGTGGAACCGCACCTCGGAGAACTCCGTCTCGACGAAGCCGGGGTCCACCGCGGAGACGCGGATCGGCGTCCCCGCCACGTCGAGGTTCATCCCCTCCGTCAACGCCCGCACGCCGAACTTGGTCGCGTTATAGACGTTGCCCATCGGATAGGTCTGGTGCCCGGCCGTGCTCCCGATGTTCACGACGTGACCCCGGCGTCGCGCTACCATGTGCGGCAGGAGAGCCCGGGTCACGTTGAGCAGCCCCTTCAGGTTGGTGTCGATCATGCGGTCCCAGTCCTCGGGATCGCCCTCGTGGATCTTGGACAGCCCGCTGGCGAGGCCGGCGTTGTTGATGAGCACGTCGGGCACGTGTCCGGCCGCGACCAGCGCTTCCGCCGCCTGGCTCACCGCGGTGCGATCGCGCACGTCCACCTCGGCGAGCTGCGGGGCCACGCGATGCTGTTGCTCGAGCGCGCGGGCGAGCGCTTCCAGCCGCGCGCGGCGGCGTGCCCACAGCGCGAGCTGCGCGCCTTCGGCGGCGAAGCGGCGCGCGCACGCCTCCCCGATTCCCGAGCTCGCCCCCGTGACGAGGATCAGCTTTCCCTTGATGCGATTCATCGCATATTCCCCGTGTGGCCCAACGAATAGCGTCCCGGCTGCGGCCAGACGCATAGCCCGTGCGGTTCCCGTCCCACCTTGATGCGGTGCGTCAGCTGCCCTGTCCCCGTGTCGAACACGTAGACTTCTTCGTCGTAGCGACCCGACACCCACAGCTCCTTCCCGTCCGCGGTCACGTTCCCCATGTCCGGGCTGCCACCGCCCGGCACCGCCCAGGTCGCGACGATCTGCTCCGTACGCGGATCGAGCACGGTGACGGAGCCCGGGCCGCGCCGCCCACCCGCCGTGGTGTTCCAGCCGCGATTCGTGATATAGAGCAGCCGGCCGTCCCGGCTCGGGTAGATGCCGTGCGTCCCCCGCCCGGTCGGGATGAACCCGACGCGTCGGAAGCCCTCCGGATCCACGAGAAACACGCCGTTCGCTCTCATGTCGGCGACGTAGAACACGCGGCCGTCCGGGGAAGACCGGATGTCCTGCGGCATGGCGGTGCTGTCGAGCCCCCCGGGGTCGAGCGTCAGGTATCCCACCACGGCGCGCGCGTCCAGGTCCACCTTCACGAGCTGACCCGAGAACTCGCACGTCGCGAGGCCGAACCGGCCGTCGGCGGTGAACTCCATGTGGTCGACGCCCTTGCACCCGACGGGCAGCGACTGGACCAGGGCCATGGTGTGCGCGTCGCGGAAGTCGAGCCGCCGGCGGCGCTCCGCCACCACGATCGCGAACCGGCCGTCGGGCGTGAAGTACAGGTTGTAGGGATCGTCCACCGGTACGTTCGCGCCCTCCCGCCCGGTGACGGGGTCGATCGGTGTGAGCGTGCCGCCGAGATTGTTCGCGACCCAGAGCGTCGTGAGATCGTACGAGGGCACCACGTGCTGCGGCAGCGCTCCCGTCGGGAACGTCCGCAGCACGCGATAGGTACGCGCGTCGATCACGGTCACCGTCCCGTCGTGCGAGTTCGGGACGTAGACCAGCGGGCGTGCCTGCGCCGCTCGCGGCGAGAGACGGTTCGCGCCTGCGGCGGCGTACAGGTTCACGGTATCGGTACGCGCCGCCGTGTCGGGAGCCGCGACGCGCCCGGCGGGCGCCGGCCGCCGCTCCCCCCGGCACGCGGCGGCGAGCACGAGCGCCCCGACGGCTGCGATTAGTCGCGTGGCCATGCGATCAGGATCTTGCCGACGTTGCGGTTCTCCCGCATGCGCTGGAACGCCTCGGCCGCCCGGTCGACCGGGAACACCGAGTCCACGGGCACACCCAGCTCGCCCGACGCGAACCCCGGAAGAATCTCCCGCGTGAAGCGCGCCACGATCGCCCCCTTCTCCGCCCGGCTCCGCGCGCGCAGCGTCGAGCCCAGCAGCCGCGCGCGCTTGCGCATCACGAGGGCGAGATCGAGCTCGGCGCGCGCACCCCCCATGGTCGAGATGAATACGACCCGCCCGCGCCCCCCGGTCGCCAGGACGCGCATATCGCCCGCGAGGCTCGGCGCGCCGATGGGATCGAGCACGACATCCACCGCTTCGCGCCCCCAGCGCTCCTCGATCTGCTCGGCGAAGTCGTGCCGCCCCGTATCGATCACCAGATCCGCCCCCGCGCTTGTCAGGGCCACCAGCTTTTCAGAGGTCCGCGTCGTGGCCGCGACCCGGGCGCCCAACAGCTTGCCGAGTTGGATCGCCGCCAGGCCGACTCCCGACGCGCCCGCGTGCACCAACAGCGTCTCCCCCCGGCCGAGCCCTGCTTCCATGACCAGGTTGACGAACGCTGTGAGAAAGGCCTCGGGAATGCCCGCCGCGGTGACGAGGTCCGAACGCGTGGGCGCCGGGAACACCTGGCCCGCCGGGGCGGCCACGTACTCGGCGTGGCCGCCCCCGGCGACTAGGGCGCACACCGCCTCTCCGGTCGCGTCGCTGGTTCCCGAGAACTCGAGCCCGATGATGTCCGGCTCACCCGCCGGCGGCGGGTAGCGCCCGGCGATCTGCAGCAGGTCGGCGCGGTTCACGCCGGAAGCCGCGACGCGCACCAGCACCTCGCCGTCGCGCGGCGCCGGCCGCGCGGCCTCCGCCAGCGAAGCGACGTAGCGACCCTCGAGCTCGCTGACCTGGAGGAACCTCATGGCGCGAATACTAGCCGGACGGGGCACGTCCGTGCAAAATTCGGGCGCCATGAAACGACGCTGCTGGACCGGGGACGACGCCGAGCCGTTGATGCTCGCCTACCACGACGAGGAGTGGGGCGTCCCGCTGCACGGCGATCGGGACCTGTTCGCCAAGCTCGTGCTCGACGGCTTCCAGGCCGGCCTCTCGTGGCGCGTCATTCTCAACAAGCGGGCGCGCTTTCTCGAGGCGTTCGATGGGTTCGACCCGGAGCGCATGGGGCGCTACGACCGCAAGAAGATCGGCCAGCTGCTCAAGGACCCGGGCATCGTGCGCAATCGTCAGAAGGTCGCGGCCGCGGTGTCCAACGCGCGGGCCTTTCTCGAGTTCTCTCAGCGCGAGGGGCCGTTCGGCCGCTTTCTCTGGAGTTTCGTGGGGGGCGTCCCCAAGCAGAACCGGCGCCGCAGCCTGCGCGAGCTGCCGGCGCGCACGCGCGAATCCGACGCCATGAGCGCAGCCCTGGTCGACCGCGGGTTCCGCTTCGTCGGGCCGACCATCTGCTACGCGTTCATGCAGGCCGTCGGCATGGTGAACGATCACCTCATCACGTGCTTCCGCCATGCTGAGGTCGAGCGGCTCAGCCGATCGGCGCGGTAGGCAGGAATCGCGGAGACCGCCGAGCCTTGGTGGCCTGCTCGAACGCGTACGCGAACTTGATCAGGGCCGCCTCGCTCCAGGGACGCCCCACGAACGACACCCCCACCGGCAACCCGGCCACGTAGCCCATCGGCACCGTCACGTGCGGATAGCCGGCCACGGCCGCGGGACTGGAAAAGCTGCCGCCACCGCCCGGGTCACCGTTCACCAGGTCGATAAGCGAAGGCGGGCCGCCCGTGGGGGCGACCAGCGCGTCCAGCTGGTGCTCCGCCATCACGGCGTCGATCCCCTGGGTGCGCGCCAGCAGGTGATTCTTGTCCAGCGCCCGCAGGTAATCCTGATCGGTGAGCGGCCCCTTCGCCTCGGCCTGCGTGAAGATCTCCTGCCCGAAGTAGGGCATCTCCTGTCCCTTGTTGCGGTCGTTGAACCCGATCAGGTCCGCCAACGTCTTCGCGGTCGCTCCCGGCGCCCATTCGGCGAGGTACCGGTTCAGGTCCGTCTTGAACTCGTACAGCAGCACGGCGAACTCGCTGTCGTCGAACTGGCCGGCGGTCGCTATGTCGGCGGGGTCGACGATCACCGCCCCGAGCCGCTTGAGCGCATCGATCGCGCCCTCCATGACGGCGTCGGTGCCCGGGCTGTAGCCCATGAAGTGGGAGCGGCACACGCCGAGCCGGGCGCCCTTGAGGCCGGCGGGGTCGAGCGATGAGGAGTAATCCGACGCCGCATGGCCGGCGCTCGCCGCCGTCGCGTCATCGTGGGGGTCCACGCCGGTGAGCGCGCCCAGCAGGGTCGCCGCGTCGGCGACCGTGCGGGCCATGGGACCCGCGGTGTCCTGGTTGTGAGCGATGGGGATGACGCCGGCCCGGCTCACGAGGCCGAGCGTCGGCTTGATGCCCACGATCGAGCAGCAGGTCGAGGGCGACACGATGGAGCCGTCGGTCTCGGTCCCGATGGCGGCCGCGCACAGGCTCGCCGCCACGGCGACCCCGGAGCCCGAGCTCGACCCGGACGGCGTGCGATCGAGGGCGTAGGGGTTGCGACACTGCCCTCCCCGGCCGCTCCAGCCGCTGGACGAGTGGGTCGAGCGGAAGTTGGCCCACTCGGACAGATTCGCTTTGCCGAGCAGCACCGCGCCCGCCGCGCGCAGCCGCTCCACCAGGAACGCGTCGCGCGGCGGGGACGCGCCCACGAGCGCCAGCGAGCCTGCCGTGCTCTGCATGCGGTCCCGCGTCGCCACGTTGTCCTTCACCAGGATGGGGATACCGTGCAACGGGCCCCGCGGGCCCTTGGCCTTGCGCTCCGCATCGAGCGCCGTGGCCTGAGTGAGCGCGTCGGGATTGGTCTCCAGCACCGAGTGGAGTCCGGGTCCCTTCTTGTCCAGGGCTTCGATCCGCTGCAGATACGTGGTCGTGATGGAACGGGCAGTGTACTTCCCGGACGCCATCCCCGCCTGCAGCTCCGCGATGGTCGCGTCCTCGAGCTCGAGCGGGGCAGGTGTACTGACCCCGGGCGCACGCCCGGGGATCACTGAGCTCATGCTGGCGACACCCGCCAACTCGACGAACGCACGACGGTCCATCATCGATCGGGTCATTGGCCGCTCCCGCGTGAATGACACAGGGTTGGTAGGCGGCTAAACTACCCACGATGCGGGTGGGCGGACAGTCGGAAGTCGGGAGGCTCCTCTCGGTCGCGGTCAAGCCCGCGGGCGACGCGTTCGGGAGCGCGGCCGCGGTCGATCGCCAGTGGCGCGACCTGGGCTACACGGCACCGCCCGAGCTCGCGGCGGCGACGTCCGAGTACCGCACGTTTCTCGCCCTGCTCGAGACTGCGGGGGCGGACGTACTGTCCCTTCCTCCGGACGACCGCGTCGGTCTCGACTCGCTCTACGCTCGCGACGCGTCCATCGTGTGCGACGCCGGCGTGATCCTCTGCAACATGGGCAAGCCGCAGCGTCGCACCGAGCCCGCCGCTCACGAAGCGGCGCTGCACGCGGCCGGCGTGCCGATTTGCGGTCGCATCATGGGCGACGGCCGCCTCGAGGGCGGAGACGTCTGCTGGATCGACCAGCGTACGCTGGCGGTGGGTCGGGGGTACCGAACCAACGATGCGGGGATCAGCCAGCTGCGAGACCTGGTGGCGGGGTGCGTGGACGAGGTGATCGTCGTGGCCCTGCCGCACTGGCGCGGGCCGGAGGACGTGTTTCACCTCATGTCGATCGTGAGTCCGATCGCCCCCGACCTGTTCCTCGTCTACGCCCCGCTACTGCCGGTGCCGTTTCGAGAGGCCCTGCTCGCACGGGGCATCGAGCTGGTGGAGGTGCCTGCGCCGGAGTTCGACACGCTGGGCTGCAACGTGCTCGCGATCGCGCAGCGCGAGGTTCTCATGGTAGCGGGGAACCCCGCGACCCGGGCCCGGTTGGAGCAGGCCGGCGTGACGGTGCACGAGTTCGCGGGGCGGGAGATCTGCCTCAAGGGGGGCGGCGGGCCTACCTGTTTGACGCGGCCGCTGGCACGGCAGGTCGGATGACCCCACGGCGCGGCCGGTGGCCTTATATTGGCACAACCCCGCTCTTGGAGGCCCGCATGACGAGGACCATCCTGGCAGCCGTAGGGTTGATCGGATTGGCCGCCTGTGGCGGCGGCAGCCATCGGACGACGAAGACGAAGGCGGCAACACCGCCCCGGACCGAGACTAGGACGACCCAGGCGACCGCGCAGAAGCACAAGGCCGCCGCGCGACGCGACACCACCACGCAGCGGAACCCCCTCACCAACCGCTAGTCGGCGGCGCTCAGGCGGTCAGCGCCCCCAGCTCGGCGTCGACCCGCTCCCGCTCGACCGCTTCGCCCAGCGAGTCGAACAGCGCGCGGGCATGCTCGAGGTAGGCGCGCGCTTCTTCCTGCTGACCGAGCCGGCTGCGGAACAGCCCGTAGGCGTGGTACACCTGTGCTTCCGCGGCGGGAGAGCGCTCCACCGCGCGGGCGAGCTCGATCGCCTGCTCGAAGAACACGAACCCAGTCTCGTCCCCCTGGGCGCCGCGCAGCTTTCCCATCAGCGTGTAGATCTGGGCCAGCCGGCCCGCCAGATTCGCCGCGATCGCCACCTGCTCCGCCCGGCGCAGCTCCCCTTCGGCATCGAGCCAGCGCTCCATCTCGAGATCGAGCTCCGCGAGGTTCAAGCGGATCGCCAGCTCCAGCCCCGGCGCCCGGGGCTCTCGCTGCGCCCAGGCGAGCGCCTCCCGGTACGCGGCGGCGGCGGCGGTGTGCCTCCCCAGCTGCGCGTCGAGCCGTCCCTGGGCGTCCAGCACGCGCGCCATCTCGTCGGCGCGTCCCGCCGCTTCGAACCGCTCGCGCGCGCGCCGCAGATAGTCACCCGCGGTGGCGAGATCGCCCTGCTTGCGGGCCAGCACGCCGAGCCGGCGCTCCAGCCGCCCCAACTGCCCCTCGTCACCCGACGCCTCGGCGAGACGCAGCCCGCGGCCGTACCATGCCTGGGCCCCCCCCCACTCGCCCTGGGCGCGCGACACGTCGCCCAGTCCCTCGCACGCCGCGATCGCGCCCGCCTGATCGAACTCCGCCTCCGCGAGGGCGAAAGCGCGCTGGAACTGACGGGCACCTTCGACATACTGGCCGCGCCGGAGACACAGATACCCGAGGGCGCGCAGGGCGTCCACTTCGGGACGGCGGTCCTGCAGGCCTTCCGCCACGCTGAGCGCGAGCTCGTACCACGCCCGCGCCTGGGGGAACCGCCCCACTTCTTCTTCGAGATGGCCGCCCCGCACGAGCGCGCCCACGACTCCCGCCGCGTCACCGCGTTGCCGGGCTTCGAGCGCCTCCACGTACGTCTTGCAGAGCGCGTGCACGTGCTCGGCGATGCGGTGCAGCGCGTGGGGCAGACGGCGCCGCAGCTCGTCGGGGTCGACGCCGCGCTTGCCCAGCGTGAGGTACGGACCCGAGCTCGACCATAAGGCCCGCTCGTCGGGGCGCGCAATCGAGATGAGCAGCGCGCGCAGTGGGGCGAGCGCCTCGAGCTCGGGCATGAGCTCCAGCGCCTTTTCGACGCGGACCGGAGGAAGCGGGGAGCTCACAACCCGTACTCCTTCATCTTTCGCGTCAGCGTGTTGCGATGAATGCCCAGGATCTCGGCCGCCGCGCCGATCTGCCCGTTGGTGTGCGCGAGCACGCGCGCGATGTAGCGGGCCTCCACTTCCGCGAGCGCGAGCAGGCCGCCCTGCGGACGGTCCGTCAGCGCCGTCTCTTCGCCGCGGATCTCGTCCGGCAGGTGCTCGGCGCGCAGCGTCTCGTCGTTCGCGACGATGACGCCTCGCTCGATCACGTTGCGCAGCTCGCGCACGTTGCCGACCCACGCATGGGCACGCAGCAGGTCCAGCGCCCGGTCCGAGATCGCCGTGATCCGCTTGCCGTAGCGCTCGGCGAACTGGCGGATGAAGAACGCGGTGAGCAGCAGCAGATCGTCGCCGCGCTCCGCCAGCTTCGGCAGTCGGATCGTGACCACCGCCAGGCGGTAGTACAGGTCCTCCCGGAAACGCCCCTGCTTGATCGCGTCTTTCAAGTCGCGGTTCGTGGCCGCGATCAGGCGCACGTCGATCGGGATCGTATCGCTGCCGCCCACCCGCTCGATCTCCCGCTCCTGCACCGCCCGCAGGATCTTGGCCTGGAGGGCGAGGCTCATGTCGGCGATTTCATCGAGGAACAGGGTCCCGCCGGCGGCGTGCTCGAAGCGGCCGACCTTGCGGGTGACGGCGCCCGTAAACGCCCCCTTCTCGTGGCCGAACAGCTCGCTCTCGAGCAGGTTTTCCGGGATGGCGGCGCAGTTCACCGCCACGAACGCGCCGGTGGACTTCGGACCGTGCAGGTGCACAGCGCGGGCCACCACCTCTTTGCCCGTGCCCGATTCGCCCTGAATGAGCACGGTGGCGGTGCTCGCGGCGACGCGCGCCAGCAGCTTGTAGACGTCGAGCATCGCGGGACTCTGCCCGACCAACGCATACGGGCCGACGACGTGATGCTCGACTTCGGGAAGCGGGATCGCCGCTTCGCCGACCGCGGAGCGCAGCCGCTCCAGGGCGCGGATCAGGTCGTCGCGGCGCAGCGGCAGCGCGAGCACGTCGAGCACGCCGAGCTTCTCGGCGCGCAGCGCCAGTCCCATCGAAGGAGTCTGCGCGGCTGCGATCAACCGCGGGCCACCGGTGGCGGCCCGCAACGCGTCGGCCCACCACGACAGCTCCTCGTCCGGGCGCTCGCCCAGGGCGGCGAGGACGACGTCCCACTGCTGGCCCGCCAGGAGACGCACCGCCCGCGGCAGATCAGGCGCCGCGTCCACGTCCAGCCGGCCGTCGTCCGCCCATTGGCGCAGACTCTGGAGCAGCGCGGCGCTACCGGCACCCTCACCCGCGACGACGAGAATCCGCAAGCGCGCTGCGTCCTCCTTCCGCGGCACCGCAGGCAGAGGCGAAGGCTCCATCCCGATCGGAGGGGTCATCTGCTCGTCCGGGTGCCGCCCCGATAACGAGCGACCAGCACCAAGGCATCATCCGTGCCCTTGCGGTGCTGGCTCAGGATCTGCTCCGCGAGCTGTTGCGGGGGTGCCTCGAGCTGCAGCCCGTCGCTGAACCCTTCCCGGATCCCGTCGGTGGCGAAAATGAGCACGTCTCCGCGGGCCAGGGGCACGACCTGCGCGCGGACCGGGGGCAGCTCGGAACCGACAATTCCGCCGCGCGTGACCAGACTGTCGCGCGACGGCTTGGCGCGCGCAGCCGCGTCGACATGGAACAGCATGCAGTCCACGTTGCCGACCCCGGCCCACGTCAGCGCGTTCTGGTGTCCGTTGGCGAACGCGAGACTCATCACCACGCCGCGCGAGCCCTTGAGCGCCACGTGGCAGCGCTCGAGCAGCGCCAACACCGATTCGGACGCGTGCTCGTCCAGCGTATTCACGGCCGTCCGGGCCGCGGTCGCCGCTTCCGTGCCGTGCCCCAGCCCATCCACGACCGCGACGAGCACGCCGGTGGCGACCGCCTTGACCAGGTGCGAGTCCCCGGACTGGGCCTGGCCCGGCAGCGCCGACGCGGCGACCCCCCAGTCGATCAGCGCCGAGGCGTCCACCGACGCCCTAGGCATTCATGCGCCGCCACTTCTTCATCGTCACGGTGGTCCCCTTGCCCGCATCGGAGACCACCTCGAAGTCGTCCATGAGACGGCGGGCGCCGGGCAGCCCGAGACCGAGACCGCCGGACGTGGAGTACCCGTCCTGCATGGCGCGGGGGACGTCCCGGATCCCGGGTCCCTGATCGCGCGCCACGACGATGACGCCCTGACGGTCGCCGTTCGCCACGACGCTGAGGGCGATTTCGCCGCGCTTGGCGTACATGAGGATGTTGCGCGCGATCTCGGAGATCGCGGCCGCGATCACCGTCTGGTCGCCGCTCGAGAATCCCGCCTCGGCGGCCAGGTCGCGCCCCCGCTGGCGCGCGGTCACCACGTCGACGTCGGCGGTGATCGGGATCAGCAACTCGTCAGCCACGGTCGAGGCGCCCCGGCCCGCGGTCGATGCGGAGCTGCGTCTGGACGTTGAGGAACGCCAGACCCTCTTCCAGGTCGAGCGCGGTCGACACCCCCTTGAGCGTGAGCCCGAGCTGCACCATCGCGAACGCCACCTCTGGCTGGATCCCGACGATCACCGTCTCCGCGCCGCGCAACCGGGCCATATGCGCGATGTCGCGCAGCGTGCGGACGGCGAACGAATCCATGACGTCGAGCGCCGTGACGTCGACGATGACGCCACGCGCCCGGAACCTCCCCACCCGCTCGATCAACGCCTCGCGCAACTGCGACAAATCGGCGTCCGTGAGCGCCGATTGGATGGACGCGATCAGGTAGTGACCCTGCTTTAGAATGGGAACTTCCACGCGCCCTCCGTCGACGGAGTGGGGTGCCGGCTCACGCCTTCGGGGTCAGCTCTTCCAGCGGCACGACCTTGTACCCTAGCAGCCGCTCTGCCTCTTCGATGCCTCCCTGGAGATCGCCCACGGTGGCCATCTCGCTCAAGTCGACCCCGATCGTCACGAGCGTCTGCGCGATTTCGGGGGAGAGACCGGTCACGATGACCGTGGCACCCAGTAGCCGCGACGCTTCGACCGTCTGCACGAGGTGGTTGGCGACGTTCGAGTCCATGGCCGCGACGCCCGTGATGTCGATCACGACCACCTTGGCGCGATTGGTCCGGATGGCCCGCAACAGCTGCTCGGTGAGCTGCCGCGCGCGCTGCGGATCGATGACGCCGATGATCGGCAAGATCAAGAGCCGCTCGCGCACCTGCAACACCGGCGTCGACAGCTCCCGGATCGCCTCCTGCTGCTGCCGGATGATGCGCTCACGCTCCTGCACGAAGCCGACCGCCACCGTGTTGGCGATGCGGTTGGCGGCCGGCTCGTAGGCGTCCAGGATGCGGTTGAGCTTGTCGAAGTCTTCGTGGTACTTGCCGAACAGCGAGCGGGCGAGCACGTCGCGCAACAGCAGCACGATCCCGACGACTTCGTGCGTCTCGACGCCTCGCGGGATGATGCGCTCCGACAGGTTGCGCGCGTAGGCCTGCAGTGCCTCGAACGTCCCCGTCTCGAGCGCTTCGACGTAGTTGTCGTACACCGAGGTCGCTTCCGCGAAGATTTCCTCCTCGGTCATCGCCGTGAGCAGCTGGGCGCGCGTGATGCGCCGCGCCCATTCCTCACGCAATTGGGTGCGATTCTGCCGGAGGTGCGCCACCAGCTCGCGCAACAGCGCCGCGGTGGATTCCGTCTGTGCTTGGGGGTCAGGCAGCGGCGACTGTGCGTCTTTTCCTTTGGTGGCCATGGCTGGCGCTCCCCGCCTGGTCGAATGTTGCCGCGGCGCAACAGCAAGGCTAGTGCCAACTTGTTGGATCGGCTCAACTACCGTAACTGGCGACGCTGAACAGCGTTATAAAACTACTCGCTGTACGATGAGAGCGTCAGTGCAACACTTCGAGGCGCGCGCGTGCGGCTTGATGCACAAAAAAAAGGCGCAGGGGAGCGAGCCACCATCGGGGCCCACCCGCCCGCGCGCGGCGGTCGGGTGGACGCAATCCGCGAATGGTCAGCTCAGTTGGCCCGCTTCCCCGCGTACATGTCCGGCAATGCGTCGTGGCG
>DATDFC010000074.1:0-21238 GCA_036522815.1 Gemmatimonadales bacterium | reverse complement strand
GGAGTGGCCAGGGTGCCGGTAGCGTTATGGAACCCCGCTCCCGGGGGATTGCTCCCGCCGCACTAGAACATCGACATCGCGAGGAACGACCGGAGATTATCGTTCGTCACCCGCAGCCGTGCGCACAGCAGTCGGACCACCGACCACAGCACCTTGTACGCGATGTCGCGGTTGAAATCGAGCAGCAGCTCGAAGTCCGAGCGTGCGATGGTGATGAGGGTGCAGGTGGTGTTCGCGATGGCGTCGGTGGAGCGCTCCGAGCGGTCGAAAATGGCCATCTCGCCGAAGCAGGCCCCGGGCTTCAGGACGGCGAGGGCCTCCTCTCCCGAGCCAGGAATGGTCCGGGAGATGCGTACCTCCCCTTCGGAAATGATGAACAAGCGGTTCCCGGGCTCGCCTTCCTTGAAGACGTGCTGGCCGACGGCGAACTTCTGCTCGCGGCACACTTCCGCTACGCGCGCGAGCTCACCGTCGTCCAGGTCTTGGAAGATCGCCGCCTGCTTCAGCAGATTCAGGTTCACGCGGACGAAGCTATGGGGCGCCGGAGGGAGGGGCAAGTGAAACCGTGGGTCACGTGGGCGGATCTGCTGACCGCGCTGCGCCTGCCCCTCGCCGCCGCCTTCCCCTTCGTCCACCGGCCGGCCGCGCAGCTCGCGCTCGTGGCCGCGGCCGCGGCGTCCGACTTCTTCGACGGCATGCTGGCGCGCCGCCTCGGCGAGTCGCGCGCCGGCGCCGTCCTCGATCCCACCGCCGACAAGGTCTTCATGGCCGCGGCGTTCATCACGGTCGCGCGAGCCGACCTGCTGCATCCCCTGGAGATCGCGGGCGTGCTTGGCCGGGACATCGTGGCCGCGCTGGGGTACGTCGGAGCGTGGCTGTTGCGGCACCCGATGACGCTGCCGGCGCGCGCCGGCGGCAAGGCGGTGACCGTGCTGCAGCTGTTGACGCTGGTGGCCTGCATCGTTCGCTCCCCTCATGCACGCTCGATCGCGTGGGCGACGACGGCGGTGGGTCTGTATGCGATCTGGGACTACGGCCGGGCTGCCGCCCGGGGAACGCACAGCGCTGACAGGGGGACGTGATGCGGAGTGTGGGGCTGTGGTTGCTGGTGGCGGTGGTGAGCGCCGCCGCGCTCGCGGCGCAGGAGTTCCATCCTCCACCGGTGCACTCGGCCGGCGACGGCACCCGGTTGGGCTTGCTCGGGTTCGGCGTGCGCGGCGGGATCGACCTCTCCGGAAAAACGCAATTGGTGTTCGGTGTCACGCTCGACGCGGGCAATCTCTTCAGCAGTCGCTTCCGCCTCCGTCCGTCGGGCGAGATCGGCGTGTTCAACGGCGTCAACAGCTACGTGGGAAGTCTGGAAGGGCTTTACCGGTTCACCGGCGAAGGACAGGCGGTCACGCCGTATGCGGGCGGCGGCTTCAGCCTGGCGGGGCACGATCGCTGCGGCGCCGATCCTGATTGTCCGGACGCGTGGCTCAACGTGGTCGTGGGCTTCGAGCTGCACTATCGCTCCACCTTCAACTGGCTGCTCGAGTACCACGGCATGGGTGGGTTTCGTCACAACCGGTTGTACGCCGGTCTGACCACGCGGCGGGGGAACTGACGTGGCGACGAACCCCGTGGAGGTCACGCTGCGCTGGCGCGAAGCCCAGCAGTTCGCGGCGGCAGTGCCCGGTCGCCCCGCCGTCGCGGTCGACGCCGACAGCACCGTCGCCGTCTCGCCGGTCGAGCTGCTGCTCATCGCCGCCGCCAGCTGCACCGCGTCGGACGTAGTGTTGATCCTCCAGAAACAGCGCGTGGCGCTGCGCGGGCTCGAGGTGCACGTGCGGGGTACACGCCGGGAAGAGCAGCCGCGTCGCTACACGGCGCTGCACTTCGTGTTCACCGTCACGGGCGAAGGCGCGGACGAGGCAAAGGCACGGCGCGCGGTCGATCTCTCGCTCGAGAAGTATTGCTCCGTAGTCGCCTCGCTCGCCCCCGACATCCGCATCAGCTACGACGTCGCGCTTCGCTAGGGCGCTCGCCGGCGCCGCGCTCGTGACCGCCTGCGCGACCCTGGCCGCGACGCCGGCGCGCGCGCAAGCGCTCACCGCGACCGAAGCGGGGGTCGGTGCGATGCTGGTGCTGGCCCACCGCTCCTTTTGGGGACCGGAGCTCGCGGTGGCGCGGCGTCCCGGCACGCAGGGACGCTTCGCGTTCACGCTGGCAGGTGGTGACTACGAGGGCGCGCTCGGCATTCGTCTCGCGGCCGACGCGCAACTGTTGCTGCGGCCGGGAGAGCGCGCACGCCCCGGGCCCTACGCCGGGTTGGGACTGGCGTTCGTCGGGGCCGAAGGAACGCGCGGCGCCGGCTACCTCACGGCGCTCGTGGGAGTGGAGGCTGCGCCGGGGCGCCGCCAGGGATGGTATGCGGAGCTGGGCTTGGGCGGCGGGGTGCGGCTGTCGCTGGGCCGGCGCTTCCGGCGGTTTCCGCCCTGGTGGTGAGGTGCGACGTCAGACGCTCGCGGCCGCCGTCGCGCTGCGCGCCACCACGGGGCGGCAGTAGCGCTCCCCCAGCACGCGCAGCTCGGTGAGCTGCGGCTCGTCCAACCCGTCGTAGCGGTCGGCGAGATAGAGCATGGTATCGTCGAACCACTCTTTCTGGTGCTCGGCGCTCGCTTCCAGGACGCCGCATCGGAGGATGTGTGAGAACAGCTCGTCGCGGGCCTGCTCAAAGGGGGTGGGGGTGGACATTCTGCGCGGTTCCGCACGTTTCTTGGCCATGCTGCTGGGTGCTCCTCTCTGGTGAGGGCCGGGGATTGGGAGAGCGCCGATCGATCGGCGCCGCAATGTAATAGGGCGCGGGAGACGGCGCAAAGGGCGGACGTGCAGGCCGTGCGCATGGTATTATCATGGACGGGACGGCCGTGCGGGGGCGGGACGCGGGGACCCGACATGTCACGCAAGGTGGGCTCATGAGCGATGACTCCGAGGAAGTGTACGGACCGGACCGGGCCCAGCGCCTGCTCGCGATGTTGCGCGCCCTCGCCGAGCGCATCCAAGCACTCGACCGGTCCGGGCAGCTGCTGGAGCGTGTTCCGGAGCTGCAGAAGCTGCTGGGGAACACACGCAGCGAGCTGTTTCACTATGAAGTGCGGTTGACCTACGATACGCCCGAAGTCGCCGAGAGCCGCCGCATCGTGGACGAGGCGGAGCGGCAGGCGCGCGAGGCGCGGGCGGGATTCGACGAGGACGAGGACGACGAACCGTGGAGGGTTCCGGGCGAATGAAGGGGTTCTACCTGTTGCTCGTGGGCGTAGCGGTGGTCGGTGGGGGAGTGCTGTGGTACGGCTCGCAGCGGGCGCCGGCGCCGGCGCCGAGGGGGCCCATTCCGGTCGCGGCGACGGACGGGTTCCGGGGGTACACGATGGGGTCGGACTCGGCGCGCATCGAGATCACGGAGTATTCGGACTTCGAGTGCCCCTTCTGCGCGTCGTTCGCGACGGTGCAGATGCCCGTGATCCGCGAGCAGCTGATCGCCACGGGCAAGGTGCGGTGGCGCTATCGCGATTTCCCCCTCCCCACGCACGCGTACTCCCGCTATGCCGCGCTCGCGGCTCAGTGCGCCGGGGAGCAGGGCAAGTTCTGGGAGATGCACGACCAGCTGTTCACCAATCACCAGTGGGCCCAGACCGGGAAGAACCCGCGCGGCCTGTTCCGCGATTTCGCCCGGGGCATCGGTCTCGATCTCGACAAGTACGACGCCTGCATGGACAGCCAGCGCTATGCCGGCCGCATCCAGGCCAGCGTGCAGGAAGGTGAAGCGCGCGGCGTGAAGGGCACGCCCAGCTTCTTCGTGAACGGGCGCCCATACGAGGGGCGCTCCGCATCGGATGACTTCAAGGCACTCGTCGACGGTCTGACCAAGAAGCACACGTGATCCGCCGGCAGGCGATCGTGCTCCTCGCGCTCGTGGGGCTGCTCGTCGCGACGTATCTCTGGCTCTACAAGGTCGGCGTGCTGGGCCAGCTCCAGTGCGGGACCGGCAGCTGTGAGTACGTCCAGGCCAGCCGCTACGCGGAGCTGTTCGGGGTGCCGGTGGCGTTGTACGGAGTGGCGGGGTACGCCACGCTTCTGGTCCTCGGGCTGGCGGGTCTGCAGCCCCGATTCGCCGCGGATCGGCGCGTGAGCGTGCTGCTCGCGCTGCTCGCCACCGTGGGGTTCGGGTTCAGCCTCTATCTCAGTGCGATCGAGCTGTTCGTGTTGCACGCGATCTGCCGCTGGTGCGTCGCGTCCGCCGTGATCATGACCGTCACCTGGCTCTTGTCCCTCGCGGATCTGCGCCGCACGGCGCCGACCACGCCGTGACACCGTCGCCCGAGCCCCGGGCCGCGCCGCGCGGCCGTTATCTCATCACCCTCGCCCTCGCGGCGCTGGGCGTCGTCTACGGCGACATCGGCACGAGTCCGCTGTACGCCATTCGCGAATCGTTCTACGGGACCCACGGCATCGCGGTCACGCCCGGCAACGTGCTCGGCGTCCTGTCGCTCGTCTTCTGGGCGCTGGTGATCGTGGTGACGATCAAGTACCACATCGTCATCATCCGCGCGGACAACAAGGGCGAGGGCGGCGTGCTCGCCCTGATGGCGCTCGTCAACGGCAGCCGGCTGGCGCGGGGACTCTCACCCCGTCGCATCATGATCGTGCTGGGCATCTTCGGGTCGGCGCTGCTGTATGCGGACGGAGGCCTCACGCCGGCGATCTCCGTGCTGAGCGCCGTCGAGGGGCTCGAGATCGCGACGCCCGCGCTGGCCTCGTGGGTGATCCCCGTGACGCTCGTGATCCTGATCGGGTTGTTCCTGGTGCAGAGCCGGGGCACCGCCCGGATCGGCGCGGTGTTCGGTCCGGTGATGCTCGTGTGGTTCGCCACCATCGGCGTGCTCGGTTTGCACGAGATCATCCAGCAACCCGGCGTGTTGGCCGCGTTGTCGCCGTACCACGCGGCGCGCTTTTTCGCCCAAGACATCCACCGGGGGTTCCTGGTGCTGGGCGCCGTGTTCCTCGTGGTCACGGGCGGCGAGGCCCTGTACGCCGATCTGGGCCACTTCGGTCATCATGCCATTCAAATCGCGTGGTTCAGCATCGCGCTTCCCTGCCTGTTGCTCAACTACTTCGGGCAGGGCGCGCTGTTACTGCGCGACCCGGCCGCGGCGGTGAATCCCTTCTACCATCTCGCCCCGAGCTGGTCGTTGTATCCGTTGATCGGGCTGGCGACCGCGGCCACGATCATCGCGTCGCAGGCGGTGATCTCGGGCGCGTTCTCGCTGACGCGCCAGGCAGTGCAGCTGGGTTACAGCCCGCGGCTGCGCATCGAGCACACCTCGTCGCGCGAGATCGGCCAGATCTATGTGCCCACCGTGAACTGGTCGCTCATGGTCCTCACCTGCGCCCTGGTCCTCGGGTTCCGCACGTCCAGCAACATCGCGGGGGCGTACGGCGTGGCGCTATCGACCTTGATGCTGATTACCACGCTGATGTTTTACGTGATGAGCCGCGAGGTGTGGCGCTGGAGCTTCGCACGCGCCGCGATTGTGGCGGCCCTGTTTCTGTGCGTGGACGTGCCATTCTTCGGCGCGAACATGCTGAAGATTCGCTTCGGTGGCTGGGTTCCCCTGGTGATCGCGGCAGCCATCTTCCTCCTGATGACCACCTGGCAGCGGGGGCGCGAGATCCTCGCGAAGCGCATGCAGGAGAAGACGGTCGCGCTCAAGATGCTGCTCGCCGACCTCGCCGCCGAGCCGCCGCTCCGCGTCCCGGGGACCGCGGTGTTCATGTCCGGCACCACCGACGGCACGCCCCCGGCTCTGGTGCACAACCTGACGCACAACAAAGTGCTGCACGAGCGGGTCGTGTTTCTCACCGTGGTGACGCAGGATGTGCCGCACGTGTCGAGCGCCGAGCGGGTGACCGTGAAGCCGATCGGGAAGGGGTTTTACAACGTGATCGCGCGCTACGGGTTCATGGACGATCCCGACATCGACGACGTCCTGGCGGCCTGCCAGGTGAAGTCGCTCGACATTCCCATCGCGGGAACGACGTTCTTCCTCGGTCGCGAGACGCTGGTCGCCTCCGACCGGCCCGATATGGCGCGGTGGCGCGAACAGCTGTTCGCGTTCATGTCGCGCAACGCGCTGCGCGCCACCGCCTTCTTCAAGATCCCGGCGGACCAGGTGTTCGAGGTGGGGGCGCAGGTGGAGCTCTGAAGGAGGTTAGGGAGGTTGTGGAGGTTGTGGAGGTTGTGGAGGTTCGGGAGGTTCGGGAGGTTTGCACCGCTGACGAGATAACCTCCCCAACCTCCAGAACCTCCACAACCTCCGCCGACCTACTCTACCTGTCCAAACTTCGCGATGTCCTCTGGTAGCTCTTCCTGCGTCTTCGTAGCGTCTTTGCCCTGCACCATCACGCGGATCTGCTCCACCACGTCCGGGTTCGCGAGCGTCGTCACGTCACCCACATCCCGGCGATTCGAGATCGCCGCCAGCACGCGACGCATGATCTTGCCGGAGCGGGTCTTGGGCATGTCCGGCACGATGTAGACGTGCTTGGGCCGCGCGATTTTGCCGATCACTTCTTCGTTCGCCTTGATCACGCGATCGACGATCTCCTGACTCGCCTTCACGCCCGGCTTGACCGCGACGTACACCTCGGGCACGCGTCCCTTGAGCTCGTCCTGAACGGGGACGACGGCGGCCTCGGCGATCTCCGGAACCGTGAGACAGGCGGACTCGATCTCCTTCGTGCCGAGGCGGTGACCGGCGACGTTGATGACGTCGTCGATGCGGCCGAGGATGCGGTAGTATCCGTCCGCCGCCTGGACCGCGCCGTCGCCGCACAGGAACGGCCAGTCGCGCCAGTCCTTGCTGCGGGGATTCTTGTTGTACTTGGCGAAATACGTCTTGACGTAGCGGTCGCGGTCGCCCCAGATGGTCTGCATGATGCCCGGCCAGGGATTGCGGATGCACATGTTCCCCGCCTTGCCGGAGCCCTTGGGGACTTCCGCCCCGGTTTCGTCATAAATCACGGGATGGATGCCCGGGGCGGCGGGCCCGCAGCTGCCGGGTTTCATCGGATGAATCGCGGGCATGGTGGTGCCGAGAAAGCCGCCCGTCTCCGTCATCCACCACGTATCGGTGATGACCGCCTCCCGCTTGCCCACTTCGTCGTAGTACCAGCGCCACGCCTCCGGCTCGATCGGCTCGCCCACGGTCGTCATCGACTTGAAGCGGTACTGGTACTTGCGCGGCTCCTGGGGACCGAGCTTGCGCAGCATGCGGATCGCGGTCGGCGCGGTATGGAAGATGTTCACCTTCAGTCGCTCGGCGATGCGCCAGGGGCGGCCGGCGTCGGGAAAGGTCGGCACGCCTTCGTACAAGACGCCCGTCGCCGCGTTCGCCAGCGGGCCGTACACGATGTAGGAATGCCCCGTGATCCAGCCGATGTCCGCCATGCACCAATACACGTCGTCGGGATGAATGTCGAGAATCCACTTGGACGTGGCGGTCACGTACGCGAGATAGCCCGCGATCCCATGCTGGGCGCCCTTCGGCTTGCCGGTGGTGCCGCTCGAGTACATCAGGAACAGGGGCGCTTCGGAGGGCAGGGAAACGGGATCGACTTTCTTGCCCCGGTAATCCTTGAGCAGGTCGTTCACGAAGACATCGCGACCCGAGACCATCGGCGTCTTGGCGGAATACTTTCCCGGGTAGCGCTGCCACACCAGCACCCGGTCGACGTCCTGCCCCTGCTCGTGCGCCGTCTTCACGGCAATATCGGCGTTCACCTTGTGGTCGATCAGGGCGCCGCTGCGCGAGTACGCGTCCATCGTGATCAGCACCCGGCTGCCCGAATCGTGAATACGGGAGCCGCACGCCTGACCGCTGAACCCGCCGAACACCTGTGAGTGGATGACGCCCAGGCGCGCGCATGCCAGCATCGTGATCGGCAGCTCGGGCACCATCGGCATGTGCAGGGTGACGCGGTCGCCGGCCTTGAGTCCCAGGCCCTGCAGCAGCGCGGCCACTTCGTTGACCCGGTCGTACAGGTCCCGATAGGTCAGGACCACGTCCCGCTCGGTTTCCTGCTCGGGCACGAAAATGAACGCGGCCTTGCTCGCGTACTTCTCCAGGTGCCGGTCCACGCAATTGTACGCCGCGTTGATCTTGCCGCCGACGAACCATTTCCAGAACGGCGCGTCGCTGGTATCGAGCACCGTGCGATACGGCTCGAACCAGGTCAGCATGTCCGCGTAGACCTTGAAACAGTCGGGGAACCGGTCGAGGCCGAACTTTTCGAAGATGCGGGGGTCCCGCATGATCGCCTGTGCCTTGAACTGCTCGGAGGGTTGATAGTACTCCTCCTCCTTCCAGTGCACCGCGATCTGGGCTTCGCTGACCTCGGTCAGCTCCTTTGTCTTAGACGGGCCTGCCATGGGATCTGCCTCCTCGAAATGCGGACGGCGGTACTGGTCGGCGCACTGGGCTGACGATGTGCAGAAGCAAAGGTACGCCCCGCGGGTGGACGCCGGTCAAGCCGCCCCTTGCAAACTGCGCGGCGGCACTCGGTCTGCGGTAGCGGAAGGGGTGAGCCGTCTCACGCCGCCTTTGACAAGCGGTTGACGGCCCGCAGGTTAGCTGTATTGGCACTGGAGTCGCGTACCCCACCGGTCGGCGATTCAACTGGAGCCGACTGTGGAGGACTTGATGCCGATGTCGACGCACCCGAGCGAGAAGGTCCTGGCGGCTCCCGAGGAGCTGGGGCTCGACTCGCGCACCGCCTTCCGGCGGTCGGCCACGGAGCTGCTGGAGCAGCTGGGGGAAGGGGCCGGGCGCCTGGTGATCGATCTCTCGGGCACGCGCCAGATCGACAGCGCGGGCCTCGGGGCGCTGATGCTGATCCAGCGCAAGGCGGCGGAGCGCCGGCTGACGGTGTGCCTGCGCGGGGCCAACGAGGAGCTGCGGTTCCTCCTGGTGCTGACCAAGCTGGACGACCTGTTCGAGCTCGAGAGCGGCGGGCGCTGAGCCCAGCGTACACGACCGAGGGGGGGCGCATATATTGGCCCACCTATGGCTTCCCCCCCCTCCGGCGCGCCGCGCAAGGTGTTGTTCGTCGAGGACGAGTCGGCGCTGCGCCGTACCTACCAGCGGTTCTTCTCCACGCGCTATGAGGTCGCGTTCGCGGCCAGCGGCAGCGAAGCCCGCCGCCAGCTGGAGGACTTCCGGCCCGAAGTGCTGGTGCTCGACCTGCGGCTCCCCGATACGGATGGCGTGACCCTGCTGCAGGAGATCCGCCAGTCCCGGCCCGCGCTCCCCGTGATCGTCACGACCGCGTACGTCAGCATGGAGCCGCTCATCCACGTGCTCGACCTCGGGCATTCGGGCTACCTGGTCAAGCCGTTCGACATGGAAGATCTCGCCGCGCGCATCGATGCTCTCGGCTGAGGGGCTGCGGCACGCCTACGGGCGTGCGGTCGCGCTCGACGGTGTGTCGTTCACGCTCGCACCGGGACAGACGCTCGCAATCTTCGGGCCCAATGGCGCAGGTAAGACGACGCTCCTCAAGGTGTTGGCCGGGCTGATCCGGCCGCAGCAGGGGTCGGCCCGCGTCGCCGGCGGGCGGCGCGCCATCGGCTGGATCGGCCACGAGTCCCATCTGTACGGCCACTTGAGCGTGCGGGAGAATCTGCTGTTCTGGGCCGCGCTGTACGGCGTGACGGCCGCCGAGCGTGGCGTGCGTGCAACAGCGGTGCTCGAGCGGCTCGGACTCTCGGATCGGGCCGGGCAGCCCGTATGGTCGTTATCGCGCGGCCTGGCGCAGCGGGCGGCGCTGGCCAAGGCGCTGGTGCACGACCCCCGCGTGCTGCTGCTCGACGAGCCGTTCACGGGGCTCGATCTCGCGGCCGCGGCCGAGCTGCGGACGCTGTTGGGCGAGCTGCGCGGCGCGGGGCGCGTGCTCGTGCTCGCGACGCACAACGTCGATGAGGGTGTCGAGCTCGCCACGGATGTGGCGTTCCAGCGGCACGGGCGGTTCGTGCAGCTGGCGCCGCGCGCGGCGCGCGGCGCCGCGGAGATCGCCGCGGCGTACCGTCGGGCCGTGACCGATGCGTGAGCTGCTGCGGCAGGCGTGGACGGTGGCGCGCAAGGACCTGGTGCTCGAGTTCCGGACACGTACCGCCCTGCTCTCGGCCGTGGTGTTCACGGCGCTCGTCCTGACGGTATTCAATTTCGGGCGCGATCCGACGGCCGTGGCGACGATCGATCTCGCGCCCAGCATTCTATGGGTCACCTTCACGTTCGCCGCCATGCTCGCGCTCAACCGGGCCTTTCAGCTCGAGCTCGAGAACGGGGCGCTCGAGGGGTTGCTCGTCTCCCCGCTGTCGCGGCACAGTCTCTACCTCGGCAAGCTGCTCGCCAATCTCGGCTTCGTCGGCGTGGTGGAGGCGGTCGGCCTGCCGCTGTTCGTCCTGTTTTTCAACGTGCCCGTGGGCCCGGTCCTGCTGCCGCTGATCGGAGTGATCGCACTCGCCACCGTCGGATTCGTCTCGGTGGGGACGTTGTTCAGCGCGATGGTGGTGCGGACGCGATTCGCGGAGCTGATGCTGCCGGTGCTGCTGTTGCCGTTTCTGCTGTTACCCTTGACCTATGCCGTACAGGCGACGGCGCGGCTGCTGGCGGGCCGTCCCTTGAGCGAGGTGTCGGGCTGGCTTAAGTTGCTCGCCGCCTACGACCTGGTGTTCGTCGCGGTCGCGCTGCTGCTGTTTCCCCATACGGTGGATGAATGAGCCTGGCGAAGCAGGGTCGCCGCGTGGTCATGGCCGGCTTGGTGCTGCTGGGCGGCGTGTATGTGCGGGCCCTCGCGTTCACGCCGGTGGAGCGATTCCAGGGCCCCGCGCAAAAGATCTTCTACCTCCACGTGCCCGCCGCCGTGACCACGGAGCTGGCGGTGATCCTGGTGGGGCTGGCGGGCGTGTTCTTTCTCTTCTTAAAAGACCCCCGGCTCGACCGGTTCGCGGAAGCCTCGGCGGAGGTCGGCACGGTGTTCGCCGGGATCGTGCTGACGACGGGACCGATCTGGGGGAAGCCCATCTGGGGCACGTGGTGGACCTGGGATGCCCGGCTCACCAGTACTCTGTTCCTGTTCTTTCTGCTCATCGGCTATCACGTGCTGCGGAGCGCGGTGACCGACGCGGGGCTGCGCGCCCGTTACGCCGCGGTGCTCGGGATCTGTGCGGTCGTGCTGGTCGGATTCATTCACATGAGCGTGTATCTGTTTCCGACGCTCCACCCCCAACCCATCGTGCTGCGACCCGCCAAGCCCGGCCTGCCTCCCGAGATGCTGGTGACGCTGCTGCTGTCGTTCGGCGTGTTCCTGGTCCTCTACGTAGGCTTCGTGATGCAGCGCTACGCGATCGCCCAGCAGCGCGAGGGAGCGGCTTTCCATGTCTGAGGGCGTTCCCCAGAACGCCGGGTACCTCGTGGCGGCGTACATCGTGGTGCCGGTGATCCTGCTCGCGTACGCCGTGTCGCTCTACCGGCGTAGCACCAGGTCCTAAGCGTCACGCTTGTCGATGAACAGCTCGGCACGGGCGTCGGCCAGACGCTCGAGCCCGTCGGGGACCTGCGTCGCCCAGAGGTGCAGGGCCTCGTCCGCGGCTTTGAGGTCCCCCGCCTGAAACAGCGCCCGGGCGTTGAGCCACAGCGCGTCGGCGCCACCGCCGGCGGCGTAGGCCCGGGCGAACCGGGCGGACGCTTCGGCGGGCCGGCCCGCTCGGGCGTACAGATCGCCGGCGGCGAGGGCGGCGTCGGGGCGCTCCTCGAGCGTGAGCACCTGCTCGTAGGCGACCAGGGCGTCGTGCTGGCGGAACACCATCTGGAACGCCTCCCCCAGGAGCATCCAGGCGTCGGGGTTTTCGGGAAACCGCTCGGCGGCGTCCTGCGCGGCGGCGACCGCGCCCCAGCGATCCTCGATGGCGCGCCGCAGCCGCACCAGCGCCGGGTAGCACTCCCCGAACCCCGGGCTCACGGCGCACCCCACCCGCAGCCACCAGTCGGCGCGCCTGGGCGCGTCCCGCTGGCTGGCGGCGGCTCGCCGCACGGTGAACCGCACGAACGCGGAGCGCAAGGCGCGGAGCATTGCTTGATAATGGTTTTGGGTCCCGAGAGATTGCAACCACGCATGTCACTCGAGCCTCGCCGCCACGCCCGACCCCCCCTTGCGGGGCGGCGCATCGTCGTGACGCGCGCGCGCGAGCAGGCGGGCGAGCTGGCGCGGGCGCTCGAGGCGCTCGGTGCTGAGGTGCTCGCCGTGCCGACGATCCGCATCGTGCCGCTCGCCGACCTCACCGTGTTGCGCGCCGCCCTCACCGACCCGGCTGGCTATGACTGGATCGTGTTCACCAGCCAAAACACCGTCCACGTCGTGTGCGATCGGCTGCCCGAGTGGGGGCTCGCCGCACGCGACCTGGCGCGAATGGCCGTGGCCGCGATCGGGCCGGCGACGGCGCAGGCATTGGAGCGATACGGCGTGACGCCCGACCTCGTGCCGCCCATGTACGTCGCGGAGGCGGTTGTAGCCGCCGTGGTGGCGCGCGGCGCGGTGCACGGCAAGCGCTTCCTGGTCCCGCGGGCGCGCGAAGCCCGGGATGCCCTGCCCGAGGGGCTGCGCGCCCGCGGCGCGGTTGTCGACGTGATTCCGGTCTACGAGACCGTGCGGGCGGCGGGGGACGGGAGCGCCCTCGCGACACAGCTGCTCGGCGGCACCATCGACGTCGTGACGCTCACGTCGTCCTCCACCGTGCGGGGCTTCGTCGATCTGGTGGGACGGGCGGCCGCGACCTCGGGCCGGTTTCGCGCCGCGGTGATCGGTCCCGTCACGGCCGCGAGCGCCCGGGAGCTGGGCGTGCCCGTCGCTATCGAGGCGGAGGACTATACGGTCGGGGGCCTCGTCGCCGCGTTGGTGCGCTACTACGGGGAAAAGGGAGAGGGGAAAGGGGAAAGGTGAGTGCCGTCGTTCGGCTCGGCACCCGTGGCAGCAGACTGGCCGTGTGGCAGGCCGAGTGGGTACAGACGGCGCTGGCCCGCCACGGCGTGCAGGCCGAGCTGATCGTCATCAAGACGAGGGGCGATGCGGAGGTCGACCGCCCGTTGCGAGAGCTGGAAGGCAAGGGCTTCTTCACGAAAGAGATCGAGGATGAGCTGCTCGCCGGGCGCATCGACGCCGCGGTGCATTCGCTCAAAGACCTGCCGACGCAGCTTCCCGACGGCCTGGCGCTCGGCGCCGTGCCGGCGCGGGCGGACCCAGCGGAGGCGCTCGTGACGCGCGATGCGGGCGTCGCGTCCATCGCCGCTCTGCCGGGCGGCGCGAAGATCGGGACGTCGAGCCTGCGACGCGTGGCTCAGGTGCGCTACCTGCGCCCGGACTTGGAGATCGTCGCGCTGCGCGGCAACGTGCCGACGCGCGTTCAGAAGGTGGCCGAGGGCCGGGACGGGCTCGCCGCGGCGCTGCTCGCGGCGGCGGGGCTCGAGCGGCTCGAGCTGGGCGGTCGGATCGCCGCGCGGCTCGATCCGCTGGTCGTCATGCCAGCGCCGGGGCAGGGCGCCCTGGGCCTCGAGGTGCGGCGCGACGACCGTCGCACCGGTGCCGCGCTCGCGCCGCTCGCGGACCCGGACAGCGCGTGCCACGTCGCTGCCGAGCGGAGCCTGCTGGCCGCCCTCGAGGGAGGGTGTCAAGCGCCGGTGGCGGCGTGGGTCGGGGCTCGGGACTCGGGGCTGGGGGTTCGGTTGTTCGGGCGAGTGACGGCCCTGGATGGCTCGGTGCAGATCACGGCGTCGGCCACGGTGGACGGTGACGATCCCGCCGCCGCCGGCGTCGCGGTCGCGGGCTTGCTCGCGGCGCAGGGCGCGTCGAGATTGCTCGCGCGATGAGCTCGTTCCCGATCCGCCGCATGCGCCGGCTGCGTCGTACCGCCGCGCTGCGCCGGCTGGTGCAGGAGACGCACCTCGTTCCCTCGCAGCTCGTGTGGCCCCTGTTCGTGTGTCACGGCAGCGGCGTGCGGCGCGAGGTCGCCCTCCTCCCGGGCGTCTACCAGACCTCGGTGGACGAGCTGGTCAAGGACGCGGAGCGGGCGCACCGATTGGGCCTCGGTGGAATCATGCTGTTCGGCCTGCCCGCGGCCAAGGACGCTACCGGCTCCGAGGCATACGACGAGCAGGGCGTGGTACAGCAGGCGGTGCGCGCCGTGAAGCGGGCCGTGCCGGAGCTGCTCGTGATCGGGGACGTGTGCCTGTGCGAGTACACCGATCACGGCCACTGCGGAGTGATCCAGGACGGTGACGTGGACAACGACGCGTCCGTGTACCTGCTGGGCAAGGTCGCGGTGACCCAGGCGCGCGCGGGCGTCGACATCGTCGCACCGAGCGACATGATGGACGGCCGGGTGGCGGGCATCCGCACGGCGCTCGACGCGGCCAAGCTGTCGCGCGTCCCGATCATGTCGTACGCGGCGAAGACGGCCTCGGCGTTCTACGGGCCGTTCCGCGAAGCCGCCGGCTCCACGCCGCAGTTCGGCGACCGCCAGACCTACCAGATGCAGGGCGGCAACGCCGACGAAGCGATGAAGGAGATCCGGCTCGACGTCGCAGAGGGAGCGGACATCGTCCTGGTGAAGCCCGCGCTCCCCTGCCTGGACCTGGTGCGACGGGCCAAGCAGGAGTTCGGCTCCCCGCTCGCGGCGTATCAGGTGAGCGGCGAGTACGCGATGATCAAGGCGGCAGCGGCGCGCGGCATGCTGGACGAGACGCGCGCCATGTGGGAGACGTTGTACGCCATCCGGCGCGCCGGCGCCGACATCATCCTCAGCTACTTCGCCCCGACGGCCGCGGAACTACTTTAACACCGTCACGAAGAGACACGTCTTTTCCGTGACGTCTTCGGCGCCTTATCGGTTTCTGGGTAGGAGGATCGCCTTCCAGATTGCGCCCGCCACGCCCGCGCCGATCAGCGGCCCGATCCAGTACACGGCGTGCGCGCTCCACTGCCACGCGATCAGCGCGGGGCCGATGGCGCGAGCGGGATTCATGACGGCGCCGGTGAAGCCCCCGCCCACCAGGGCGTCGACGAAGATGGCGAGGCCGATACCGAATCCGCCGATCTTCGGCGCCTCGGGCGACACCGCCGTGCCGAACACGGCGCTCACGAGGAAGAACGTGAGCATCGCCTCGATCCAGACGCCCTGCATGAAGGTGACGTCGTTGCCGAGGCGCGGCGTACCCACGAGCGCGAGGCCAACGGCCACCCGGGGCAGCATGGTTTTCACCAGCGCCGCTCCCACGATCGCCCCGGCGACCTGCGCGCCGATGTACTGCCAGGCGAGGCGTCCGCCGATGCGGTTCGCGATCCACAGGCCGAACGTGACCGCGGGGTTCATGTGGCCGCCGGAGATGCTCAGCGTCATCGAGACGATGATCGCCATGGCCACGCCGTGCGCCAGCGCGACGCCGAGCGAGCCGATGCTGGCCGCGGTGGTGCCGGCGGCGACCAGCGCCACGACGCTGCCGGCGCCGAGAAACACGAACAGCAGAGTACCGACGAACTCGGCCACGAGCGGCCGCAGCTGCTTGGGCATGAGACGATCCTCGGGTTGGAGGAGACTACGTTCGCCGCAGCACCAGCGAGGCGTTGATGCCGCCGAATCCGAACGAATTGGTCAGCACGATGTCGGGGGCCGCGGCGCGGCCCTCGCGCGGCAGGCAATCCAGGTCGCAGGCGGGGTCGGGGCGCTCGAGGTTGATGGTGGGCGGGAGCCAACGCCGGTCGACCGCCAGGGCGCAGATCGCCGCCTCGATGGCGCCGCTCGCGCCCAGCGCGTGGCCGTAATACCCCTTGGTGCCGCTGACGCTGAGGCGATAGGCATGCGCGCCGAACACCTGCTTGATGGCGGCGGTTTCGGTCGAGTCGTTGAGCGGAGTGGACGAGCCGTGCGCGTTGATGTACCCCACCTCCGCCGGCGCGGCGTGCGCGTCCGCGAGCGCGAGCCGCATCGCCCGGGCCGCCTCGCGGCCGTCGGGGCGGGGAGCGGTCATGTGGTACGCGTCGTTGGTGAACGCGTACCCGGCCAGCTCGGCGTAGATCCTGGCGCCGCGCGCCACGGCGCGCGTCCGCTCCTCCAGCACCAGGACGGCCGCGCCCTCCCCCATGACGAAGCCGTCTCGATCCTCGTCGAAGGGACGGGAGGCGTGTGCCGGGTCGTGGTTGCGGGTGCTCATCGCGCGGATCACGCTGAAGGCCGCGTACGTCATCGGCGCGAGCGGCGCCTCCGCCCCGCCGGCGAGCATGACGTCGGCACGGGCTTCGCGGATGGCGTGGAAGGCCTCTCCCACGGCAATGGTGCCCGACGCGCAGCTCATCGCGTTGGTCGAGTTCGGGCCGGTGAAGCCGAACTCGATGGCGATGTTGCAGCTCGCGGCTCCGGGGAACACGGCGAGTGCGAGCGCGGGATCGAGCCCGCGCGGGCCCTCGGTGCGGAACCGCTCGACCTGGGACTCCGCGAACGCGACGCCCCCGAGCGCCGAGCCCATCATCGCGCCTGCCCGGTCCGCGCGCTCGCGCGCGGGATCGAGCGCGGCGTCGGCCAGGGCAAACCGGGCGCTCGTCACCGCCAGCTGCGAAAACCGGTCGAGCCGCTTGGCGCGCTTGGCGTCGAGGTGGTCCTGCGGCCGGAAATCGGGGATCTCGGCGGCGATCTTCGAGCGGTAGGGCGTCGGATCGAAGCGGGTGATCTCGCGCACGGCGGACGTGCGCGCCGTGAGTCCCGCCCACAAACCCTCGGCGCCCGTGCCGATCGGCGTCACCGCGCCCACGCCCGTGATCACCACCCGCCGCGCCCCGTTGTTCACCGCCGAGCCTCCTCCGCTTCCCGTTTGATCCCCGCGAGCGTGCGGGACGCGATCCCGTGGATGAATACCGGCCCGATCACGAGCCGCGCCGCCGCCGCGCCGACCAGCGGCCAGGCCGGACCGGCCCAGCGGTGGACCACCGTCACGACGGCGCCGTCCGCGCCGGACGCGATCCGCCACACCACGTCCATGCCGCTCGTGATACCCCGCACGTGCCGGTAGCGAATTTCGCGTGCCGGACGGTCCACGGTCATCTCCGACACCCACCACGTAGGGTAGCGCACCGGGCCGAACGGTCGCCACGCCGCCATTTCCACGGTGCCGCCGCCGTTGCGGCGTTCGAGAAAGCGAACCCAGCGGTAGTGCGCGAGGATATCGGGCCAGCGCTCCACGTCCATCGCCAGGTCGAGGACCCGATCGACCGGGGCCCGGATGACTACTCCGTCGCTGGTGACCATGCGGCCACGATCCGGAACCCGGGCCGGTACCTCGCCGCCGCCGGCACACCGGCCTCCTCGAGCATCGCATTGAGCTCCACGCGGCTGTAGCCACGCTGGAGCGATACGACGGCATCGTGCCGGGTCACGCGACCCATGCCCAAGCCGAGGCATGCCGCCCACACGCCCGCCATCGCGATGCGCGACCGGCGCAGGTCCGCGAGCACCACGACATGCCGCGCCAGTCGGTCGCAGGTGCGGATGCAACGCACCGCCTCCACGCGCGACATGTGGTGCAACACCTGGCTCATCGTCACCACGTCCACCGACTTCGGAGCGAGCGGCGGGGCGTTGGCGTCGGCGACCACCGGCGCCACGCCGCTTCGCCGCGCCAGCCGTGCCGCGGCCGGAATCAATTCGACCCCGATCGGCGTCAAAGTGATCCCGTGTCGTGCGGCTGCGGCGACCGCGGCCCGGGGGATGTCGCCGGCCCCCGTCCCGATGTCGAGCAGCGACCACCGCGCACCCCGCATCTCGCATCCCGCATCCCGTGCGGCGCGGAGCACCGCGTCCAGAGCGTCGACGACCGCCTTCGTCCCGCCGAACCATGCGTTCAGCCGCGCGATATCGCGCAGCTCCTTCCCCACCGCGACCGGATCGGCCCGCGGATCGTCCAGCAGCTCGGTCCCGATCATCGGCTCCCCGTTCCGCCGCCCAGGCCGGCGTAGCCACCCCGGTAATAGAGCAGCGGCCCCCCGTCGGACACCGTCCCTCCCGTGACCAGGCCGAAGAAGACCGTGTGATCCCCGCCCGGTGCCTCGCCGTGTCTCTCGCATTCGATGCTCGCGAGTACGCCTTCCAGCACCGGCATCCCCTGTAAGGTTTCGCTATAGCCGATGCCGTCGAAGCGGTTGGGATGCTCCTCCGCGAACCGGCGGGAGATCGCCTCTTGATCGGCGGCGAGCACGTTGAGCACGAAGCGGTCCGCGGCTTTGAGCGCGGGGTGCATGTCGTTGTCACGGGCCACGGACACGAGCACCAGCGGCGGATCGAGGGACACCGACGCCACGGAGCTCGCCGTCATCCCGATGGGCTTGCCGGCGCGGTCGCGCGTGGTCACGACCGTCACGCCGGTCGCGAAGCGGCCCAGCAGCTGGCGGAACTGCGAGGGGTCGACGCCGTGCATGGTCACCAGAGCAGTCGGGCGAGAACGCTCGGAGTAAAGACGCGTCGCGCCGGCAATACATTGCCGGTCGCGCTGACTAGAAGATCCGCGAGGTCGGGGCGACGCGCCAGGCGGCCCACCACGCGGGCGGTCAGCGCGGGAGCGCCGACGCCGAGGCCGATGAGGCGCTCGAGCAGCCATTTTCCCGCGAACTCGCGCCGCCGCGCGCTGGCGTAGGCTCGACTGACCCCGGGGGCAAGCCCGGGGATGAGGCATTCCGCCACCAGCTCGGCGCCGCGCAGCGCGGTGTGAATCCCTTGGCCGGTGAAAGGATCGAAGAAATCCGCTGCGTCTCCCACCAGCAGCGCGCCGGGCAGCGCCGCGACGCGCGCCCACTGGGCGAACGGTCCCGTGGCGAGCACCTCACGGACCAGGCGGCGCGCGTCGAACCGCCCCGCGAGCCCCGGGAAGCGGTTGAGCTCGGCCACGAATTCGCTGCGGTAGTCCCGACCGCTTCCCCGCACGACGCCGAGCGGCAGCACGAGGGCGACCGTCGTGATCCCGGCCCCCACGGGCCCGAGCCCCACGTAGCCCCGATCGCTCACGTGCAGCTCCCCGAGCTCGTCCACGCCCGCCACGTCCGCTACATGCGCGGTGAAAGCGAAGCGGCGGGGCGGCGAGGTGCGCACCAGTCGCAGCCGGCGCGCGACCACCGAGCGCAGCCCGTCGGCGCCGATCACGATGCGGGCGCGGCACGTCACGCGTTGCCCGTTGCGCCAGCGTGCCACCACACCCGCCACCGCGCCGCGATCCCATACCAGGTCTTCCACCGTCGTGCCCTCGCTCACCCGCGCGCCCGCGCGCGCGGCGGCGGCGACGAGGATCGCGTCGAACGACGTCCGGGGAACGGCGAAGCTGTAGGGTCGGGATGCCCCTCGGAACCGGCCGACCATCGCGGCCCCACCGGGCGCGACCACCGTCATGCCGTACAGCCGGGCGTGGGTCGTGCGCTCGACCGCCGCGAGGATGCCTCCCCCCAACCGCTCGAGCACGTCCGTGGTCGCGGGGCTCAAGTACTCCGAGCACGGCTTGTCACGAGGGAAGCGGGCGCGGTCGAGCAGCAGCACCGAGGCACCGGCGCGGGCGAGCAGCAGCGCGGTCGTGGACCCCGCCGGCCCCGCGCCTACGACGACCGCATCCCAGATCAGGGGGAACCCTGCAGCACGACCGCGACCGCGGCTCCGCACACGGTGGCCGCCAGGTTGACGCCGTCGTTGTCCAGCCATCCCCAACCAGCGGTGAGCCGGACCGGCTCGTGGCACACGGTATTGGCGCGCTCGAAGCGCGCGTCGCACGCGGGGCACTGGTACTTGCCCTGGAGTGTCGCGCCCAGCAGCGAGTCCGCCAGCATGCCCGCGACGCCAGCGCCCGTCAGGGTAGCCAACCCCGGGGCCATGCCCCGGGGTGCCACCACGCCGGCCAGCCACGCAATACTCGCCGCCCCGGCCACGCCGCCCAGCGTTCCCAGGGCCGTGAGTCCCCCCGACGTGCCGCGGGTCACGCGATGTCCCGTGGTGATGAGGCGGGGAGGCAAGGGGGAGAAGGCGCCGATCTCGGTCGCCCACGTGTCGGCCGCGGCTGCGGCGATGGCGCCGGACGCCGCGGTCCATGCGCCGAACAGCGCCGCGACCGCGGCCACGCCGCCATTCGCCAGCACCTGTCGTGCGGTGCGCCGCGGGCCCGCCCCCCGCTCGGCGAGCTGGGTGAGGATGCTACCGGAGACGAAGAAGGCGGTGAGCAACGCCAGCCCGCCCCAGCCGAGGCCCCACGTGGTGCCGGCCCCCACCGCGCAGGCCGCGATCAGCCCGTCGCGGGTGAGCCACCTCACTCGTCGAGCAGCTCGTCCAGTATGCGGCGGCGTAATTCCGGGGAGGCGCCGTGCGCCCGGCAGCGCGCCCGCACGAAAGTGAGAAACACCTGTTCGAAATCGAAGCTCTCCCCGCAGGGTGGGCACTCGGCGATATGCTGCCGGATCTCCTCTGCCACGGCCGGCGTGAGCTCCCGGTCGAGGTACTCGTAGAGGTGCTCCTTGCACTCCCGGCAATTCATGTCGCGTTCCCCTTGATGTACCCCATGCCGACGGCGTACTCGTACAGCTTCCGCTGCAGCAGCCGCCGGGCACGGAACAGCCGCGACTTCACCGTGCCGACCGGCACCTCCAGCACACGGGCGATCTCCTCGTACGACATCCCCTCCACGTCGCTCAACACCACCGTCTCACGGAATTGTTCCGGGAGCTGGTCGATGGCCCGCAGCACTTCATCGTCCACGATACGGTCGAAGAAGGTCCCCTGTGGGTCGTCGTCCTGCACTTCCTCGAAGACGGAAAACGGCTCGATCGCGTCGATGTCCACCGTTTCGGGGTGCCGCGTGCGACGGCGGTATTCATTAATGAAAGCGTGCCGCAGGATCGTGAGCAGCCAGCCCTTGGCGTTGGTACCCCGCGTGAACTGATGCCAGGCGCGGTACGCCTTGAGCATAGTCTCCTGGACCAGGTCGTCGGCTTCGGCCGGATTGCCGGTGAGCCGTAGCGCCACCCGGTACAGGCTGTCGAGGTGGATCAGCGCCTCGCGCTCGAAGCTCGCCCGCTTTTCGGCATCGGCCGCCGGAGTGGCCGTAGGGGGCGGGGGGGCGGGGGGCGCGGG
>DATDFC010000073.1:0-6021 GCA_036522815.1 Gemmatimonadales bacterium | reverse complement strand
CAGCTTCGAACAGCTGTGGTTCGTGGACATGAATCCCGAGGCGATCTTCGTGCGCCGCTACTCGTATCCCGTGAGCACGCACAACTGGCAGGCGGCGACGCGGCCGCTCGACGAATCGCAGAACGCGACCGGCGCCAATCGTCCCACCTGGCAGATGGTCCAGGCGTTTCCCATGAAGAATGGCCGGCCGATTACCGACAGCACGAGCACCCCGGCTTACGACCCGGTCTACTTCTGGAAGAACCGCGATCCGCGGTTCTACGCCACGATCGCCTACAACGGTGCCGTGTGGGAGCTGTCCGGCAAGACGGGACGCCGCGAGTGGACCTACGTCGGGGGCGAAATCAACAACCCGACCCCGACCGGTTTTTACACCCGGAAAGCGGTGGACCCGAGCCTGGACCCGTTTGGGGCGGGCAACGCCACCACCCAATGGATCGAAATCCGCTACGCGGAAGTGCTGCTGAATCTCGCCGAGGCGGCGAACGCCATCGGCCACACTCAGGAGGCGTACGACCAGCTCAAGCTGCTCAGGGCCCGCGCCGGGATCGATCCGGGAGCCGACGGCTTGTATGGGTTGGATGCCGGGCTGGCCGGAGACCAAATGCAGGCGGCGATCATGCTGGAACGCAGGATCGAGTTTACTTTCGAAGCGAAGCGCTACTGGGATTTGCGGCGCAATATGCGGTTCGAGCCGGAGCTCAACGGCACGCGCCGCTTCGCGCTCAAGACCACGCTGACGGTGCCCGCCGCCCAATTCAAGCTGGTGCGGGACACGGTGAATCTCGACTCGACCTATCAGAACTACTTCCGGGCGCAGGTCGACACGCTCGACCGGCTGTCCGCCATCAACTGGCAGTCGAACTACTATTTCTTCGGGATTCCCCAGGGACACATCGACCTGAACAGCAACATCAAACAGAGCGTAGGCTGGGGCGGGACGTTCGATCCGCTACAGTGACGCGATGAGCGCACCACGCTGGGTCACGGCGGTCTCGCTCACCCTGGTGTGCCCGGTCGCGCGGGCGCAGTCGCGACCGGCGGCGCGGCCGGCAACGACAATCGATTGGCCCACCTTTCTCGCGCGCCAGGACCTCGTCTGGGACCGTCTGCCGACCGGGTGGGGCGAGAGCGCGTTCATCGGCAACGGCCGCCTCGGCGCCACGATCGACGCGCGCGACGGCGCGCTCGGCTGGACCATCAATCGCACCGATGTCGTGCACGATCAGTCGCGCTACCCGATCGGTCGCGTGGTCGTGAAGACCGCCGGCGCGGTGCAGGGTGGCACTGCCCGTTTGACGCTGTGGGACGCGGAGGCGAGCGGCACGCTGACGACCGATCGCGGCGCGGTGCGCTGGCGCAGCTTCACCGCCGGCTCCCCTTCGGTGATCGTGATCGTGCTCGAGGGTACCGGTGGCGAGAGCGGTGTCGCGCTCGCTTGGCTGCCCGCCGAGGCGCGTCCCCCGCGCAAGGTGTATCGCAAGGATCCATTTGCGCCGGAGGATCTGCATCCGCCCGCGGTCGTTACGCGCTCGGCGGCAGAGATCACGAGCGTGCAGTCGTTCATCGGGGGCGGGGCCCACGCCGAGTCGATAGTCTCTTCACCTCACGACTCCCTCTCCCATGCGTCCTCACCCCCTGTCTCCCTCTCCGTTCCGGAGAGGGGGGACTCGGAGGCCGTCATTAGTTCCCCCTCTCCCGCAGGGAGAGGGGGTCAGGGGGTGAGGACCCAACGGGGAGCGGGACAGGGGGTGAGGGCCGGGGCGAACGTCTTCTACGTCGCCATCGGCCAGGGCAGCACCGATCGCGAAGCCCTAACCGAGGCGCGCACTGCGACGGCCGAGGCCGTGCGGCAAGGTGTGGCGCGGCTCGAGGCGGCGCATCGCCGGTGGTGGCACGCCTACTATCCCGAGAGCTTCCTCACCTTCCCCGACGCCCGTCTCGAGGCGTACTACTGGATCCAGATCTACAAGCTCGGCTCCGCCATGCGCGCGGACGGGCCGATTCTCGACCTGAACGGCCCCTGGTTCAACGCCACGCCCTGGCCCGGCATCTGGTGGAACCTGAACATCCAGCTCACGTACTCGCCGCTGTTCCGGGCCAACCGGCTCGACCTGGCGGAGTCGTTGTTCCGTAACCTCGATCGGCACCGGCAAGCGCTCATCGACAACGTGCCCGAGCGGCTGCGCGCCGACGCGGCGGCGATCGGGCGCAGCTCGGGCCCCGATCTCGTGCGGCCGGTCGACCTCGCGACGGCGCAGAGCGACGCGGCGCACGAGATGGGCGATTTGCCGTGGACCCTCTATTACTACTGGCTTTTCTATCGCTACCAGATGGACGATCGCGTCCTGCGGGAGCGTGTCTATCCGCTGCTCAAGCGTGCCATCGGGAACTATCTCGCCTACGTGGAGCGCGGGGACGACGGACGCTGGCATCTGCCGCCCACGGAGTCGCCGGAACTGGCCACGGTGCCCGATGCGAACTACGATCTCGCGCTGCTCACATGGGGCCTCGAGACGCTGATCGCGAGCGCGGAGCGGTTGCGACTCGACGATCCGCTGCTGCCGCGCTGGCGCGACGTGCTCGCCAACCTCACCCTGTTCCCGACCGATTCGTCCGGCCTCATGGTGGGCCGCGGCAGGCCGTGGAAGGAATCGCATCGTCACTACTCGCACCTGTTGTCGATCTATCCGCTGCACCTCATCACGCCCGAGCGTCCCGATGCGCGCTCCCTCATCGAGGTCTCGCTGCGCACCTGGGAGCGCGATGCGGCGCTGTTCCGTGGCTACTCGTTCACCGGGGGCGCGTCGATGCACGCGCTGCTCGGCCAGGGTGATACCGCGCTCGCTCGACTCAACTCGTATCTCGACGCGCCGCGCTACATGCAGCCGAACACGTTCTACGCCGAGGCCGGCCCCGTGATCGAGACGCCGCTTTCGGCGGCCACGTCGATCCAGGACATGTTGCTGCAGGATTGGGGTGGGGCGTTACGCGTCTTCCCCGCGGTGCCGACGGCGTGGTCCGAGGCGGCGTTCGATCGGCTCCGCGCCGACGGCGCGTTTCTCGTGAGCGCGGTGCGTCAGGGCGGTCGCACCGCGTGGGTGCGGATCGAGAGCCTCGCGGGTGAGCCGTGCCGGCTCGTGGTCCGGGACTGGGACGCGGCGGTCGTGCGGACACACACGGGTCCCGCTCCCAAGGTGACGAAGGGGGCTGCGGGGGACTACGTGATCGAGTTGCGCAAAGGGGCATCCGTGGTGCTCGCGCCCGATGGCGTGACGCGGCTGCCCGATGTGGGTCCGGTCATGCGGCCAACGTCCGCTCGCAACCCGTTTCCCATCCTGAAGGATGGGCCCGGTACGTCGCAACCCTGAAGGGTAGCCCTGTGCTTCAGCACAGTGCTCCACCGGGCCCACGCTTCAGCGTGGGAACCATGAGGGGAGTCGGGGGATCGTCCTCCACGCGCTCACCCGACCTGCGGCGCGGCGTACACCGGCGCGGCCACGAGCGCGATGGCCCCGCGCAGCCGGGGCATGCGCCCCGCGGGCTCGGGGATCACGGGCGTCTCGGCGGCCCGAGGCGTCAGCGCCCGTCGCGCGACCTCGGCCCGGATGGCGGGCTCGATCAGATCCCAGGCGCCGGTGATCTCGCCACCGACGACGATCTGCGCGGGGTTCAAGGCCTGGACGATCATCGAGACCCCGATCCCCAGGTAGCGACCCGTGTCCGCCACCGCGGCGCGCGCCCGCTCATCGCCCTCGCCCGCGCGCCGCACGACGTCGTCGACCGTGACGCCGCTCTGCTGCAGCAGCTCGCGGGCGATCGCGGGTGACAGCTCGTGCCCCAGGTAGCGGGCCACCGTGGCGAGGTTCGAGGTGTAGGCTTCGAGACACCCCTGCGATCCGCACAGGCAGATCGGGCCCTCCGCGCTGATGGGGATGTGCCCGAACTCACCCGCGGTGTGGGCGTAGCCCCGGACGACTTCGCCGTTGACCACGACGCCCGTGCCCACGCCGTCCGACACCGACAGATAGACGAAATCGCGGATGCCGTTCCCTCGCTCGGCCAGCCAGATGTGCGCCAGGGCGCACGCCGCCGGCGCGTTCTCGACGTGCACGGGCAGGCCGGTGCGTGACGCCAGCCCGGCCCGGACCTGGACGTCGCGCCAGCCGAGCTGCGGGGCGTTGAGCACGCGCCCGCTGGCCCGGTCGACCATGCCGGGAATCACGATCCCGATGCCCTGGCAGCGTCCTCGGGCGGCGTGCGTCTTGAGCAGGCGGCGCACGCGGATCGCCAGCTCGTCGAGCAGCTCCTCGGGGCCGAAATGGGTGGCGAAGCGCTCCAAGGCGATCTGCTTGCCGCCCAGATCGGCGAGGAGCACGTCGGTGCGGCTGAAGCGCAGGTCGATCGCGACGACCAGCCGATCGCGCGTCTCGACGTGCAACATTTTCGGCCTGCGGCCGCGCGGCAGCTCGCCCAGGGCGCCCTCGTACAGCACGCCTTCCTCCAGCAGCTCGTTGACCAGGGTGGTTACGACGCCGCGTCCCAGGGTCATGCGACGGGCGAGGTCGGCGCGCGAGATGGGCTGATGCTCGCGCACCAGGTTCAGGAGAATCTGCCGGTTGATCTGGCGGGGAGTGGAGCGCGTGGCGCGGCGGAAGTCCCGGGTGTCGATCTTTCGCACGGCGGCGCGACTCCGGCTCGCGGTGGGGAGGCAGGCGCTTGTGTGGCGCGCCCCTTGCGCACGCATTGGAGGTGCCGCCGGGTCCCGCGTCAGGGCCGGCTCGACAATCCCAGAGCGTTTTGCGTCGTCGCCGCCGTCGGGTCGGGGCGATTTAGTTCGATAAACGAACAAGATACGCGGGCCGAGTCTCGGGAGCCGTCAGGAGCTGCCGGTGGTCAATTCCCTGTGGCCGTATCAGCGATTCTGCTCCAACGCTGTTGCGCACACGCAGCATCTGTTGCCCCCGGGCTTCGCCGCACTCCGCGCACTCCCCAGTCCCCTCCTGGAGCCCTGCCTATGAGATCGACGAGTGTCTGCCTCGTTGGTTGTGTCGTGCTGCTCGCGGCGGCGGACGCGTCCGCCCAGGCCCCCACCGGACAGATCCAGGGCACCGTGCGGGGCCAATCGGGAGCGCTGCTCGGGGGGGTCAGCGTCACGGTCACGGCCACGCGTTTCGGGGCGGTCACCGGTTCTGACGGGCGGTACGTGATCGCGACCGTACCGACGGGGACGTACCGCGTACGCGCCAGGGTCATCGGGTATCGCACCGCGGAAGACTCGAACGTCGTGGTGGTGCCCGGACAGACCGCCACCGCCGACTTCCAGCTGCAGCCCCAGGCGATCCAGCTGGACGCTGTCGTGGCCGTCGGGTACGGCACCCAGCTCAAGAAGGACCTTACCGGCTCAGTCGGTTCCGTGTCGAGCCAAGACATCGAGACGAGCCCGCTCGCCCGGGCTGACCAGGCGATCGCTGGGCTCGCGCCCGGATTGCAGGTGCAGACCACGAACGCACAACCCGGCGCCGAGCTGCGGCTGCGCGTGCGGGGTGGCAATTCCTTGCAGGGGGACAACGACCCGTTGGTGGTGGTGGATGGCGTCATCGGTGCGGATCTGAACGAGATCAGTCCCGGAGACATCGAGTCGATCGACGTCCTGAAGGACGCGTCGTCCACGGCGATCTACGGCGCGCGCGGGTCCAACGGGGTCATCCTGGTGACGACCAAGCGCGGCCCGCCGGGCCAGGTCCGGTTCGAGTACTCGGGCTACAGCGGCCTGCAGGACGTCAACAAGCGCATCCCGGTGCTGACCGCCGATCAATTCGCCCTGCTGTATATGCGCAACCCCAACCGCGACAAGAGCGTCAGCTTCGACACCACCGCGTACCTGCCGAACACCGACTGGCAGGGCTTGATCTACCGGTCGGCGCCGATCCAGAACCACCAGATTCGCGTGAGCGGCTCGACCGGCGGCACCAGCCTGATGTTCTCGGCCAACTGGTTCGACCAGCAGGGAGTGGTCCG
>DATDFC010000072.1:0-8067 GCA_036522815.1 Gemmatimonadales bacterium | reverse complement strand
CTGGTGACCGCTGAGGAGGCGTTCTTCGCCGACTCCGTCAAGTACAGCACCAAGGTCACCAGCAAGGTCGGTGGCGTCGCCTGTACGCCTGCTGCGGGTGACGTGAGTTGGTGCCCGACGACCGGCAACAACCTCGTCACGATCAACGCCGCTGGTGGTGGGTGGGACGCGTCGATGACGAACAACAACCTGACCGGTACCGCGAAGGTGACGTGCGCCATCTTCGTGAACGAAGCGGCCGATCCGCTCAACATCGCGCAATCGGAAGGCGCGCCAGCCTGTAAGTAACACGGCGTCGCTATCAGCAACACGAATGGGCGGCGGTGTTTCTAACCCGCCGCCCATTTGTATCTCGCATTTTGCGTTTAACAATGCATAATGCGGTGTGTTGTTCTGACGAGATGCTCCTCCCGCACCCACGCCCTGTGCAGGGCGTGTTTTTTGCCGCCCCCCCTCGTAGCTCCGTTCCAGAGGGCAAACCGCCGGTGACGGCGGGACGCAAAGCCAAGGGATCTCAGGCGGTGTAGGTACCGCCACGAGACAGCCCCGCTGCAGGGACGAGGATCCGGTCCGCGCAATCGGGCCGCGATCCGCGGCCTCACCTCCTGCATGCATGGGCGCGAGGCCGTTCGCTTTCCCGGGCGGCCGAAACGACTCGGGGGATTCGGATTGGAGACCACACCGCGCGGTGCGGCCGGCTTCACGCTGCTCGAGCTGTCGATCGTCCTCGCCATCCTCGGCTTGGCGATGGCGATGACGTTTCCCACGATCTCCCGTATGACCACCCACGCGCGCGTCAATCAGGCGGCCATGGTCGTCGCGCAGGATCTCTCGCTCGCCACGAGCGCGGCGGCGCGCGAGCGTAAGCCGATCCGCATCGCGCGCGGCGCGGATCGGACGTCGATCACCATGACCGAGCGCGCGAGCGGGAAGGTCCTGTCCACGCGCTGGCTGGGCAAGACGGACGCCTACGCGCTGGACTCCGTCGCCTTCTCCCTCTCGCCGGTGGATCTGTTTCCCTCAGGGATGACGTCGGGCGCGTTGAGCATCACGCTGTGGGCCGGCGGGTACTCCCGGCAGGTCACCATGTCGCGCGCGGGCTGGGTGCGAGTTCCGTGAAGCGGGGGGACGCGGGGTTCACGCTCATCGAGATCATGGTAGCGATCTCGTTGCTTGGGCTGGTGCTCATGGGCGTGGCGCGGCTCAACTTCACGCTGGCGCAGCGCTTTTACGCGCTGTCGGGCGGTGGTGCCCGGGACGCGGTCCTGGCCCAGGAGGTGAACCAGTTCGCGGCGCTGCCGTTCGATTCGCTCAAGGCGAAGGCAGGAACGATCACGGTCAACAAGCCGCCGCTGCCCTACACGCGCAAGATCACGGTGGACAGCCTGTCGCCCAAGCTCAAGCGGGTGACGATCATCGTCACCCCGCTCAACCCGGTCTTCAAGCCCGACACGCTCGTCCTGCAGCGCACCAAGCCGGGCGACAACCCGTTCAACAAGAAGCCCTAGGGATTGATGAGCCGCCGCGGCTTCACTCTGGCCGAGCTGATCGTCGGCATGGTCGTCATGGGCGTGATCGGCGCCGCGCTGACGCGCCTGTTCCTGTCGCAGTCCCGCTTCTACGATCAGGAGGGGCAGCTGCGCCGTGCCCGCCTCGTCTCGCGCATGGCGATCAACACGGTGCTGTCGGATGTGCGCATGGTCGAAGCGACGGGGGGGTTGGTGTCGGCGACGCCCACCCAGGTGACCATGCGGGTGCCGTATGCGATCGGGGTCGTATGCGCGAACACCCCCGTCCAGACGACGCTGTCCCTCTGGCCGGTCGACTCTACGGTGTACGCCGCGGCGGGCTTCTCTGGGTATGGCTGGCGCGACTCGCTCGGCACCATCACGTACGTCGAGGCCGGTACCTCGGTCGCCAACGACAACGCCTCCCTGTGCGTCGCGGCGAACGTGGTGACGCTGCCGGGTGGGCGGGTGGTGGGTGTGCGGCCGCCGCTCCCCGCGACGCTGCCGACCGTCACCGCCATCGGGACAACGGTGTTTCTGATCCAGCGATTGACCTACCAGTTCAAGCCCTCGGTCGCGCTCCCCGGTCGGATGGCGCTGTGGCGCACGACCGTGGCGACCGGGCAGACCGACGAGCTGGTGGCCCCGTTCGACACCAGCGCGAAATTCCGCTTCTTCGTCGTCGGGAGCGACACGGCCCACGCCGCCGTGCCGAGCCCCTTGAGCAACGTGCGCGGCCTCGAGCTGGGCCTCACGAGCCAGAGCGACCGTGCTCCGGAAGGCGCCTCCGCGCCCCGCCAGGCGCAGGTGGTGACCGCGGTGTTCTTCAACAACCAGCTCAAATGACCCGGCGCGGTGTTGCACTGCCAATGGCACTGTTCGTGGTCGTCGTGCTGACGATCCTGCTCGCGGCGGGGTTCGCCGCGCTGTCGAGCGAGCGGCGCGTGCACGCCAACGACGCAGCGGCGCTCGATGCCTTTACGCTCGCCGAGACGGGGCTCGAGCTGTTCATCGCGCAGCGCGACTCGTTCGGCTTCACGGCGGCGCCGCCGGCCTGGAGCGAGTCCACCCGGGTCTCCCTCGGGGGCGGCTACGCCGACGTGATCCTCAAGCGCATCCGCTACGACACGCTGATGGGGCGCTACGGCTACGCGGTCCGCTCCCACGGCGTCAGCACCGTCCCGGCGCTGTCGGGCACGCCCCAGGCCGAGCGCACGGTCGCGGAATACGCCGTGTGGCAGGCCGGCTCGATGAACGTGCTCGCCGGATGGACGAGCCTGAGCGGGCTCCACAAGAACGGCTCGTCGGCCATGGGGAGCGGCGCGGACCAGTGCGGCAAGCAGCCGGCCGTCGCCGGCGTCGCCGTCCCCGGGAATCCCGGCTACACCCAGAACGGCGGCCAGCTCGCGCCCCAGGGGAACCCCCCGGTCGACACCGTCGCCCCCACCCCGGCCCAGATGTCCGACTCGGTGAAGATCGACTGGGCCGGGTTGGCCGGTGGGACGGCCATCACTCCCGACATCACGATTCCGCCGGCATCGTGGCCCTCGTTCACGAATCCGAACTACTGGCCTACCATCCTCGTGAAAGGCAATTTCGCGCTGCCCGGCGACGGCCAGGGCACGCTGATCGTGACGGGCAGCCTCACGATCAGCGGCAACATCACCTGGAACGGCGTGCTGCTCGTCGGCGACAATCTCACGTCCAACGGCAACAACGCGGTGAACGGCGCCACGGTGACCGGGTTGAACGTGACGCTCGGCGCCACGGTGCCGCCGGACGACATCGGCAACGGGACCAAGTCGTTCAACTACAATTCCTGCAACGTCGCCAACGCCATGGCCGGGATGGGGCAGCTGGTCGGCTATTCCAACGCATGGATCGATAACTGGCCGACCTACTAGTCGCACGCCGGTCACCGCTTGCGGCTTATCGCTTGCGGCTGAGTATTGCTCCCATGCCGTCCAAACCCGCGCTTCGCACCGAGCTGCTGTTCTATCTCTCGTTCCTCGCCGCCGCCGCGCTCCTGGTGGGCGTGGCGACGATGCTGGTGGTGAACGTGCTCGCCCCGGAGCGCACCTTCGTCCTGCTGCTGCTCATGGTCGGGCTGGAGGTGGCGGTGTTCGTGGTGTTCGGCCGCCACCTGGTCAATCGACTGATCCTGTGGCCGCTGGGCCACATCGTGGCCACGGCGGACGCGGTGGCGGACGGCGACCTGGCACGACGCGCTCCCGACGCCGAGACCAGCGATTTCTCCATGCTCGCCGAGCGTCTCAACCGCATGACCGACCATCTGCTCGACGCCCAGGGCCAGGTGGTGCGCTCGGAAAAGCTCGCAGGGATTGGTCGCCTCGCCGCCGGGATCGCGCACGAAGTGGGGAACCCGCTGGGCGCGCTGGGCACGTACGTCGAAGTGCTGCGGCGCCGGGGGGGGGGCGCGGACGCCGAGGTGCTCGACGGCGTGGCGCGCGAGCTCGAGCGCATCGACCGGATCGTGCGCGGCCTGCTCGACTACGCGCGTCCCCACGAGGAGGCGTTGGCGCCGCTCGATCCGGCGGCCGTGGCACGGGGCGCGTACGCATTGCTCGAAGCCCAGGGAGCGCTGCGGGCCGCCCGCGCGGCGCTCGACCTCGAGCCCGGGATTCCCCACATTCTCGGCCGACGCCACCTCCTCGAGCAGGCCATCGTCAACCTGGTCTTGAACGCCTTGGACGCCGCCCCCGGCGGCATCGTCATTGTGGGAGGCCGGCCGTGGGACTACCGGCCCCGTGAGCTGAACTCGAAGCGCGCCACGGACCCGCCGCCCACGCGCTTTCCCCGTGCGACCGAGCGCCGGCCGATGCGCCCGGAGTTCTCTTCCGGGCTGCCGGGTGCGCTGGTATTCGTCGCCGACTCGGGGCCGGGCGTGCCGCCCGACGACCGCGACAAGGTGTTCGACCCGTTCTACACCACCAAGGCGCCCGGCCGGGGCACGGGGCTGGGCCTCGCGATCGTGGCCCGTGCCGTGGAAGACATGGGCGGCGTCGTGTGGGTCGATACGGCGCGGGAAGGTGGGGCCGCATTCAAGATGTTCTTCCCGCGCGCGGACCGGTACCGATGACGCGGGTACTGGTGGTCGACGACGAGCCGGGCCTGCGCCAGTCGCTGGGCCTGCTGCTGGGGGACGCGGGCTACGACGTGGTCGCCGAGGGGAGCGCCGCCCGCGCGCTCGAGCGCGCCCGGGCCGAGCCGTTCGATTTGATCCTGTGCGATGTGCGCATGGCCGACATGGACGGGCTCGCCTTCCTGCGCGCCTACAAGAGCGGCGGCGGTCCCGCCCTCGTGATCATGATGAGCGCCTACGGCGGCGAGGAGGCGGCCCTGGCCGCCATGAAGGAGGGCGCATACGACTACGTCGCCAAGCCGTTCCGCCCGGACGAGGTCGTGCTGACGCTGCGCAAGGCGGAAGAGCGCGAGCGGCTCGGTCACACCATCGCGACACTCAGGGCACAGCTCGACAGCAGTCCCGCTACCCGGGCGCTGATCGCCGAAAGCCCGGCGATGCGGCAAGCGCTCGACATCGTGGCACGCGTGGCCGCGCACCGCACCACGGTTCTCATCACGGGCGAGCGCGGTACCGGCAAGGAGGTCATCGCCCAGGCCATTCACCGGGCCGGTCCGCGGGCGGCCGGCCCGTTCGTCGCGGTGAACTGCGCCGCCATACCGGAGACACTGCTCGAATCGGAGCTGTTCGGCTCCGTCAAAGGCGCCTTCACGGGCGCGTCCGGGGACCGTCCCGGTCTGTTCGAGCAGGCGGACGGCGGCACACTGCTGCTGGACGAGATTGGCGAACTGCCGCTGGCGCTGCAGGCCAAGCTGTTGCGCGTCCTCCAGGAAGGTGAGGTCCGGCGCGTGGGCGACCAGAAGACCCGGCGGGTCGACGTGCGGCTCCTCGCCGCCACGGCCAAGGACCTCGCGACCGAAGCCGGCGCCGGCCGGTTCCGGCACGATCTGTTCGATCGCTTGAACGTGGTGACGATCCACCTGCCCCGGCTCGCCGAGCGACGCGAGGATATCGCGCCCCTGGCGAGTCACTTCGCGGTCCAGGCGGCACGCCGGATGGGTCACGCCGTGGCCTTGAGCGAAGCGTCGGTCGCGTGGCTGCGCGAGCAACCGTGGCCCGGGAACGTGCGGGCACTGGAGCACGCCATCGAGCGGGCGGCCGTGCTGACCGACAAGGAGATCCTCGAGCCCGCGGATTTCAGCCCTGCGGTCCAACTAACCCCGGGCGCGAGCCCGGGGTCCCCGGGGTCTCCGGGGTCGCTACGCGATGTGGTCGAGGCGGCCGAGCGCCGGGCGATTACCGGTGCCTTGGAAGAGGCGGGAGGCAACCGTCGGGCGGCCGCGAAGCGGCTCGGCGTCAGCCTCCGGACGCTGTTCTACAAGATGGATCGGTACGGCATCGACTAGTGCAGCCATCTGCACTCGTGCATTGATTTGCAGTGCTGGCCGTTACATCAGCGCGCATAACGTCAATTAATACAATATGTTACAACTTGGCACGGGACGTGATAGTATGTGGGCCGCGGACGGAGGCACGTGCATGAAACGCTCGGGCTTTACGACGATCGAGATGGTCATCGTGGTGGTGCTGATCGGTATTATCGCGGCGATCGGCTTCCCCAAGATCCGGCAGTCGCTCGACAAGGCGAACGTGCGCTCGGCGCGTGCGGCGGTGGGCACGCTCGCGGCGACGGCGCGGGCGGTCGCGATTCAGCGGGGCTGTCCCGGCGTGATCCACTTCCTCGCCACCAACGCAACCGTGTGGGTGACGACGAACTGCCCGACCAAAGTCGACACCGTCTCGGGGGTGCAGCAGCTGGGTACCCGCTACAAGGTGACGATGGTCGCGACGCGCGACTCGGTGCGCTACGACCCGCGCGGGCTCAGCCTGGACAACCTGACCAGCAACACCGTCGTGCGGTTGGCGGGGAGCGTGGGGTCGAACCTGGACTCGACCGTGATCAATCCCCTCGGCAAGGTGGTGCACTGATGAAACGCGAACAGGGATTCACGCTGGTCGAGGTGATCATCGCGATCCTGGTGCTCACGGTGGGACTGCTGGGGCTCGTGACCTCGGCGGCGCTCGTGACCCGGATGATTGGACGGGGGCAGCGCTCCGCCGTGTCGGCGCAGTACGCGCAGCGGCGGCTCGAGATGCTGCGGGTCACGGGGTGCAAGTCGCAGGCGGGGGGCACGGAGGTGTTGATGCGGGGCGGCACGCCAGCCGATTCCCTCTCCTGGCGCTTCGTTCAGTGGAATCTGCCCAACCAGACGGCCAAGCACTGGCAGATCGTGATGCGGAGCAAGTACCAAACGGCGCTCGGCAAGTGGCGCACCGACAGCACGGAGACGGAGCTCTCATGCTTGTTCTAGCACGCCGAGGGTTCACCCTCGTCGAACTGATGATCGCCCTGGTGTTGTTGGGCATCGTCTCGGCCGCCGTGTACAAGGTCCTGGTCAACAGTCAGCGGGTCTATCTGGCGCAGACCCAGACGATCGACCTGCAGCAGAACATCCGCGCGGCTGCCGCGATCCTGCCGGCCGAGTTCCGCGAGCTGGACGCGGCGGACGGCGACATCAAGGGCATGACCGCCACCTCGCTGCGCATCCGCGCCATGCGCGTGCTGGCGTTCGTGTGCGCGGACCCGGTGTTGGGCGGTGGCATCGGTCAGATCGTCCTGACGGTGCGGCAGACGCCGATCTACGGCACCCGGCAAACGTTCAGCAAGGGCGACTCGATCATGGTGTACTGGGAAGGCAACCCGACCAGCCGCAACGACGACCAGTGGCTGGCGGCGCAGCTGCAGCAGGACGCCACCCCGGGGTTCTGCGCCGACTCGAACGTCGCGAACAACCCGGCATACCTGTTGACCCTGCAGCCGCAATGGATCAACGACCCGAGCCTCAACCGCGCGGGCGCGATCACCCGCGGCGCGCCGCTGCGCGGCTTCGACAAGATCGCCTACGAGCTGTACCAGGCACCCGCACCGGACACCAACTGGTACCTGGGGCAGCGCAATCCAGCGTCGGGCGGCACGATCCAGCCGATGATCGGTCCGCTGATCGGCCCGAACGGCGTGACGTTCAGTTACTACGACAGCGTCGGCGCCGTGACTGCCGATTCGTCCAAGGTGGCGCAGATCGGGTTCGTGCTGCGCGCCCGCACGGCGTCGCCGATCCGGAGTGCGGGGACCGGCAAGCAGGCTTACAAGATCGATAGCGTCGTCAGCTGGGTCGCGTTGCGGAACAATCCGCGCTGCGGACCGCGCTCGCTGCCTCCCAGCCCGTGCAACTGACGGGCGGGCCACACGTGAACCGCAAGGAGTCGGGTATGAAGCACGTCCTGAAGAACGAGCGCGGCATGGCGCTCGCCATTGCGATCGTCGCGCTCGTGGTCGTGGGCGCGCTCGTTGCCGGCGCCCTGTTCTCCGGCACCCAGGAGCAGCGGGTGGCCGAGAACGTGCGCCGCACCCAGGCGTCGTTCGGCGTGGCCGAGCAGGGGATCTACGACATCATC
>DATDFC010000071.1:0-18760 GCA_036522815.1 Gemmatimonadales bacterium | reverse complement strand
CCGCTCTCGATCGCGTCCTTGAATCTGGGCTCACCCGACGCGAGATCGATCACATTCACTTCGGCGTTGGTGGACGCGTCGGGCCGCGAGATGTAGAGCAGGCCCGCGGGGGTCAGCTCGGCATAGTCGAGCTGGCCCTTGATCTTCACGTCCTTCTTCAAGCGCACGGTCGCGGTGGCCACGTCCAGCACGTTCACGAAGGTGCGCGACTCGGCGTCGACGGCGAGCACGGCAGAGCCACCGGTGATGAGGGCGTCCGTGACCGTCCCCCGCATGCGCAGCGGCTTGTCGGCGATGGTCGTGCCATCGTCGTAGCGGGCCACGTTCAGCCCCGTCTGCACGACACCGTTGACGATGCGCACGTTGCCCGTCGCCTGATTGGCGGGCGGCGACTCCGGCAGGATGATGATGCCGTTGGGATGCTGCACGATGCCGTGCACCCAGCCATCGATCGTCGCGGGCTTGGCCCAGAGCGCCTGGCCATCGGCGAGGCGGTAGGCCATGAGGCGGTCGTCGAAGCCCACGTAGATGCGGTCGGTCTTGTCGAGCGACGGAAACAGCCGCACGTGGCGCGCCGGGTTGCCGGCGCGGGCGGTGGGCAGCGTGGCCGACCAGCGCACCGCTCCGCTGCGCGCATCGAGCGCGCGCAGGCCCATCAGCGTGTGGACCACGATCATGTCGGGCCCCGCCTGCAGCACCTCCAGCGCCGTGGCCTCGGAGGCGGCGGTCACCAGGCGCTGCATCAGGCCGCCCAGCCCCTTCTTCTGGGGCTCCGTCTGCTCGAACAGCGCCTCGTTGGCCCAGCGCTGATCGCCCGTCACGAGGTCGAACAGCGCGACCACCGGAGGCCCGGCCGCGCGCCGCCCGTGGACGAGCAGCGTGCCGCTCTGCGGCAGCACGCGCCGGGTGACGATTTGGGCGAGGTTCAGGCGCCGGGAATCGAACACGACCGCCCCGGTCACGGGATCGAAGACGATCAGCAGACCGGGGCGCGCCGCCTCCATGAGCAGGGAGCCCTCGACCATGCGCACGCTGTCGGGCGGCAAGCCGCCGAGCTCGGGCTTTTCCCAGGTGACCTGGCCACGCTCGATGTCGACGCCGGCGAGCTCGGCGTCGGTCGAGATGAGGAGCGCGCCGGCCGGCGTGACCTGCTGCCAGCGGACGTCTCCCTTCGTCTTGATGGTCCACGCCACCGCCGCGCCGGCGGGGGCTGGCGTCGCCGTCTGTGCGTCGGCCGCGGTGTCGAGCGCGACCGACAGCGAGAGCAGCAACAGGACGCGTGCAAGCGAAAGAGCGGCCATGGTCATCCTCCGGTGGCCTTCTATATCCCCCCATGGCGAGGCCGAGCGCAAGCCCGGCTGGCTATCTCCCATCGCGGGGCGACAAATTGGAGCTCGTGAACGTCTCTTCACGGCAGCGCTATCGCGGCTTCGTCCAGGACTACAAGCGGCGGCGCCTCGACGACGTCGCGGAGCCGGGCGACTCGCAGCGTCCGGCTCGGGACGAGCGACGGGCCTACGTGCGCGATTACCTGCGCTGGCTGCGGCCGTATCGCTCCGCTGCCATCGCGCTCCTGGTCCTCGCCCTGCTCACCACCGGACTCCAGATGATCGAGCCGCTGTTCATGCGGTTCATCATCGATCGGGTCCTGCTCAAAACGGGGCTCGACACCGCGTCCCGGCTGGCGCGGTTGCAGCTCGCGGGAGCGGCGTTCGTCGCCGTGGTGGTCTTGTCCAACGTGATCGACGCAGTGCGGGACTACCGCCAGCGCTTGCTCAACGTCCGCGTCATGATGTCGCTGCGCCGGTCGCTGTTCGAGCGGCTGCTGCACCTACCGCTCTCCAGGCTGTGGGACATGAAGACCGGCGGCATCCTGTCCCGCTTGACGGGCGACGTGGAAACGACGACCGGCCTGCTGCAGATGGCGCTCGTGTCGCCGCTCGTGTCGCTCATCCGTCTGGCCGTGGCCGTCGGGGTGCTGCTGGTCCTGAACTGGCGGCTGGCGCTGACGGCGATGGCCGTCGTTCCCGGCGCAATGCTGATCAGTTTCACCGCGGCGCGGCGCATCCGGCCGATCTACCGCTCGCTGCGGCGGGACGTGGAGCACATCGACGGCCGGGTGGGTGAGACGTTCTCGGGAATTCGCATCGTGCGGGCGTTCCGGCGGGAGCTGCAAGAGCTGCTCAACTACATGCGCGGCCGCCACACGGTGCTGCGCAAAGAGCTGTTCGCGCATCGCCGCGAGCTGGTGCTGTGGACGTCCTGGGGCCTGATGCAGGCGGGCGTGAACGTGGTGATCGTGTGGTACGGCGGGTACATGAACATCACGGGCGGGGCCTCGATCGGGGACATCATGGCCTTCCAGTGGTACACGTTTCTGCTGCTGGGTCCCGTCTGGCAGATCGTCAACTCGTTCTCCGAATTGCAGCGCTCGCTCGCGGCGATGGAGCGGGTGTTCGACGTGCTGGCGATGGACGACGACAAGCCGGACCGCGGCGGTGCGCGGGACGCGCCGCGCGTGGTGCGCGAGATCAGCTTCGAGAACGTCGAGTTCGCCTATCGCGAGGGCCAACCGGTGGTGCGCGACTTCGCCGTCACCGTGCCCGGCGGCTCGGTGGTCGCCCTGGTGGGCCGCAGCGGCGCCGGGAAGACGACGGTCACGGATCTGGTGGCGCGGTTCCACGACCCCACCAGGGGACGCATCCTCCTCAACGGCATCGACATCAGGGACTTGCGCCTGCGGACGTATCGCGACCTGCTGGCCATCGTCCAGCAAGACGTGTTCTTGTTCGATGGCTCGGTCCGGGAGAACATCGCGTACGGCCGCCGCGACGCGACGGACGCCGAGATCGAGGACGCCGCCCGGCGGGCCAACGCCCACGAGTTCATCGTCAAGCTTCCCGACCGGTACGAGACATCGATTGGCGAGCGGGGCGTCAAGCTGTCGGGCGGTCAGCAGCAGCGCCTGGCCATTGCCCGGGCGATTCTGGCATCACCGCAGATCCTCATCCTCGACGAAGCGACGAGCAACCTGGACACGGAAAGCGAGCAGCTGATTCAGGCGTCCATGGCCACGCTCCTGGCCGGCCGCACCACGTTCGTGATCGCGCATCGCCTTTCGACCATCCGGCGCGCCGACATGATCCTTTTGATGGACGACGGGCGTGTCACCGAGCGCGGTACCCACGAGGAGCTGATGGCCGCCCGCGGGGCCTATCATGGGATGGTGCTGCGACAGATGGAGGTCGACGATTTGCTGCGGCGTCACCCCGCCTTGTGAGGCCGGACCGGAGCGACCGTCGGCAGCTCCGCGCACCCGCCGCGCGTCTCCAGGAATCCGCGATAGCCGCAGCTGCAGGACTCGATGGTACGGCCCTGGCGATCGGTGCCGAATTGCAGCTGCTCGTGGCATCCCGGGCAGCGCGGCGCACCGCCGTCCGTCACCATCCCGGCCCGCCCCAGCTCCCGGCGCGAGCGGTTCACTTGTGCCGGAACGTGATGCGCCCGCGCGTGAGGTCGTAGGGTGACACGGCGAGCGTGACGCGGTCTCCCGCAAGCACGCGAATGCGGAACCGCCGCATCTTGCCCGCAATCGTAGCGAGCACGTAGTGGCCGTTCGTCAGCAGCACGCGAAACGTGGTGTTGGGCAGCACGTTCTCGACGACGCCGTCGATCTCGATCGCTTCTTCTTTAGCCATCGGCACTCCTCCGGTTCGCCAAAGCAAAGGCGGGACCGGCGCATGGGCCAAGTCCCGCCTTGACTCTCGCTGGTGCCAACGCTAGTCGGCGGTACCGCTAAAGTCAAACCGGTGTGCGAGGGGGGTGATCGAGCGACCGCTCCTCCGCCTCGAGCTCGTTGAGCGCCGTCCCGACCGCGTCGGCGCGGAGCCGCTCGGCGGTGCGGTACACGTCCTGCACGCTCGTGCCCCGCACCACGCGGTATTCCCGGGCGCCCGCGCTGCCGCGGGCCACGTACTGCCGCACGTCCCACGGCCCCTTCCCCCCGCAGCGCGGGTAGGAGTCGGCCATCTGGGACAGTTCGTCGTCCGTGAGCACCGCACCTCGCAGGCCCAGCAAGACGCGCAGGCGACTCTGAAAGTCGTCGGGCGCGAGTGTCATGTCGTTCCTCACCAAGGATATGTACAGGGTTTGAAGCGTCGATGATAGCCCTCTGGGCGTGCCGCACGGGATGTTGCCCGTGGCCCGGCCGGCGTGCAACTTGGTCGCTGACGCGCTCACCCTTCCGAGGCTCCCATGCGTTCCATCGCGCTCCCGCTCTGTGCCGCACTGCTGCTCGTCGTTGCACCGCTGATCTCCGCGCAGGCCGCGGATGGGCGAACCGCGGAGCAGATCCGGGCATCCTATGACGCCCATCACGCCGACTTCGACTACCTGCTCGGCGATTGGGAGTTCACCGCGATGAATCGCCAGTACGGGACGATGCGCGGCTTCTGGAGCGCCGTGCGCCTCGATGAGGGCCAGATCCTGGACGAATACCGCGTCGTCGGCGACAGCGGCCAGACCTACTACGCGACCAAGACGCTGCGGGCGTACAACGCCGCTCTCGATCGCTGGGACCTGGTCTCGACCGAACAGGGCTCGGGACTGCAGAACGTCGGCACCGGGCAGCGCGTCGGCCCGGAAATGCGCATCGAGCAGAAGTTCGGCGTGATGAGCCCGCAGCCATCGCTGTGGCGGATCCGCTACTACGACATCCGACCGGATCGCTTTTCGTGGAGCGCCGACCGCTCCACCGACGACGGCCGCACGTGGACCACGACCTTCCAGACCATCGAGACCCGCCGTATCGGACCGGCGCGCACCCTGGGGCCGCTCGCGCCCGCCCGGCGATGAAAGCTCCGCGGGCGCTGCTCACGCCGCCGGTCGGCCCGCGTGACCATGTCCTGGGACCGGCGGACGCGCGCGTAACGCTGGTGGAGTACGGCGACTTCGAGTGTCCGTTTTGCGGCGCCGCCTACCCCGAGCTGAAGCGGGTGCTGCGCGAGCTCGGACCCAACGTCCGCTTCGTGTTCCGGCACTTTCCCCTGGCCGAAGAGCACCCCCACGCCCCCCGGGCCGCGGAGGCGGCCGAGGCCGCTGCCGCGCAGGGCAAGTTCTGGCAGATGCACGATCTCCTGTATCAGCATCAGGCGGCGCTCGAGGACGAGGACCTGGTGGGGTACGCGCGCGAGCTCGGGATCGATGCCGAACGGGTGATGCGAGAGCTGGTCGACCATACGCACGCCGCGCGCGTGCGCGACGACTTCTTGAGCGGGGTGCGGAGCGGCGTGAGCGGCACGCCGCGCTTCTTCATCAATGGCCGGCCGCACGAGGAGCCGGGCGATGCGAACACGCTCGCCGCCGCGCTGCGGCGGGCCCTCTAGTTTAGTGGGGGTTCAGGTTCAACCGGGCGAGCAGGGCCTGGAATCGCGGGTGTGTCCGCAGGGGCGCGAACAGAAACGAGCCCTTGATCCCGTAGATCGCGCCGGCACGCTGCTCGAACGCGCGCTCCAGCAGGTCCATCGCCCGATCGTGCTCGCCCAGCCCGGTGACGACGTAGGCCAGATGGTAGGGTGAGACGTACGTCTCCCGCGCGCGCTCTTCGAGCTGGCGCAGCACATCCCGGGCCTGGTCGACCTTGCCTGCCAGTGCATACGCCTGTCCCAGCTGCGCCAGCCACTGCGTGTTCCCCGGCGTGAGCGCGACGGCCCGCTCCAGATCCGCCAACCCCTCGTCCGTCTTTCCCTGCTTGAAGACCGCCCATCCCCGCGTGGCGAGGGCACGTTCGTGATCGGGATCGAACTCCAACGTCCGCGCGGCCCCGCGGGCCGCTTCGGGGTAGCGCCCGGCTCGGAGCTGCGTCGTGGCCACGTCGAGCCGATGTGCCAACGGGTCCAGCTCCTGCGCCCGCTGTTGCAGCGTGATGGCCTCGTCGTAGCGCGCGACCGCCGAGCACATCCGGCCGTATAGATCATACGTATCGGCGCTGTTGGGACTCAGCTCGAGCGCCCGTTTGAACTCCGCTTCCGCGCCCGCCCAGTCGAAGTCCCAGATGGTTTTGAGGTACGCCACGGTGCAATGGGCCTCGCCCAGCTGCGGGTCGATCCGGAGGGCGTGCGCCGCGGCCTGCTTCGCGTCCCTTGCCGCCGCGTCCGGGGGCATGGCCCCGCTCTCCGCCAGCTCGGCGTACGTCATGGCCACGGACGCGTACGCCAGCGCGTACGTCGGGTCTCTGCCGATGGCGCCCCGGAAATGCTCGATAGCGCGCTGCATCGCCGCCGGCGTGTAGCGCACCAGCCAATGCCGGCCCAGGAGATAGAGTTGATAGGCGCGGAGGTCGCTCGTCGGCTCCTTGCGGATGCGCGTCCGCTCGTCCACGGACAGCTCCGCCTTGAGCGCCTCGGCGATGTGCAGCGCCACGTCGGTCTGGATCCCGAAGATGTCGGTCAGCTGCCGGTCGTACGTCTCGACCCAGAGGTGCCGGTCCGTCTCGGCATCGACGAGCTGCGCGACGATGCGCACGCGATCGCCCGCGCGCCGCACGCTGCCGTCCAGCAGGGTCGCGGCCTCGAGCCGCGCCGCGATCTCCTTGAGGCTCTGCTCCCGCTGCTTGAACGGCATCACCGACGTGCGCGAGATCACCTTGAGCGCGCGGATTTTCGACAGGTGAGCGATGACGTCCTCCGTGATCCCGTCGGCGAAGTACTCGTTCTCCGGGTCGGCGCTCAGATTCCGGAACGGCAGGACCGCGACCGACGGCGGCCGGGGCGCGGCAGGCGCGGCGAGGGCGTCGACGAACGCCGTCATCGAGGCGAAGCGATCGGCCGGCGCCTTGGCGAGGGCCGTGCGCAGCGCCTGGTCCACACCCGGCGGCACGGTGGGTCGCAGCCGGCGCACCGCCGGCACAGGGTCGACCATCACCTTGGCGAGCAAGGCTTGCGCCGTCGGCCCTGTGTAGGGCGGCTCGCCGGCGAGCATCTCGTACAGCACGCAGGCGAGGCTGTACACATCGCTGCGTGCGTCGAGCGTCCGCTCCCCCGCGCCCTGCTCCGGGCTCATGTACTCCGGAGTCCCCAGGGCGAATCCCGTCCGGGTGACGCGACCGGCCGCCGCCGCGTTGACGGCGAGGGCGATCCCGAAGTCGGCCACCATCGCCTCGCCCTCGTGCAGCAGAATGTTGTCCGGCTTGATGTCGCGGTGAATCACCTGGTGGGCGTGCGCGTGGCTCAGGGCGGCAGCCACCTGGCGGGTGATGGCCAGGGCCTCATCCACCGGCAGCTGCTTCTCGCGCTCGAGCTTGGCGCGCAGCGACTCACCCTTGATGTGGGGCATGACGTAGAACAGGAAGCCGCCGGCCTCACCGGAGTCGTACAGCGCGAGGATGTGCGGATGGTTGAGCCGCGCCGCGATCTCGACCTCGCGCAGGAAACGCTCCGGACCGAGCGACGCGGCCAATTCGGGTCGCAGCACTTTGACCGCCACGACCCGGTGATGCTTGACGTCGTCCGCGAGGTAGACCGTCGCCATGCCGCCGTGCCCCAGCTCGCGCTCGATCGCATAGCGACCCGCGAGCGCCGCCCGGAGGCGCACATCGGCATCGGGCGCCAGGCCCTTCTCGAGTCGTCCGCTCAGGTGGGCCAGATCTCCTTGAACAGCTTCAGCATCGCCGCCCACGACTCCCGGTCCGCCGCGGCATCATAGGCGAGCTGGGGCATGCCGTACTGCGCGGCGCTCGGGTTGGTGAACCCATGTTTGGCGCCCGGATACGTGATCACCTCGAACCGCGCGCCCGCCGCCTGCATCTCCCGCTTGAACGCCTCCAACTGCTCGGCCGGCACGAACGGATCGGCGCCGCCCGCGAGGACGAGAATCCGGGCTTTGACCTTCCCGGGCTGCGCGGGCGAGGTGGTCGCGAGCGCACCGTGGAACGTCACCACCGCTGCCAGGTCCGCGCCGCCGCGCGCCATGCCGAGCACCACCGCCCCGCCGAAGCAGTACCCGATGGCGGCGAGGCGCGTCGTATCGACGTGCGGGTCCCGCTTCAGCTGCTCCAGCGCCGCATTGAACCGGGCGGCGAGCACCGCCGGGTCCTTGGTCACCTCGGTCACGAACGCCTGCGCGTCCTGTGGATGGGTGGTGACTTTACCCTTACCGTACATGTCGAGCGCGAAGCCGACGTAGCCCGCCTCGGCCAGGCGCCGCGCCTGGTTGCGGGCGTGCTCGTTGTGACCCCACCACTCGTGGACCACCAGCACTCCGGGCCGCCGACCGCGCGCGGCGTCGTCCCAGGCAACGAATCCCTGCAGCACGGTCTCGCCCTGCCGGTACTCGATCTCCCGCGTCTTGATGGTGGCGGTCTTCGGCACGTTGGGCGAGAGCGAAAGCAGCACGACGGTCGTCGTCAGTCCGTACCAGGTGCGCATGTGTCGATCTCCTGATGTCGTGTGAGTGGTGTAGAACGCTAGAACGCCGGGAAACACGCCGCCAGGGCTGCGACTGCGACGCGCGGGAACTTCCGGCGCGACGCCGCGGTTTGCGCTATGTTCTTTCCACGTTCGGGAGGTGTTGTGTCCATCCGGCCGATCAAGCGAGTCGTGCAGTCGCAGCCCACCCTCGAAGGCGCGGGCGTCAAGCTGCGCCGGGCCTTCGGGTTCGGCAATACGGGCGACTTCGACCCTTTCCTTCTATTAGACGACTTCCGCAACGAGCACCCGCAGGATTACCTGGCGGGCTTCCCCTGGCATCCACACCGCGGGATCGAGACGATCACGTACGTGCTCGCGGGAAGCGTGAACCACGGAGACAGCCTGGGGAACCGCGGGACGCTCGGCTCGGGCGACGTGCAGTGGATGACCGCCGGGAGCGGGATCCTCCACCAGGAGATGCCCCAGGGAGATCCGCAGGGACGGATGCACGGGTTCCAGCTCTGGGCCAATCTGCCGTCGTCCCTCAAGATGACCCGGCCGCGCTACCAGGACATCGCGGCGGCCGACATCCCGGAGGCGGTGGACGACGACGGCACGCGGGTGCGCGTGGTGTGCGGCGACTTCTGGGGCAAGGCCGGTCCGGTGGCCGGCGTCGCCGCCAATCCCCGCTACTTGGATGTCTGGGTGCCGCCGCGGGTGCGCAAGACACTGCCCGTCGAGGGGTCGGCCCACGCCTTCGCCTACGTGTTCGAGGGCAGCGGCAGCTTCCGCGACGCCTCCGCACCCCGCGCGGTCCGCACCGAATGGGTCGGGAGCGCGGAAGGGACGCCGGAGCTCACCGGCAATCGCTCCCTCGTGCTATTCGATTCAGGGGACGAAATCACGGTACAGGCGGGCGAGGAGGGCATCCGCTTTCTGCTCGTCTCGGGCCGGCCCATCGCCGAGCCGGTGGCGTGGCAGGGGCCGATCGTCATGAACACCGAAGCGGAGCTGCGGCGCGCCTACGCCGAGCTGCGCGACGGCACGTTCATCAAGCAGCGTTGATCACTCACTTTCCACACCCGGAGCCGACCATGGCTGGCGCCACACACGCAACCCTCAACGATCTCCCCGAATCCGCCCGCAGTCAGGTGATCGACCTGTTGAACCAGCGGCTGGCCGACGCGATCGACCTCGAGCTGCAGACCAAGCAGGCCCACTGGAACGTGAAGGGTCCGCAGTTCATCGCCCTCCACAAGCTGTTCGATGAGATTCACGGCGCCGCCGACGAGTACGTCGACCTGCTGGCGGAGCGCATCGTCCAGCTGGGCGGCGTCGCCGAAGGGGTCACCGCGATCGTCGCCGAGCGCTCCGAGCTGCCGCAATACCCGATCAACATATCGAGCGGCGAGGAGCACGTGTGGGCGCTGTCCAATGCGCTCGCGAGCTTCGGCGAGCGCATCCGCCGCGCGATCGACGAGACGGACGAGCTGGGGGACACGGACGCCACCGACATCTGCACCGAGATCTCGCGCGGCGTCGACAAATGGCTGTGGTTCGTCGAGGCGCACGCCGACGGCGCGACGGCCGCCACGGCGGCTCCCGGGACGCGTCAGACCGCAAGGGCCCGCTAGGCCCCTCCGTGCACGTCCCCTTCCCCGCCCTGCTGCGGCTCGGCGACGTCGGGTTGTTGGTGTTGCGGCTCATGGTGGCTGCGGTGTTCCTGGACAGCGGGCGCAATCATCTCCGCAACCCCGCCGAGCGGTCCAAGAGCATCGGAGCGAGCACCGGGTTCACGATCTTCCTGGGCACTGCGGAGGTGCTCGGGAGCGTGGGCCTGGCGCTCGGGATCCTCACGCAGCTCGCCGCGATCGGGCTGATCCTCATCATGCTCGGCGCGATCCAGAAGAAGATCTTCGTGTGGAAGATCGGGTTTTGGGGCGGGCGGGCGTACGGCTGGCACTATGACCTCATGCTGCTGGTGATGAACCTGGTCATCGTGACGACGGGCGGCGGCAGGCTCGTGCTCTTCTAGGAGGGTCGATGCTCTTCATCCCCGTCGCCCAGGCGCAGCAGCCGCCGCCGCAGCCCGCGTTCACGTTCCAGGAAGTCATGATCCCGATGCGGGATGGTGCGCGTCTCCAGACCGTGATCCTGACGCCCACCGACAAGTCCGGGCCCCTCCCCATCCTGTTCCGGCGCACGCCCTACGGTGTCCCCGAAGGGCCGATCGCACAGGTACCGGCGAGCCTCAGGGAGCTGGCTCAGGACGGCTACATCCTGGTGATCCAGAACCTGAGAGGACGGTTCAAGTCGGAAGGTGTGTTCAAGCTGACCTCGCAGGTCGACCTGGCGGACTCGACTGCCACCAACGAGACCACGGACGCCTACGACACCATCGCCTGGCTGGTGCGAAACGTCCCGAGCAACGGCAACGTCGGCATGTTCGGTGTCTCCTACGACGGCCTGACGACGGCGCTGGCCCTGCTGCATCCCCATCCGGCCCTGAAGGCCATCAGCGAGCAGGCGGCGCCGGTGGACCAGTGGATGAACGACGACGACCACCGCTACGGCGCGTTGCGCGAGAGCTACGCCTTCGAGTACGCGGTGCTCGAGCAGGCCGACAAGTACAAGAACACGCATTTCGACTTCGAGACCTACGACGGCTATTCCTGGTACCTGGCCCTCGGCCCGCTCTCGAACATCAACGCCAAGTACCTGCACGGCTCCATTCCCTACTGGAACGACGTCGTCGCGCATCCCGACTACGATGAGTTCTGGAAAAAGGAGGCCTGGGTGAGCCAGCTCCACGCCTCCACCGTGCCCAATCTGAACGTCGCCGGGTTCTGGGATCAGGAGGACCCGTGGGGGCCGTGGCAGATCTTCCGCCACGCCGCGGAGCACGATCCCGAACACACGAACTTCATGGTGGCGGGTCCGTGGTACCACGGGCAGTGGCGGGCACCCAAGGCCGACAGCATCGGGTTGATCGCCCTGGGCGGCCACGAAACGGCGCGCGAGTACCGCGAGACCATCGAGGCGCCCTTCTTCCGGTATTACCTGCACGGGCGAGGGGAGAAACCCACGTGGCGGGCCACCACATTCCAGTCCGGCGCGAACCGCTGGCGCAGCTACACCGTGTGGCCTCCCGACGAGGCCCGGCCGACGAGCCTGTATCTACAAGCCGACGGCACCCTCTCGTTCGAGCGCCCGCGCGCGGGAGGCAAAGCGTACCGCGAGTACGTCGCCGATCCGGCGAACCCGGTGCCGTACCGGCAACGGCCGATCTCCCCCACCTATCCCGGCGGCGATTGGCGCACGTGGGAGGTGCAAGACCAGCGGTTCGTCGACGGGCGGCCGGACGTGCTCACGTTCGAGAGCGCTCCCCTCGACCACGATCTCACGATCACGGGCGAGGTGTCGGCCGATCTGTTCGCGTCGACGTCGGGCAGTGACGCCGACTTCGTGGTCAAGCTGATCGATGTGTATCCGGAAGATGCCCAGCCGAACGGATGGGATGCCGACGCGGGACCCCGGCCCGGTGCGTACGCCCAATCGATCAACGGCTACGAGCTGCCGATCGCGATGGAGGTGCGCCGCGGCCGCTACCTGACGAGCTACGAGCACCCCCGGCCGCTCACCGCCAACGCGCCCGTCGAGTGGCGCATCCCGCTGCGCGACCGCGACCACGTGTTCCTCAAGGGGCACCGCTTGATGGTCCAGGTGCAGTCGACGTGGTTCCCGCTGATCGATCGCAATCCCCAGCGATTCGTGCCCAGCATCTATCAGGCGACGGCGACGGATTTCGTCAAGGCCACGCAGCGGGTCTACTGCTCCCCGACGCTCGCGTCGCACCTGGTGCTGCCCGTGGTACGGTAACTCGAGCCACTCAGCGGTCCGCCTTGCGCCGCCCCTTCTTTTCGGGATCGGACGCCGGACCGCCCACCGCGACCATGACGCGATCCCGGCCCCCCGTCTTCGCCTGGTACATCGCGGCGTCGGCGCTCGCGATCAGCTCCTCCGGCGTGTCGCCGTTGGCCGGGTACTCCGCGGCGCCGATGCTCACGCTCATCTTGCCGCCCTGGAACGCTTCGCCCGCCACCCGGGCCCGGATGCGCTCGGCCACGGTGGCCGCGATCGCGATCGGCGCTTCGATCAACATCACGACGAACTCTTCCCCGCCGTAACGCGCCACCGAGTCCACGGCGCGGGTCATCTTCCGGAAGATCTCCGCCACCTTCACGAGCACGGCGTCTCCGGCGAGGTGGCCGTGCGTGTCGTTGTACTGCTTGAAGTGGTCGACATCCGCCAGCAGCACGGAAAACGTGCGCCGCAGCCGCCGCGACCGTTGCACCTCGTTGGCGAGCGTGCCCATCAGGTGCCTCCGGTTGTACAGCCCGGTGAGCGCGTCCGTGACGGAGAGGCGCTCGAGCTCTCCTTGGGCCTCCCGCTCCCGCAACCGCACGACCATGTTGTTGAACACCCGCATCAATTCGCCGACCTCACCGCCGGCGCTGGTCGGCAGCTCGACGGAGAGATCGCCCGCGGCCACCTGGCTCGCGGCCCGCGTGAGCCGCCCGAGCGGGCGGACCACGAGCAGGCCCACACCGCCCGCCACCAGGCCGACGCCGGCGAGCAGGGCCATGAGGATCAGGCCCGCACCGTGACGCGGCTGGCCACCAGGCCGAATGGCGGCCGCCCGCGGCAGCTCCGCCACCGCCGCCACCCGCAGCTGGGGCGCGCGCCGCAGCGTCCCGACAGCGTCCTGGTTGTCCGCGCGCTTGTACTCGACGACCTGTCCTTCCTTATCGATCAGGGTCTGCACCATCGCCTTGGGGAGCCGCGTGCGCATCAGCTCGGCCGAGCTGCCCCGGCTGCTGATGACCAGCTTGCCTTCGTCGGTCATCAGATAGACGTTCTTCGGATCGTCGGCGGCGAGCCGTTGCAGCATATCCCCCACCGAGCGCAGGTTGACCTTGGCGACCAGGGCGCCAAGGAATCGCCCGTCGGCCTCGCGCACCGGCACCGCCAGCACGACCGCGGCCTTGCTCACCCCCGAGTCCCAGTAGGGGTCACCCACGAAGGCATCGCCGGTGCGGAGCCCGTTCAGCCGCTCCTCCGGAATCTGCATCGCGCTGGTCCGGCCGATGCTCGTTGCTCCCGTGCGTCCCCGTGCGTCCGCCACCAGCAGGGCTTCGCACCCCGTGCAGCGCTCCCGCACGGAGTTGAGGTAGTCGCGCAGCCGGGCCGACGCCTGGCTGCCCGCCGTCCCGGGCCGGATCCTGGCGAGGTTCTCCGACAAGACGAACGAGCCCCCGGCCACCCGCAGATCGGACAGGCGCTCGTCCAGCCACACGTCCGCCTGGCGGGCCGCCTCCGAGCTCACGCTGCGAAGCTCCTGGGCCACTGTATCGCTGAGCGACGGCTGCTCATGCCGGAACGAGGACAGGATCGCGACTGTCGGGATGAGGGTCGCAACCAGGGCCAGCACCAGGAGCCGACTACGCAGGCTGTTCAGGTGCACGGCGCGAAGCGTCTGCGCGATTGTCTCTTGCCAGGGTCTCACGATTGGGGCCGGGATTTGAGTACTGCAAGATTCACCTGTGGCGGCCTCACCACGCAAGAGAGGCCGGGAAGGCCCGCGCGGCGTGTGACGCGCCGCCCGCCCCTCAGGGTATCCCCTTCTAAAAGCCTTCCTCTTTAGCTCGAGCGAGGTGCCCGATGACCGTCCCGCGCGCCCTTCTCCTGCCGGCCCTGTTCCTCACGACCGCCCCGCCATTGGGTGCCCAGCTGATCTCGATCAAGACGGTCCCGATCGCGCAGGGCGATCAGTTCGACGTGTTCCCGTCGCTGAATCAGGGCATGGGAGGCGTCGCAATCGGACTCCCCGACACGCTGCTCGATCCGTTCCGGAACCCCGCCAAGGGGGCCCGCCTCTCGATCGCGCGCCTCTTCGGGTCGCCCATGGTATACGGGGTCTCGAACGACGCCGGCGGCGGGCGCACCCTGCCGGTCGCCACCATCGCGCCGATGGGCTCCTGGTTCGGCGCGCTGTCGCTCGCGGTTCAGGAGGTCGACCCGAGCAGGCCGCCGGGGTCGGTGCTGACGGGGCCACCGCCGCCCGGGGTGGTGATACAAGGTCCGCTTCCCATCGTCGGGACGCCGCCCGCGCCCGAGTCACACGGCAATGCGTACCTCTTCGCCCTCATCGGCAAGACATTACCGGAGCAGAGGGTCTCCCTGGCGGCAAGCGTCTCCTGGGCGCGGCTAAACGCGATGGACGGCGTCGACCTCCTCTGCCCCGGCAGTCAGAGCATCAACCAGTTCGGGCACGATGTGGACGTGCGGGCGGGGCTGCTCAAGGAATGGGCGGGCGACCGCGCGCTCGACGCGGTCGTGCTCCACAACCACTTCGGCATGTCGCAGGACGTGAGCTATGTCGATCTGTTCTGGGACCCGGGAACGCAGACGGTGCAGCAGCGCCCCCGCGTCGACCACGAGCTCGATCGCACCGACACGTGGGGCCTGCAGCTGCAATACGAGCGGCCGCTCACGGCGTCGGGCTGGCGCATCGGCTGGCTCGGGACGGGGAACCTGATGTCACACCCCAAAATCCCGAACTACGAGCTGATGAACATCCCCCGCGATCCCGGGCATTCGCACGCCTATCAGATCGGTGTCGGCGTGTCGCGCACCAGCGGACCCGCGCTGTTCGGGCTCGACGCCGTGTACGAGCCGATCTGGAGCGACACCTGGGCCGCCGCGGCCGCCCCGACCGCGACCAGCGCGGGCGACACCATCCCTGTGGGCGGCAAGACGATCGAGAACCGGTTCCACTTCTCCAATTTCCAGTTTCGCATGGGGATCGGTCGTGACGTCGCGCTCGGCGGCCGGCCGCGCGGCGCGACCTGGCAGCTGGGCCTCGCCGCCCGCACGGTGCACTACTGGCTGGTCCAGCGTGACTTCGTGCAGAGCGCCGTCCGCCCGCAAGAGGAGTGGTGGGTCGAATGGACGCCCACCTGGGGCCTCACCCTGCGGTTTCCCGAGCTGGAGTTGCGCTACACCGGGCGGGTCACCAAGGGCACCGGGCGTCCCGGCACCCAGAGCACGGCGATGTTCTTGGCGGATGCGGCGGGTGTGCGCTCCGGCGAGTTGCTGGTCGCGCCGGACGGCCCACTGACCCTGCGGGGCGTCAGCGTCGTCACACATCAGATCTCGCTCTCCCTGCCGCTGCACTGAGCGAGCACGTCGAGGAGGGACTCGTGCCACGGACCATCGTTGCGATCTGCTGCGGGCTGCTCGCGCTGGGCGCGGGGTGCGAGCGAACGTGGACCCCGACCGGGCCGGCGCTCGACGCACAGCTGCACCAGGACATCGCGCGCTGGGGAGTGATCCCCATCGGGCCTGTCCCCGCCCAGCCCCAGGCGCTGGTGGATCTCGGCCAGGCGCTGATGTTCGACAAGATCCTGAGCGGCAATCGCGACATAGCGTGCGCCACCTGCCACCACCCGTCGACCCATGAGGGCGATGGCCTGTCGCTGTCCATCGGGACCGGGGGCACGGGCCTGGGGCCCTCGCGCACCCTCGGCTCGGGACGTCAGTTCGTACGGCGCAACGCACCGTCGCTGCTGAACGACGGGCTCGGGTTGTTCTATCTGTTTTGGGATGGTCGGGTCGCGCGTTTCCTGTCGGGCTTTAATGGCGGGCCCCCGGGGTCCGGAGATGTACCGAACCTCTTGCGGGCGCAGGCGATGCTCCCCGTGCTGGACCGGAGGGAGATGCGGGGCGAGCCGGGGGATCAGGACGTGTTCGGGGCGCCGAACGAGCTGGCGCAGATCGCCGATAGCGACTCGGCTGCCGTATGGCAAGCGCTCATGCAGCGCTTGCTCGCCATCCCCGAGTACGTCGCAAAGTTCAACCGCGCCTTCCCGAATACGCCGACCAGCGCGCTCCGCTTCGAGCAGGCGGCCGAGGCGCTGGCGGCCTTCCAGGTCGCCGCGCTCACCAAGACGAACTCGCCGTTCGACCGGTACCTGACCCAGGACGATGCGGCCTTGACCATGCAGCAGAAGCGCGGCGCGCAGCTGTTCTTCGGCAAGGCGTTGTGCTCCACGTGTCACAGCGGGCCGCTCTTGGGCGGGACGGGCTTCGCGAACGCCGGCGTGCCCCAGCTCGGGCCTGGAACGCCTGAGTCTCCGCCCCTCGACCGCGGTCGCGGCGACCTCCCGACCCAGAACTTCTATCAGTTCGCGTTCCGGGTGGCACCGCTGCGCAACGTCGAGCTCACGGCCCCGTACATGCACGACGGCGCCTTCCCGACGCTCGACGCGGTGGTGCGTCATTACAATGACGTGCCGCTCGCGCTCCAGACCTACGACGCCTCCCAGCTCGACCCGGCGCTGCGCGCCACGTACCACGGCGACGCCGCCACCACCGATTCCGTGATCCAGTCGCTGGATTTCCGGTTGCGGACACCGCTCCACCTCAGCGACGACGAGCGGGCGGACCTGGTGGCATTCTTGAAGTCGTTGACGGATCCGTCGGCCCGGGACTTGAGCGCCCTCGTTCCGGCCGCGGTGCCGAGCGGGCTGCCGGTGCCGCGATGAGCCGGCGTCAGTGCCAGAGGTGCCAGACCGTGTAGATCAGCAGCCCGACCAGGCCTCCCACGAGCGTGCCGTTGATGCGCACGAACTGCAGGTCCCGCCCGACGGCCAGCTCGAACCGCCGCGCCGTCGCCTCTGGATCCCAGCCGGCGACGGTCTGGGCGATCAAGTCTCCGATTTCGTGACGGTACCGCTCCACCACGGAGGCCGTGAGGTCGATGACCAGGTCGTCCAGCTCGGCGAGCAGCGCGTCGTTGGCGAGCAGGGCCGCGCCGAACTCGCTGAGGCCGCGCTCGAAAGGTCCAGGGGCCGCGCCGTCCGCCCGCGTGGCGTAGGCGACGATGGCGCGCCGCATCGCTTCCCAGAGGCGAGCGGACAGGTCGGCGATCGCGGGATCGGCGAGCCATTCCTGCTTGAGCGCTTCCGCGCGTGCGATCACGTCGGGGGCGTGCTGCAGGCGGTCGACGAAGTCCCGCAGCGCCGTATCGAACGCCGCGCGCAGCGGGTGGTCCGGTCGGGCGCCGATGTCCCGCAGCAGCCCCTCGACGGTCACGATGATGCGCTGGTAGATCTGGTCGTCCACCACGCCCGGCACCCACCACGGACTCTCGGCCCGTACCCGTTCGCGGATCACATCGCGGTTGTCGTGCACCGCCTGGGCGGCGAACCGCACGGCCTCGTTCAGCAAGCCCTGGTGGCGGTCGTCCGACAGCACCAGCGCCAGCGTCTTGCCGAGCGCGGGCGCCACCCGCGTGGCCTGGAGGCGCGCGCTCACGACCTGGTGCACCAGGGCGCGGACGTCGGCGTCGGGCAGCGTGTCGAGCGTTTTCGCCACGCCGCTCGCGACCTGGCGCGCGATGCGCCGCCCGTGCTCGGGGTCGGCGAGCCACCGGGCGGCGCGCTCGGCGGGACGCACGGCCCGCAGATTGGCGGCGACCACCTCATGCGACAGGAAATGATTCTGCACGAAGGTCCCGAGGATCCGGCCGATGCGCTCCTTGCGGGTGGCCACGATCGCGGTGTGCGGGATCGGGAGCCCCAGAGGGTGACGGAACAGGGCGGTGACGGCGAACCAGTCCGCGAGGCCGCCGACCAGCGACGCTTCCGCCGTGGCGCGCACGTAGCCGAGCCACGGGAACTGTCCCTCGTACAGGCTCGCCCCCACGAACACCACCGCCGCGAGCGCCAGCAGGCCGGTGGCCTGTCGCTTCATCGCGTCGAGCTGCGTCTGCCGGACCGCATCGTCCGGCCGCGACCACGGGGAGGAGGACGGGGACACCGTCATGTCACCGACCAAGATAACCGTCACCCTCGGCTAGGATGCGCACTCCCCGGCGAGCCGCGCCGGCCGCGCCGCGCTCGTCGCCGCGAGAGCCTGGCGCAGCAGGGCGCACGCCTCGCCCTCGATCGGGCCGATGCTCGCCGCCGCCTCGAGCATCCGCAACGCGCGGTCGGGCGCCCCGGTCGCCAGATAGGCGCGCGGCTCGTAGAACGCGAGGTTGACCCAGAGCCGCGCGAGCAGGCGTCGCGCGCTGGCCGCCTCGACACTGTCGCCCCGCTCGACGGTCTGCTGCAGCGCCGCGATCCCGAGCTTCGCCACGAGCGACTCGAGCGCGGGCGCATCGCGCTGCGATCGTGCCCAGGCAAACAGCCGCGGCAGCCCGAGACCCTGTTGCTGGTCCCGCTCGGCGAGGTGCCGGGCCTCCGCCTCGTACCGCGTCACCGCCGAGCTGCGGCGCAGCGCGGCCGCCC
>DATDFC010000070.1:0-13064 GCA_036522815.1 Gemmatimonadales bacterium | reverse complement strand
GGCCGCTCGCGGTGGCGGCGGCGCTCGTGGTCGTGGCGGCGGGAGCGGGGAGCGCGTGGTGGGCGCAGCGCACGATCGCCGCGCTCGCGGCGGAGCGCGATCGACTCGCGGCGCGGGTCGCGGCGCTGGAAGACACCGTCTCGAGCTTCATCCACGACCCCGCGACCCGACTCGTTCAGGTGCCCGTCTCGACGGGAGGCCGCGTCGGGACGGTGACCATTTTCGCCGACAGCGCGCGGCACCGCTGGCTGGTACGCTGCGACGGCCTGGCCCCGAATGCGCGGGACCAGGCATATCAGCTGTGGTTCGTCACCGACAAGGGTATGCGGCCCGCGGCGGTGATGGCGATGGATCGGGACCAGCCCATGGTGATGGGACTACCGCTGCCGCTGACGGGGGAGCAGGTGACGGGCGCCGCGATGAGCATCGAGCCGCGGGCCGGCTCTGCGAGTCCGAGCGGGCCCGTGGTGTTCCACCTCGAACTATGAGGTAGGGGCGCAGCAAGCTGCGCCGCTACTTTTTTTCCGCCAGGTCGTGCACGGTCTCGAGCTCCACGACCTTGAAGCGCCGCTGCCCCATGGGAAGGGCGGTGGTGACCGATTGTCCGACCTTGGCGCCCAACAGCGCCTTGCCGAGGGGGGACGCCATCGAGACCGGCGTTTCGGCCCCGTCGTCGTCACCCTCGATGAACTCACCCAGCGTGAGCGCGTACGTTTCCCGCTGCTTGGTGTCGACGTCCTGCACCGTCACGCGGGAGCCGAACCCCACGCGGTCACGCGGGATGTCGGCTTCCTGGACGCTCGAGAGCTTGGATAGCCGCAGCCGCAGGTGGCTCAAGCGCGACGTGACGAACTGCTGGCGCTCCAGCGCCGCCTTGTACTCGGAGTTCTCCCGCAGGTCGCCGTGCGCCCGCGCCCGCTCGATCTCCTTCGGCAGCACGAAGTTGATCTCGTGGTTCAGGCGCTCCACCTCGGCCTGGAGCTTGTTCTTCAGCTCGTCGATCATGGGGGAAAACTAGCCTGGTCCCCGGGCTTGCGCCCGGGGTCCGTCCCTGCGACTTGGCGTCGTGGCGTCTGGCAACGCATCTTTTTTGCCTCATGCCCCTCCACATTCGCACCTATCACGACCTGACCGAGCCGGACCGCTCCGGGCTGCCCGGCCAGATCGCGGCCCAGCGGCGCCGGGTGGCGGCGCGGCTCGGGGGCGTGGGCCGGGTGGTCGCCGTGATGAGCGGCAAGGGCGGCGTGGGGAAAAGCTTCGCCACCGCGGGCCTCGGTCAGGCCCTGGCGCGCGCCGGTCGGGCCGCGGGCGTGCTCGACGCCGACTTCAACGGGCCGACCATCCCCGCACTGCTGCACCTCCCGGTTGCACGTTGCGCGTTGCACGAGAACGCGATCGAGCCTGCGGTGAGCGCAGAGGGCGTGCGCTGCTTTTCGATGGGGCTGCTGCTCCAGGACGGCCAGCCGCTCGGGTTCCGAGGCCCCGAGGCCGAGAGCCATGTGTGGCGCGAGACACTCGAGGCGGCGACGCTGCGGGAGTTCCTGGCCGACGTCGCCTGGGGTACGCTCGACCGCCTGCTGGTCGACCTGCCGCCCGGGATCCAGCGGTTCCAGGAGCTCGTCGACCTGCTGCCGGCGCCGCCGGCGGTGCTCACGGTGACGATTCCCACGGCCGAGTCGCGCGCTGCGGTGCGCCGGGCGATGCAGTTCGCCCGGGAGCGCGGCGCGGAGCTGCTCGGCGTCGTGGAGAACATGGTGGACGGCGAGTTCACGGGCCGCGCCGGTGAAGAGCTGGCGCACGAGTTCGCGGTCCCCCTCCTCGCACGCGTCCCCTGGCATCCAGGTCCCGAGGTGTGGGACGCGGTAGCACGAAGAATGGACGGCGCGTCATGAGAGTTCACACGCTCAAGCGTGTGCCCGGGGCGGCACCGCCCTTCAGGGCAGCGCATCACCGGGCCCAGGCTTCAGCCTGGGAATCAAGGGGGCGTACGTGAAATTCCTGTGCGTCGAATGCGACCGGCAGATGCTGTTCGAGGAGCGGCAGCTCCCCGGCGATGGCACGCTCGCGGCGGCGTTCCGGTGCCCCCAGTGCGGCCGCGCCGTCGGGTTGTTGACGAATCCGATGGAGACGCAGCTGGTGGCGTCGCTGGGCGTGAAGATCGGCGGGACGACGATCGAGCCGCAGCCGCTCGAAACGGTGCGGGGCATGGTGACGACGGGGCGCAATGATGCCTTCGAAGACGGGAACGGGGAAACGGGGAAGGGGAAAGGTCTCCCTCCCGCCTGGTCTCTTGACGCGCAGGAGCGGTTGGCCCGGGTCCCGAATTTCGTGCGTGGGATGGTGAAGAAGATCTACGCCGACTATGCCAGGGAGCGCGGCATCGGCGAGATCACGCCGGCCGTGATGGACAGGGCGCGCAGCGAGCTCGGGCTCGAGGGCATGTGAGCCTGGACGAGCGGACGGTGCACGGCCTGCGCATCGTGATCGACCGCGACCAGTGCGTCGGGTTCGGCGATTGTGCGACGGCGGCCCCCGAAGGTTTCAAATTGGACGCCGACACGATCGCCACGTTCCTCGAGCCGGAGCGGGTGGAGCGCGAGCGGTTGCTGCAGGCGTGCGACGCGTGTCCCGTGGATGCCATTACCGTCTGGGATTCAGAGGGTAGGCAACTGGTGCCGCCGCTTACTTGACAGCCTGTCCAGTCGCTCACATACTCGCCCCGCCCAAGGGGGAGGTGCCGGTGTACCGCGAGATCTTCGTCCCGGTCGACAACTCCAGTCCGTCGGACTGGGCGGTGGACCGGGCCATCGAGTTGTGTCGCAAATCCGCAGGCCGCATCACCGGAAATCACGTCTACGCCGCCCGCCTCCACGACGTCCGCTTTCGCCAGCTCGAGACCGGCCTTCCCGCCCGGTTCCAGACCCCAGACGAGATCAAGAAGCAGCGCAAGATTCACGACAAGCTGATCGAAAAAGGTCTGCAGCTGATCGCGGACAGCTTTCTCGACCAGCTGGGGAAGCGCTGCGAGGCGGCGGGCGTGCGACTGACGCGCCAGCTGCTGGAAGGCATCAACTACGAAGAGATCGTCAACGAGGTGAACCGCGGCGCCGGCCGGCTTCCCGGGCTGATCGGCTTCGACCCCGATCGCGCCGCGGGCTACGATGGGGGCGACAAGGCCCGCTCGGACGTGAAGGTGGGCGAGAACGGGCGGCTCATCGCCGAAGACGAGGACACCGCCGCGCGGCTCGCCGGCTCGTCGGGTCGTCAGTACGACCTGCTCGCGATCGGCGCGCACGGCCTGGGCCGCCAGCCGTTTTCGCAGCTCGGCGGGGTCGTGTCACGCGTGCTGCGCGGCATCGAGAAGGACGTGCTGCTGGTGCGCGACGAGCGACCGTTCGCGGGCGGGCGGTTCCTGGTCTGTGTGGACGGGTCGTCGTACGGCTATCGGGCGATGCGGCTCGCGCTCGAGCTGGCCCAGGCGTTCGGCGGGTCGCTGTTCGTGTGCAGCGCATTCGACGTGGAGTACCACCACGTGGTGTTCCACAACATCAAGGACGTTCTCTCCTATCAGGCGTCCAAGGTCTTCAAGTTCGAGGAGCAGGAAGAGCTGCACAACAACATCATCGACAAGGGCCTCCTGAAGCTGTGCCAGGCGAACCTGAAGCGCGCGGAGGTGATGGCGCAGGAATTCCCGGACGTCCCGATCAAGACGCAGATCCTGGTCGGCAAGCCGTTCCAGGTGATCATGCAGTGGGCCGAGGAGATCAAGCCGTCGTTGCTCGTGCTGGCGCGGCACGGCGCGCATCGGATCGATGGGACCGAGCTCGGTAGCCAGGCCGAGAACCTCGTGCGACTGGCGCCGTGTAACGTGCTGCTCGCCGGCACCGGCGGCGTGAAGCCGGAGGACATCCCCTGGATCGAGGAGGACGGCGTCGCGGGGCTGCCGTGGGCGCCCGAGGCCGAGGTGCGAATTCTGCGCGTGCCTCCGTTCGCGCAGGGAATCGCGCGCCGGGCGGTCGAGGAGTACGTGCTCGAGCAGACGAATGGCGAGCCGGCGACGGTCACGAACCGGTGGCTGGACGAGGCGATCCGCAAGCTGCTCCCCACGCACATGCAGTTGATCATGGGGATCGGCACGGCCGAGGAGGTCGCGCTCGCGGAGCTGAAGGCCCAGGAGCAGATGAAAGCGACGAAGGTGCAGGGGCGCGACTCTGACCCCCAACCGCTGATCCCGGAAGTTGAAGTGAAGTGCCCGGTGACCGGAGCAGTGAGCACGCGTCCGCGCGTCGCCACCGATCCGATCGTATGGACCGAGGAGGCCTGGCAGCGGCTGCAGCTCGTGCCGCTCATCGCCCGGCCGCTGGCGCGCAACACGGTCGAGCGGTTCGCGCGCGGGCACGCCATCTGGCGCGTGAGCACCCGCGTGATGGACGAGAACAAGCAGGCGATGATCGCGGCCGACGAATTCGACATGGATACGATGATGGTCATGTTCCAGGAGCTGCGGGCCAAGCAGATCCGCGCCGAAGCCGAGGGGCGTGATGGGTTGAGTCCCGAGATGCGGGCGTTCATCGAGGAGGCCAAGGCGCAGGGCATCACACGCTGCCCCATTCGGGACGTCGAAGCGCAAATGGGCAAGTGCCCGGTGGACTTGAAGACCATGAAGCCGGAGGAGGCGAAGGCCGCGATGGAGCGGCTGCTGGCGGAGCGGGCCGGGGCCGGGGACTGACGTGGACTACGTGCCGCACGTGGTCGCGTGGAATCTGACCAGGCGCTGCAACCTGGAATGCGCGCACTGCTACATCTCGGCAGGGCCGAGCGAGAGCGCCGCCGTCGAGCTCGGCACGGCGGACTGCCTCGCGATCGTGGATCAGGTGCTGGCCGTCAACCCCGCCCCGCTGCTCATTCTGTCGGGTGGCGAGCCGCTGTTGCGACGCGATCTGGGGGAGATCGCCCGGTACGCCTCCGCCAACGGGGCGACGGTCGTCGTGGGGACCAACGGGACGCTGCTCACCGATGAGCGCATCGCGGCGCTGGTGGACGCGGGCGTGCGGGGGGTCGCGGTCAGCGTCGACTCGCTGCGTCCCTCCTATCACGACAACTTCCGCCGCGGCAGGGGCGCGCTCGCCGACGTGCAGGGCGCGCTGGCGCGGCTGCGGGCGGCGCGGCTCGACTTCATCGTGCAGACGACGGTCACCAAGGGCAACCGCGCGGAGCTCGGGGCCCTGGTGGCGTGGTCGGCGGACGAGGGGGCGGTGTCGTTCAACTGCTACTTCCTGGTCGCGACGGGCCGCGGCGCCGCCCTGTCGGATCTCGCGCCCGCGGACTACGAGGCGGTGCTCGCCGACCTGGCCCGCTGGGAGCGCAGCTACCGGGGCCGCATGCTGGTGCGGGCGAAATGCGCGCCGCACTTCATGCGCCTGGTGCATCAGACCGACCCCGACTCCCCGGTCCTGAACTACGAGACGCGCTGTCCCTGCGGCACGCAGTACTGCCGCATCACGCCGGACGGCAAGGTCACGCCGTGCCCGTACCTGCCCGAGGTGGCTGGCGATCTCACGTCGCAGCGCTTCGCCGACGTGTGGCGGTCGTCGCCGCTGTTCCGACGGCTGCGGGAAGGGCCGCTGCAGGGGAAGTGCGGGGCATGCGAGTATCGCGCGCTGTGCGGCGGCTGCCGGGCGCGCGGGTTCGCGCTCGAGGGGGACGTGCTCGCTGCCGATCCGTCGTGCCTGTACGAGCCGACGGGCGACACGGCCCTCATCGAGCCGGCCCGCGCAGTGCGCTACGGGGGCGACTTTCAGCCGGCGCTCGCATGGACCCCGGCGGCGCGCGAGCGGATGGCCCGGATCCCGTCGTTCGTGCGCGGCGTGGTGATGCAGCGCGTGGAGGCCTGGGCGCGCCGCCAGGGACGCCGGGAGGTGACGCCGGAGCTGCTCGCCGAGGTGCGCAGCGCGATGCCGATCGATTTTTCGAAGCGGCAGCCGTTTTTCGTGACCGACCAGCAATGACGCAGCACCTGTTGCTCGCGCTGCAGGCGGCCGCGGACACGACGCGTGCCTACGGCGAGTTTCCGCTCATCGGCGCCCGCGCGGCGGTGTGGATCGCAGCCGAGGTGCACCTGATGTTCGCGGCGTTCGTGCTGGGCGTCCCGATGTTCGCCGTGGTGGCGGAGGCGATCGGGATCTTCGGCAAGGACCAGCGCTACGACCGGCTCGCCAAGGAATTCACCCGCCTGCTGCTGGTGGCGTACAGCGCCACGGCGATCTGGGGCGCGGTGCTGGTGTTCTTCCTGGCGACGCTGTACCCCAAGTTCTGGGCCTATCTCACGGCGGTGTTCGGCCCCTCGATGTGGGCGTACGCCGCACTGTTCTTCTGCGAGTCGTTCACGCTGTACCTCTATTACTACGGCTGGGACCGCTGGAAGTACGGGCGGCCCAAGTGGGGTCACTGGGGCCTCGGGCTGCTGCTCAATCTGTGGGGCACGATCGTGATGTTCATCGCGAACTCGTGGCTCACCTACATGATGACCCCGCCGCGCGACGTGACGCCGACCACCGATCCGGCGACGATCAAGCTGTGGCACGCGATCGCCAACGCGACCTGGATGCCGATCAACGTGCACCGCCTGATCGCCAACGTCGTGTTCGGCGGCGCGATCGTCGCCGCGTACGCGAGCTACCGCTTCCTCGCCGCGAAGACCGACGAGGAGCGGGCGCACTACGACTGGATGGGTTACGTCGGCAACTTCATCGCCATTTCGGCGCTGATCGTGCTGCCGTTCGCCGGCTACTGGCTGGGGCGCGAGATCTATCAATACGACCAGTCGATGGGCATCACGATGATGGGCGGGTTCATGAGCTGGCTGTGGGTCATTCAGGCGTTCCTCATCGCGGTGCTGTTCCTCACCGGCAATTACTACCTGTGGATCGGGATGGGCCGGATTCCGGGCGCCGAGCGGTTCCGCCCCTATACCAAGTGGTTGCTGGTGGTGCTCGTGCTCGGCGCGATCGTGTGGGGCACACCGCACACGATGATCGCCGACTCGAAGGAGCTGGCGGCGATGGGCGGCTCGCACCACCCGTTCCTGGGCGCGCTGGGCGTGATGAGCGCCAAGAACACGGCTGTGAACTTGATGATCCTCACCACGTTTCTTTCGTTCCTCATGTACCGCCGGGCCAACACCCGCCCGGTCGTGCCGTGGGCGCGCACAGGGACGATCATTCAGGGAGCGATGTTCGCCGTCGCGGCCGGAGTGGTGTTGTTCTACGGCATTCGGGGCTACTTCGTCGAAGCCATCGTGCGAATCGGGTTCAGCGTCTATCAGGTCCTGGCGGTTCTCTCCTGCATCGTGTTCGTCACGCTGATCGACATCCTGATGGCGCGCGGCGCCCAGTCGCTGGGCGCGATTCAGTGGGGCAAGATGCCGCCGCGCTCGCAGTACGCGCTGTTCATCCTCGCGGTGACGTTCACGTGGCTCATGGGGCTGATGGGGTTCGCGCGCTCCGGCATCCGCCAGTACTGGCACGTGTGGCAGGTGGTGCAGGACACGAGCAAGTACGCCGCCACCCCCGCGCTCGGCTACGCGTCCAAGATGATCAGCCTGTGCGTGCTGATCTTTTTGACGCTCGTCGCCTTCGTGTTCTGGCTGGGCGGGCTGGCGGAGAAGTCCACGTTCGTCGCTCCGAGCGAGGGAGGGGGCCGCCATGTGGGCGACTAACCTCAAGGTCGTCGCGATCGTGCTCGGGACCCTGGCGCTCTATACCCTCATCGCCAACAAGATCCCGCAGGTGCAGTCCGAGGTGCCGCAGGCCCTCACCCTGGGCGCCAATGTGACGCCGGAGCAGCTCGTCGCCGCCGGTGAGAAGGTGTTCAACGGCATCGGCGGCTGCACTACCTGCCACGGCCTCGGCACGCGCGCGCCCAATCTGCTCACCGACGAGAAGGGCACCGGACCGATCGGCGACCGCTGCGGCAAGCGCGAGCCGGGCAAGACCTGCAAGCAGTATCTGTACGAGTCGCTCGACAATCCCACCGCTTACATCGTGGCGGGCTACCAGCCGATCATGCCCGTGATGACCAAGCAGCTCTCGCCGGCACAAGTCTGGTCGGTGATCGCGTTTCTCGAATCCCAGGGTGGGACTGTCGACGTCACAGCCTCTGACATCCCAGCAACCTCTACAACCTCTACGACCTCTACGACCTCTACGACCTCTACCACCTCTACTGGGGGTGGGGGGTTGGCGGGGGGGTCCACCGATCCTAGGGCTATTATCCCGGCCGCCGGCTGCCTCGCCTGCCACAAGCTCGACGGCCAGGGACAGGTCATCGCGCCCGACTTGACGCACGTCGGGTCGCGCCGGGATGCGGAATCGATTCGTAAAAAGATCCTCGATCCGGCCTCGTCGATCGCGAAAGGCTACGAGAAGCTCGCCGGGATCATGCCCAAGACGTTCGGGACGATGATGAGCGCCGCGCAGCTCGAAGCGCTGGCGCAATACCTGGCGGCGCACAAATGACCGCCGCCCCCGCACTGCGGCGCTACGCCGCGCACCCGTTCTGGCAGGCGGTGGGGATTCTGGTCCTCGCCTACATCATCGTCGAATACGTCATTCCGCTCTTGCCGGGCAGCGCCATCGTCCCGAAGAGCGTGGTCCTCCAGTACATGGTCACGGTGCTCGTCGGCGTGCTCATCTACGTGAGCGACAACGAGGAGCGATGGACCAGCTTCAAGCAGCCGATCAACGCCGTGCTGGTCGAGCCGCGGCTGCGCGTGGCGCGGGCCGCGCTGCTCGTGGTGGTGACGGCGCTGGTCGGGCTGATCGCGTACGGGCAGGTGGCCACGACCGTGGCCGCGCCCCCCAATCTCCGCTCCATCCACCCGGCTCCACCCACCGAAATCACGTTCCGGGGCAAATCGGTCACGCTCACGGGCCTCGAGAATCCGCTGCGCCAGCACGCCGACTCGCTGCCGGCGTATCTCGCGGAAGGCAAGCGGGTCTACTATCAGAACTGCCTGCCGTGTCACGGGGACCATCTCGACGGTCTGGGCCACTTCGCCTCCGGCTTCAATCCCCTCCCGGCCAACTTCCAGGACAACGGCACCATCGCGCAGCTCACGGAGAGCTTCGTGTTCTGGCGCGTGGCCAAGGGGGGGCCCGGGTTGCCGCGCGAGGGCACGCCGTGGAATTCGGCGATGCCCAAGTGGGAGGATTTCCTCACCGAGCGCGAGATCTGGTCGGTGATCCTGTTCCTGTACGACCAGACGGGGTGGACGCCGAGGACGTGGGAGACCGAACCCGGGAAAGGGGAAACGGGAAAGGGGAAAGGTGATGATTAGCGCCCTTCTCCTGCTCGCGCTGCGAGCCGCCCCATTCCCCATTCCCGATTCCCCTTTCCCGTTGCAGGACACGACGAAAGGGAAGGCGGTCTACGTGAAGTGGTGCGCCGGGTGCCACGGGGACGGCGGCGCCGGCGACGGGCCCGCCGCGGCGCAGATGCTGCCCCGGCCGCGCAACTTCACCGGTGCGGTCTACAAGATCCGCACGACCGCGTCGGGCCAGCTACCGACCGACGCCGACTTGATGCGGGCGATCGACGACGGGCTGCCCGGGAGCGCGATGCCGGCGTGGAAGGGGCGCCTGTCGGACGCGGAGCGGCGCGATGTGGCCGCATACATCAAGACGTTCTCGTCGTTCTTCGCGGACACGAGCCAGCACGTGGCGGCGCTCAAGTTCTCGAGCGAGCCGAGCGGCGGCACCGGGGCGACGGCCCTCAAGACGGGACGGCAGTTCTACGATTCCATCGGGTGCCGCAAGTGTCACGGCGACCAGGGGCGGGGCGACGGGCCGTCCGCGCCCACGCTCAAGGACGACGCCGGGTTTCCCATCTTTGCCGCCGACCTGCACCAGAGCTGGCGCTTCCGCGGCGGCGGCAGCACGGACGACATCTATCACCGGCTGCGCACCGGGCTCGACGGCACGCCGATGCCCTCGTTCTCGGACCTGATCGACCAGAAGTTCCTCACCGATGAGCAGCTATGGCGGCTGGCCCAGTACGTGCGCTCGCTTTCGCCGCCGGAGCCGCCCGAGGTGCAGGACGTCATCCACGCACCGCAGATCGCCGGCCCGGTGCCGGCCTCGCCCGACGATTCGCTGTGGGGGCGGGTGGGCCGCTACTGGTTCCCGCTCGTGGGGCAGGTGATCAGGAAGTCCCGCTGGTTCGCGCCGGCGGTGTCGGGCGTATGGGTGCAGGCGCTGCATGACGGCCGCACGCTCGCACTGCGGGTGAGCTGGGACGACCGCACGCAGAGCCCCGACAGCGCGTGGCTCGGGTTCGAGCAGCGGGTGCTCGAGACGGTCGCCGGCGACGACTCGGGCCCGCCCCCCCCAAAGGCGCAGCCGTGGCCCGACCAGCTGGCGGTGCAGTTCCCCCGCCACCTCCCGGAGAGCCCGGCGGCGATGGAGCGCCCCTACTTCCTGATGGGGAGCGAAACCGACCCGGTCTACCAGTGGCGCTGGACGAGCAGCCCGCGCAAGAGCGTCGCGGGCCTGGCCCGCGGCATTGAGCGGTTCGACACGCTCCCCGGCGTGGTGGCGGGGCAGGCGCGCTTCGATCACGGGGAGTGGCGGCTGGTGTTCACGCGCGCCCTTGCCACGCCCGATACTGCCAACGAAGTTCAGCTTGAGGCCGGCCGGGCGATTCCGGTGGCCTTCTTCGCCTGGGACGGCTCCAGCGGGGAACACGGCTCGCGCATGGCCGTGAGCACCTGGTACTTCCTGGCGCTCGATCGGCCCACGCCGCCGGGCGTGTTCATTTCTCCGGTGCTGGCCATGCTCGTGACGCTGGGGCTGGGACTCGTGGTCGTGCGGCGGGCCCAGCGGCGCGGTACGGTGCGGACGGGGAGACAGCGATAGCGTGCAGGACTTTCATCGAGGAGGCAGGATGGGGAAGCTCGGAGTGGTGGCGGCAACGGGAGGGGCGGTGCTGGTGCTGGCGCTCGCGGGGTGGATGCGCCCGAGCGTCCCCGCCGTCCAGGGCGGGGGGACGATCAGCGGCAAGGTAAAGTTCACCGGTGCGAAGCCCGCCATGCCGAAGATCGACATGAGCGAGGAGCCGAAGTGCAAGGCGAAATACACGACCGCGCCGCCCACGGAGGAGACGGTGGTCGTGAACGCCAACGGCACGCTCGCGAACGTGTTCGTCTACGTGAAGTCGGGCCTGCCGGCGACCTACAAGGCGCCCGCGCCCGCCGGGCCGGTGACGCTCGACCAGGACGGCTGCCGCTACCATCCGCACGTGCTCGGCATTCTGGTCGGCCAGCAGCTGGCCATCAAGAATTCCGACGGCATCCTGCACAACATCAAGGCGAAGGGCACCAAGAACCGCCCGTTCAACATCAGCCAGCCGGCGGTGATGACCTCGGACCGGACCTTCACGGCCCCGGAGGTGATGGTGCCGCTCGAGTGCAACGTGCACGGCTGGATGCACGCGTGGCTGGGCGTGTTGCCGCATCCGTTCTTCGCGGTCTCTGGCTCCGACGGCAGCTTCACGATCAAGGGATTGCCGCCCGGGACCTACACCGTGGAGGCCTGGCAGGAGAAGTACGGCACGCAGACGGCGACCGTGACGGTGGCGGGGAGCGAGACGAAGACGGCGGATTTCAGCTTCGCCGCCAAGTGAACCAACCGAGGAGCGCCCGATGAATTGGTGGCTGCCGCTCAAGGGCTCGACCTTCGCGGGGGAAGTGGACGGCCTGTTCATCGCGATCCTGATCATCACGGGAATCGCGTTCGTACTGGTCGAGGTGGGGCTGATCTGGTTCGTCGTGAGATACCGGCAGCGGCCGGGCCAGAAGGCCTTCTACACGCACGGCAGCACCCGCGCGGAGGTGATCTGGACCGCGATCCCCGCCGTGACCATGGTGGCGCTGGGCCTGATCAGTAACCACTACTGGGTGCGGATCAAGGGGCGCAACAGCGTGCCCGCGAACGCCTATCCGATCGGCATCCACGCGAAGCAATTCGAGTGGCAGGTGACCTATCCGGGGCCGGATGGGAAGCTGGGCACGAGCGACGATTTCACCGTGCGCAATCAGCTGCATGTGCCCGTGGGACGCCCCATCGTGGTCCATCTTTCCTCGGAAGACGTGATCCACTCGTTCTTCGTGCCGGTGTTCCGGGTGAAGCAGGACGCGGTCCCGGGGATGGACATCAATGCCTGGTTCCAGGCGACGGTGCCGGGCACCTATGAGCTCGGCTGCGCCGAGCTGTGCGGGCTGGGGCATTACCGCATGCGGGCGCAGGTGTTCGTGCAAACCCAGGAAGACTACGACGCCTGGATGAAGCAGGCTGCCCAGGAGGCCTCGTCATGACCACCGTGGCTGCGACGTCTCATCCCGCCCCCGCGCATCACGACGACCGGAGCTTCATCCGGAAGTACGTGTTTTCGACCGATCACAAGATCATCGGCATCCAGTTCCTGTTCGTGAGCCTGTTCTTCCTGCTCGTGGGCGGGTTCCTGGCGATGCAGATGCGCTGGCAGCTCGGCTTCCCCGGCAAGCCGATGCCGGGGGGCGGGGTGCTGCCGGAGACGATGGCGCCGGGCGGCGTGATCCTGCCGGAGTACTACATCCAGCTGGTGACGATGCACGGCACGTTCATGGTGTTTTTCGCCATCATGCCGCTGCTGGTGGGCGTGTACGCCAACTTCCTGATCCCGCTCAAGATCGGGACGCACGACATGGCGTTCCCGCGCATCAACATGTGGTCGTTCTGGTCGTTCTTCGCGGCGGGGCTCGTCATGCTGGCGAGCCTGTTCGTGCCCGATGGCGCCGCCCGTGCCGGGTGGACGATGTACGCGCCGCTGTCGGCGCGGCACGACCTCTCGGGCGCCTCGTTCGGTCAGGAGCTGTGGTCGGTCTCGATCATCCTGGTCGGGTTGTCGTCGATTCTCGGGTCGCTCAACTACATCACGACGATCATCAACAACCGCGCCCCCGGCATGACGTGGTTCCGCCTGCCGCTGTCGGTGTGGTCGCTGTTCATCACCGCGATCCTCGGCCTGCT
>DATDFC010000069.1:0-5815 GCA_036522815.1 Gemmatimonadales bacterium | reverse complement strand
GCTCGGGCCGCCGGGCGCCGCAGAGCGCGTCGCCGCGCTGGCCGCCGAGCTCGCGGGGTGACGACGCTCCTGGCGGGGCTCGTGCGCCTGCTCGCGGCGACGTGGCGCTACCGGGTCAGAGGGTGGGAGCACGTGACGACGGCGCGCGCCAGCGGCCGCCCAGTGATCTACGTGCTGTGGCACAGTCGCATCCTGCCGCTGCTCTATCACCGCCGCAACGAAGGCATGGCCCTGCTCATCAGCCGTCACCGGGACGGGGGGTACCTCGCCGAGCTGTCGGAGCGCTGGGGATACCGCGTGGTGCGCGGCTCGTCCAAGCGCGGGGGCGACGTGGGGCTGCTGGGCCTGGTGCGCCACCTGCGTCGGGGAGGCGAGGTGGCGCTGACCCCGGACGGGCCGCGCGGCCCGGCGGAGCGGATGAAGCCGGGCGCGCTGGCGGCCGCCCAGCACGCCAACGCCCTGGTGATCGCCGCCGGGGCGCGTGCGTCGTCCGCCTGGTGGATCCAGTCGTGGGATCGCTTTTGCCTGCCGCGGCCGTTCGCGGCCGTAGACATCGTGTACAGCCCGCCGTTCGCAGTCGACGAGGGCAAGGTCGCGTTACGCCAGGCGCTGACTCGGGCGGAGCGGGAGCTGCGGGACGTCACCTACGGTGGGGACGGGTGACGGCGGCGGGCGTGGTACGCTGGCTGTGGGGCGCGTCGCCCGCCGCGCGCGTGGCGCGGCTGCCGCTCGTGCCGCTGGCCGGCGTGTATTGGGCCGCCATGCGGGTCCGCACCGCCCGCTCCGCCGGAGGCGGCGTGGTGCGTCTGCCCCTGCCGACGATCGCCGTGGGGAACCTGTCGGTCGGAGGCACGGGGAAAACGCCGCTCGCCGCCTGGATCGCGGCCTACTACGCGCGCCGGGGATGGAAGCCGGGGGTTCTGCTGCGCGGGTACGGCGGCGACGAGCCGCTGGTGCACCGCCGGCTCGTGCCCGAGGCAGTCGTGGTGGCGAACCCCGATCGCGTCGCGGGCGCGGCGGCGGCGCGGGCGGCCGGAGCTCGCGTGCTCGTGCTGGACGATGCGTACCAGCTGCTGGGGGTGGCGCGCGACGTGAACGTCGCCGTGGTCAGCGCCGAGAGCTGGGCAGGATCGCCCTGGCCGTTGCCGGCTGGTCCGTGGCGCGAGCGGTGGGAAGCCCTGCGCCGCGCGGACCTGATCGTCGTGACCCGGAAACAGGCGCCGGCGCCCGCCGCGGTGGAGGTCGCCGGACGGCTCGCCCGCCGTCGGCCCGGGACGCCGATCGCGATCGCATGGCTCACGCTCGAGCGCCTCGAGGGGATACAGTCTGGAACGCACTCGGGGCTCGGGATCCTCGCGGGGCACGACGTGGTGGCGGCCGCCGGGATCGCGGACCCGGCGAGCTTCGCGGCGCAGCTCTCCGCCGCGGGAGCACGGGTGCAACTGCTGGCGTATCAAGATCATCACGCGTACGGCCCGAGCGATCTCGGGCGGCTCGTGCGGGCCGCGGCAGCGGGCGGTTATGTTGTAGTCACTGAAAAAGATGCCGTGAAGCTCCGCGGCCGCTGGCCGGAGGGGATCCCGGAACCGCTGGTCGCGGTGCTCGGCGTCCGCTGGGAGCGCGATGGCCGGGTGCTCGAACAGGCCTTGGACGGCGCGCTCGGACCGGCCGGACGTTCCTGGGACCCCACTGGTGCGCGAGGGACATGAGCGAACCTGCGATCAAGCCGCAATCCCCGCCGGTGATCATTCGGCCCGACAAGGAGACGTTCCTGGCCGAGGAGAATCCCTTCGAGGCCATGATGGAGCGGTTTGACCACGCCGCGCAGCTCCTGAACCTCGATCCCGGTCTGTACAAAGTCCTCCGCAATCCCGAAAAGCAGATCATCGTGTCCCTTCCCGTGCTGCGCGATTCGGGCGAGCTGGACGTGTACACGGGTTACCGGGTGCTGTACAACACGTCCCGCGGCCCGGCCAAAGGCGGTATCCGGTTCGATCTCAACGTCACGCTCGAGGAAGTCAAAGCGCTCGCCGCGTGGATGACGTGGAAGTGCGCGCTCGTGAACATCCCGTTCGGGGGGTCGAAGGGCGGGGTCGTGTGCGATCCCACGACCATGTCGATGGCCGAGCTCGAGCGGGTGACGCGCCGCTACACCGCGAGCATCATCGAAGTCCTCGGCCCCGACTCTGACGTGCCGGCTCCGGACGTGAACACCAACGAGCGGGTGATGGCGTGGATCATGGACACCTACTCCATGCATCACCGTCATACGGTGACGGCGGTCGTGACGGGAAAGCCGGTCGAGATGGGGGGCTCGCTGGGGCGGCGGGAAGCGACCGGGCGGGGCTGCATGTTCGTGACCCGGGAGGCGCTGGCCAAACTCGGGATGAATCTCAAAGGCGCGCGTGTGGCCGTGCAGGGGTTCGGCAACGTCGGTTCCGTCGCGGCGGACCTGATGGCCAAGGAAGGGGCTGTTATCGTGGCCGTGTCCGACAAGTCCGGCGCGGTGCACAACCCCCAGGGGCTCGACATCCCGGAGATCCTCAAGTGGGTCAAGGAGCATCGCCAGCTCGCGGGTTATCCCAAGGGCGAGCAGATGAACAAGGACGCCCTGCTCACCGTGGAGTGTGACGTGCTGGTGCCCGCCGCCACCGAGAACGTCATCACCCGTAAGAACGCGCCGCAGATCAAGGCGAAGATCATTTGTGAGGGCGCGAACGGTCCAACGACGGCCGCTGCCGACGAGATTCTCGAGAAGAAGGGCATTTTTGTCATTCCCGACATTCTTGCGAACGCCGGCGGTGTGACCGTGAGCTACTTCGAGTGGGTGCAGGACCGCGGTGGCTACTTCTGGGACGAGGACACGGTGAACCGCCGGCTCGAGAGCATCATGGTGCGTGCCTTCAACGAGGTCGCTGCCGCCGCGGAGAAGTACAAGGTGAATACCCGCATCGCCTCCTACATCGTTGCGGTCGATCGTGTGGCGGCGATGCACCGGCTGCGTGGGATGTATGCCTGATGCGCTACCGTGTCGTCGCGGTGGGCCGCGTGCGGGACGCGGCACTCCGCGCGGCCTGTGACGAGTACCTCGAGCGACTGCGACGCTATACGCGGGTCGAGGAGCGGGAAGTGAAGGACGAGGCGCGAATCCTCGAGGGGGTGGCCGAGGGCTCACGCCTCGTTGCGCTGTCCGAGGCGGGAGAGCAGTGGACGTCCGGGCAGCTCGCCGACTGGACGGCGCTCTGGGAAATGGATGGCCGGGACGTAGCGTTCGTGATCGGCGGCGCCGACGCTCTTCCAGCCGTCGTACTGGGGTCTGCCGAGCGCACGTGGAGCCTGTCCCGGCTGACGTTTCCGCACGAGCTCGCCCGGCTGCTCGTGTACGAGCAGCTGTACCGCGCGTACACCATCCGCCGCGGGGAGCCATACCATCGCGGATCGTGAGCTGACGCCGGACGACCGCGTGGCGCTGCTGGCGCTCGCGCGCGCGACACTCACGGCGCACCTGGCGCGGCGGCCGTTGCCGCCCACGCCCGCGGTCCCCGGGGCCGGGCTGCGGCGCGGCGCCTTCGTGACCATCACGGCGCGCGGGGCGCTGCGCGGCTGCATCGGGCACATCGCGCCCGACCGCGAGCTCGGTGCGGTGGTGCGCGAGATGACCGTCGCCGCCGCGGAAGACGACCCGCGGTTCCCGCCGGTCGAGCCGGACGAACTGCCTGACCTGGCGCTCGAGATCTCGGTGCTCTCGGAGGCGGCGCCGGTGATGCCGCCGGTCGATCCGGCGCGCATCGCCGTCGGGCGCGACGGCGTGATGGTGCGCCGGGGCCGCAACGTCGGCCTGCTGCTGCCCCAGGTCGCCCGTGACCACCATTGGGGGCCGGATGCGCTGCTCGCGGCTGCGTGCCGCAAGGCGGGGCTGCCGCCTGAAGCGTGGCGGGAACCGGGAACGGAGCTGTTCACGTTTCAAGCGGACGTGTTCGGAGAGACCGGGGACGAGGGAAGGGGGACGAGGGACGAGTGATTCCGCGGATTGTCGCGACGCCCATCGCAGCGCTCGCGCTCCCCGAGACGCGGCTCGCGCCGCGGCGCGTGGACGCGGACGTGATCGCGGCCGCCCTCCCGGGGCCGGGGCGCGATCAGCTCGCCGCGGGGGACGCGCTCGTCATCACGACCGGCCAGCAGCCGGGGCTCTTCACCGGCCCGCTGTACACCATCTACAAGGCCCTCTCGGCGATCGCGCTCGCCCGGCGGGTCGCGCGCGAGCGGCGCACGCCCGTGGTCCCCGTGTTCTGGGTCGCGGGGGACGACCACGACTTCGCCGAGGCAAACCACACCTGGTTCCTCGACAAGAACGGCGAGCCTACTCAAGTAAAGCTGCGCGAGCGCCCGGCCGAGGCTGCGATGCTGCCGCTGGCGCGCGAGCCGTGCGGCCCGGAGATCGCCGGCGCACTGCGGCAGCTCGAGGAGGGCACGGCCGACACCGAATTCAAGGCGGGCGTGCTCGAATGGCTGGGACGGTGGTATCGTCCCGAGGCCACGCTCGCCGATGCCTTCGCGCAGGCGCTCGACGCCCTGCTCGGCCCCCGCGGGCTCGTCGTGCTGCGGGTTTACGACCCCCGTGCCAAGCGCGCGGCCGCCCCCTGGGTTCTCAAGGGGCTCGACGTCACGCTCCCCGATGGCTACACGCCGGTCCTGGTCGAGGGGAGCCAGGGGCGGGACCGGTTGCAGCGCGACGGCGACGGCTTCGTGACCCGCCGCAGCGGCGAGCGCTTCAGCCGCGCCGAGCTTGCGCGCCTGGCGCGCGACGCGCCGGAGCGGCTCTCCCCCAACGTGCTGCTGCGGCCCGCCGTGGAAGCGGCGCTGCTCCCGACGCTCGCCTACGCGGGCGGTCCCGCCGAGCTCAAGTATCTCCCCGACGCCGCCCCGCTGTACGAAACGCTGGGCGTGACCCGTCAGGCACCGGTGCCGCGCTGGTCCGGCGTGCTGGTGGAGAGTCGGGTGGAGAAGCTGATGGAGCGCCACGGCCTGGACCTGGCGGCGTTCGACGGGAAGCCGGGCGAGCTGGAAGCACGCCTGGTGCGCGACGAGCTTCCGGCGGAAACGGTCGCGACCCTGGCCTCCCTACGGCACGGCATCGAAGAGCACTACGCGGCGCTGCGCGAGTCGGCGGTGCGCATCGATCCCACGCTCGAGCGGACCGTGGAGTCGGCCCGCAACGCGGCCCTCTCGGGCGCACAGACGATCGAAAAGAAGCTGGTGGCGAGCCTGAAGCGTCTCGAGGGCGAGACCCTGATCCGTCAGATCGCCCGCGCGCGCGCCACCGTGTACCCGCAGGGTCAGCGGCAGGAGCGCGTGCTCACGCTCGCCTCGTTCTCGATCCGCTACGGGCCGGCGCTTGTGGATGCGCTCGAGCAGGAGGTGGCGCGGTGGGCGGGGGCTTCGTAGAATGCTCTCATGTGGCTCCTGGTGGTCGTGCTGCTCGTCGCCCTCATGATTCCCATCACCGCGATCCTGGTCGATTCGCCCTTGGGGCGCTCGTTCGCGCGGCGGCTCGAGGGCGGCGACGGCGCTGACGGGGGCGCGGGGAGGGCAGGGGGAGGCGCCGCCGTCCGGCAGCTGGAGCGCCGGGTCGAGGTGCTCGAAACCGACCTGGAAGAGCTGAACCGCTCCATCAGCGGGATGCGCGAGGAGCTGCAGTTCGTGCAGCGGCTGCTGGAAGACCCCCGCAAGAAGAAGCCCGACTCCTGACATCACCCAGGTCGGCCGGGGGCGGCGGGCGCCAGGCGGCCCGGGTAGCCGCCGGGATCCTGGTGAC
>DATDFC010000068.1:0-13830 GCA_036522815.1 Gemmatimonadales bacterium | reverse complement strand
GCCATGACGGCGGCCACCACGAGCTGCATCTGCATTACAGTGCTCCTTGCGTGCGGACCGGGCCGGGGCCGGCGGGATTCGCCGTCCGGAGCCGCAGCAGCACGCTGCGCTGTTCCAGTCCCTGGTTGATCAGCTGTACATCTTCTCGGTCTCCGCCCGGCGGGAGCTGGGCGATCTGCGCCAGCACCGCCTCGAGGTCGTCGAGCAGGCCTTTCAGTCGAGGATCCCGCCCCGCCGGACAGTCGAGCATCAGGCGCGTCGTGCCGAGCAGGTCGCGGGCCTGCCGCGCGAACTGCACGTCGGGCCGCCCCGTGAGCGCCTCGGAGCGGAATCCCGTGAGCAGCGCCTCGGTGCGCGTCAGGTACTGCGCCGCCGCGACCCGGTAGGCCATTGTCGAAGGCTGACTCGGCTCCGCGACTGGCTTCGCGCTCCAGCGCCCGATGGCGACGCCGAGCGCGAGCACGGCCGCGATGCCCATGCCCCAGCGGAGCACGGGCCGCAGCATCATCGCGCGCCGCCGCCGCTCCGCGCGCCGCGCCACGATGCGCGCCCAGATCTCCTCGCGCGGCGTCGCCGGGGGACGACGATAATCCTGCGCCGCTTCCCGCAACAACCGCTCGAACCGCTCGTCCGTCATGAGGCCCACTCTCCCGCGAAGTCCGCGAGCGCTTCCCGCAGCCGGGCACGCGCTCGCGACAGTTGCGCCTTGGATGTCCCCGTCTCGACGCCCAGCGTCGCGCCGATCTCCTCGTGCGTGTAGCCCTCGACGTCGTGCATCACGAACACCGTGCGGTAGCCGTGCGGCAGGTCGTCGATCGCCTGCGCCAGCCGCCGCTTCAGGTCCGGCTCGGCGGCCCGCCGGCCGGACGTGAGCCCGGCGGCATCGTCCAGCTCCGTCTCGCGGCGATGGAACCGCTTCACCTTGCGCAGCCCGTTCAGCACCACCGAGGTGGCGATGGCGTGCAGCCAGGTGGACAGCTTCGCCTCGCCGCGGAACGAGTCCAGCCGCTCGAACGCCCGGACGAACGTGTCCTGGGTGAACTCCCGCGCCAGCTCGTCGTCTCCGGCGAGCCGGTAGGCGAGACGGTACACACGGTCCACATGGGCATCGTACAAGGCACGCTCCGCGGCGCCGTCCCCGGCGCGGACCCTGGCAATCAGCTCGCGTTCGTCCACCGGGCTCCGGGGCGGCGGTTAACCCTCTGACACAGCCGGACCTGGGAGAGTTGCGTCGAGGGGAGGGGGGGTGGGGGAGAGGGGCGGGTGTGAGCGTCAGCCCTGATGCATCAGGGCGCGCAGCCCCACGCCGGCGAGCACCGCCAGCAGGAACGACGCGAGCGTGCCGATCAGGAAGTATTCGGCGAACTCGCGCTCTTCGAGGGCCTTGAAGCGTGCCAGCGACTTGGCCGCGATGATCCATCCAACGGCGCCGTACTCGCCCAGCAGCACGAGCGTGAGGGCGAGGGCGCGCTCCAGTGACCCGATCGCCCGGCCGCGGGCGACGTCGATCGCGCCCGCCGTGCGGTCCTCGTCGCGGCGCATTTGCAGCGACGACAGCTCGAGCACGCTGCGGATCAGCACGACGCCGCGGCCCGAGACGTAGAGGTAGCCGGTCGCGAGCAGGGCGGCCCGCCCCCACCACAACCCCGCGTGGCTCGGGGTCGCGAGGGGCGCCAGCAGCGTGCCCGCGACGAGGGCGGCGATCACGAACAACGCTTCGACCACGAGGAGGGTGCCGGCGCGGCGGCGGCCGTCCACCTGGGCCGGCCACAGCGTGGCGGCGAGCGTGTAGGCGAGCAGCGGCACCACGAACAGCGGGTTCATGCGGTCTCCAGCAAGGTCCGGAACATCTTATCGCCGGCCGCGACCAGAGGCCAGGCCATACGGCGGGCGAGATGCGAGACGGCGCTGCGGTCGATTCCCAGCGCGGCCGCGGCGGTCGCCGGGTCGCCCAGGCGCAACAGCGTCGCGGTGCGGCGCTGGCGCGGCGTCCAGCTCCAGTAGAGGCCGCCGTAATAGCTCGCGAGCGGGTCGAGCGCCGCCGGGAAGCCCCCGAACGTAAAGACCAGGCGCAGCCGCTTGGCGCGGTCCAGGGCGGCGCGGGCCGCATGAAAACAGGGCCCGTCGATCTCGGGCGCGGTGGGCGCGAGCGGCGTGCTGATGGGTCCGAGGCCGCAGGCGATGACCCAGTCGACGGCGGGGAGGCGGGCGCGGATCTGGTGCGCGATCTCCCACACCGGCTCGGGGCCCGGCAGCAGGCACTGCAGCTCGTCGCCCAGTGTGACGGCGAAGCGGGCGGCGAGGACGCGGGCGTAGCTGCGGTTCAGCTGCTGTGCGGCGGCGCGCGCGTCCTGCTGCAGCCGGGCGCGGCGGGCGGGCGGGAGCAGGCGAGAGGCGGTGGCGTCGGCGATGACGGCGACGTAGCGCTTGGACATTTTATGTCACATTTGTCATATATGACGAATTACGTCATAAACTACAAAAGTGACGTTAAATGTCAACTGGCCTACCGCGTCCCGAACAGCCGGTCGCCCGCGTCCCCCAGCCCCGGCAGGATGTAGCCGTGCTGGTCCAGCTCGCGGTCGAGCGCCGCGGCGAAGATCGGCACGTCGGGGTGGTGCTCGAGCATGCGGCGCGTGCCCTCCGGCGCCGCCACCAGGCAGAGAAACCGGATGCGCTGCGCGCCGGCGTGCTTGAGCGCGCTCACGGCGTCTACGGCCGAGCCCCCCGTGGCGAGCATCGGATCGAGCACGAAGAAGTCGCGCGCGTCGCGCCCTTCGGGAATCTTGAAGTAGTAGTCCACCGGCTGGAGCGTGTCGTGCTCGCGGTAGATGCCGATGTGCCCGACGCGCGCCGACGGGATCAGCTGGGCGATGCCTTCCACCATGCCCAGCCCCGCGCGCAGGATCGGTACGAGCGCGAGCTTCTTCCCCGCCACCCGGACGCCCCGCGTGTGCTCGAGCGGCGTGTCCACTTCCGTCGGCTCGAGCGGCAGGTCCTTCGTGACCTCGTAGGCCATCAGCATCGCGATCTCGTTCACGAGCTGCTTGAAGTCGCGCGTCGTCGTGCTCTTGTCGCGCAGGATGGCGAGCTTGTGCTGAATCAGCGGATGCGCCAGCACGGTGAGATTGGGAAACTGAGGATGGGGCATTGGCGGGAAGCTACGCCGCGCCGCGGGACGCCGCCACGCGCGTTACGGCGTCACCAGTTCCCGAACCCGGCTGACCAGCGCCTTGGTGTCGAATGGCTTGGCGACGAAATGCGCGCCCAGCTGACGCAACCGCTCGGGTGTGGCATCCGACCCATGGGCGCTGAGCAGGATCGCGGGCACGCTCCGCAGCTCGGGCTGGCGGCGCACTTCCTCGAGGAACGCGAAGCCGTTCATCCCGGCCATCTGCAGGTCGGTGATGATGACGCTGGGCCGGCGGCTGCGCACGAACACCAATCCCGCGGCGGCGTCGCCCACGGCGAGGCAGGCGTACCCGCCGCGCCGCAACAGCTTCGTCACGCCATCGCGCACCGTGGGGTCGTCGTCCACGAGCAGCACGATCGGTCGCTTCGGCGCCGCCAGCAGCCCGCGCGCCGGCCCGATCAGCGCTTGCGGGTCCGGGGCCACCCACCCCTCGGCGCCGTACGCATGAGCCCCGGCGGTCGCGTCGGCGTCGGAGACGACCAGCAACGGGGTGTCGAAGATGGCGGGACTGCGGCGCACCTGCTGGACGAAATCCAGCCCGTGCATGTCCGGTAACTCCAGCGCCGCGAGGATGAGATCCACGGGCTGTCGCTCCAGCGAGGCGAGGGCCTGCGCGCCGGTAGCCATCGGGGTGACGCACCAGCCCTCGGCGCCGAGACGGGCCGCGGTGAGGTTGCGCCAGTCCGAGTCCCCGTGCACGAGCAGCACGCTCACTTCTTGCGGCGGCGGCGCCGCGGTGGCCACCGAGGGCGCGGCGACCGGCTGCGCCAACGCGAGGGGTAAGCGCACGAAGAACCGCGCGCCGCGGCCGACCTCGCTCTCCACCCACACCTCGCCGCCGAGCGCTTGGACGATGCGCTGGGCGATGGTAAGGCCCAGCCCCGCGCCGCCGTGTTCCCGCGTCGTCGAGCTGTCGAGCTGCCTGAACGGCTCGAAGATGGCCGCGAGCTTGTCGGCCGGGATCCCCGGCCCCTGGTCGGAGACCTGGGCCACGGCGAAACTGTCCTCGCGCCACCACCGCACCTCCACCTGGCCGCCGCGCGGCGAGAATTTGATCGCATTGGCGAGCAGGTTGACGAACACCTGCAGCACGCGATCGCGCTCGCCCAGGACGACCTGCGGCTCCGCGGGAGGCTGCGGAGTGAGCGTCACCCCCTGCTCGCCCGCGAACGCCGCCACCGCCTCCAGCCCGGCCGCCACGCTGTCTGCCAGCGATACGGGCTCGAGCCGGAACTCCATACGGCCCGCTTCGAGGCGCGATAGATCGAGCAGGTCGTTCACCAGGCGAATCAGCCGGTCGGCATTTCGGAGAGCGATCTCGAGCAGCTCCCGGGAGGCGGACTCGAGCGGTCCGGCGGCTCCGGCGAGCAACAGCGACAACGATGTCTTCACCGACGTCATCGGTGTGCGGAGCTCGTGGCTGACGACGGAGACGAACTCGGACTTGGCCCGCTCCACTTCCACTTCGTGAGTCACGTTGCGGTACAGCACGATATGGCCGAGGGGCGCGCCGCTGCGGTCCCGCACGGGCGCCACGACGCGCTGGTAGACCGCCCGCTCCGGGAACGCTAGGTCCACCCGGTCGTGCAGGGTCGCTTGGCCCGCCAGCGCCTCCCCCTGCGCCGCGAGCGCGGCGGGGTCGACGAAGGAACCTGCCAGGAAGCGTTCCAGGCTCTCCAGGCCCGCTCCCAGCACGGCTTCCCGGGGAATCCCGACGAGCTTGGCCATAGCGGCGTTGGCGTAGCCGATCCGTCGATCGGGGCCGACCAGCATGACCGCAGCGTCGCTCGCATCGATCAGCGCCTCGAGCTGGTTGCGCTGGGCCTGGACCGTCGCGTGCTCCCGCGCCAGGGCCTCGCGCTGCTGCGCGATGGTGCTCAGCAGCTTGGAGTAGTACAGCGACGTCTCGATCTGCCGGCCCAGGACGACCGCCCAGTCGAGATCCTCCTCGGTGTAATGCCCTTCATTCTCGTGCCCGAAATTGAGCGCGCCGATTACGCGGTCGCCCACGTGCAACGGGACGATCATCGCCGAGACGCGCTTGCCTTCCTGCAGCAGGATGCCCTCGGTGCCGGGCAGCGAGTCGACGCGGATGGGCCGGCCCTCGCGAATCGCCTTCCCTGTCACCCCCTGCTCGATGGGGAACATCGCTTCGCCTGCGACGAAGCCGCCGCGTGCGCGGTCGTACAGCGTGTGGACGTAGTAGTGCGCCGCCGCTTCGTCGATGAGCACGACGCTGGCTCGCCGGAAGTCGAGCACGCGCTGGACCTTCTCGATCGCGCCCTGGAAGATCTCGCGCATGTCCGCGGCGGCGTTGATGAGGGAGGACAGTTCGCCGACGACGGCCAGACGCGCGGCCGACGTACGGGCGCTGCCCGACTGCAGAGTGGCGCGATATTCGCGCGCGGCGAGGTCGAGCTCCCCGACGGCGGCGGCGGCCGCGCCGCGCTCCTCCGGCAGCGCGGTGCCGCGCTCCAGCCAGCCGCGCGCCAGTTCCTCCAGGTCACCCGCCACGTGTGCCAGGCCGTCCGCCCCGAAGCTCGCCGCCGTGCCGGTCAGCGAGTGCGCGGCGCGAAACAGCGCCTGCGCGTCGTCGCTGCGAAAGCCGCCCTCCAGCCGGTGCAGCGCCGCCCGCAACGTCTCGATGCGCGCGGGGAGCCCGGCCGCGAACTCGGCCCGCACCGCCGCCAGCGGATCGATGCTCGTCAGGGGCAGAGCTCCCGGACCTGGCGGGCCAGCTGCTCCGGCTGGAACGGCTTGAGGACCACACCCGCCGCCCCGGTTTCCGCCAAGCGCGCCTGGTTCAGATCGCGTCGAGCGGTGAGCAGGACGATCGGCACCGCACCGGTCGCCGGGTCCGCCTTCAGCCGGCGGCACACTTCGTACCCGTCCATCTCGGGCATCATGACGTCCACCAGGATCACGTCGGGCGGCGCGCTGCGGGCGAGCTCGATGCCCGCGGCTCCGGAGCCGGCCGTGATCACGTCCCAGCCTGCGGTGAACTCGAGCGTGCGCTGCACGAGCCGGAGCAGGTCGGGATCGTCATCGATGAGCAGCGCGCGGAAGGTGTGGGCCATAGGTCCTGGCTGCGCGCAGGGATGTCCCCAATATTAGCGGACGCACGAGAAAATATTGGACGCGTGAACGCCAAAGTCTACATCCTCGACGACGATCTGGTGCACGCCAAGCTCGTGGCCGCCAACCTCGGCCCGGGCCGCTTGCGGACCCAGGTGTTCGACCACCCGGACGCCCTGCTGGCGCGCCACGCCGAGGAACCCGCCGACGCAGTCATCACCGACCTGGTGATGCCGGACTTGGACGGGGTCGAGGTGACCCGGCGGTTGCGCGCCGCTGACCGGCACCTCCCCATTTTCGTGTTGACCGGGCATGCCGACGTCACCACCGCCATCGAGGCGCTCAAAGCCGGCGCCACCGAGTACCTCACCAAACCCGTCAACATCGACGAGCTGACCACGCTGTTGAACCGCGCGCTCGCCGAGCGTCCGCTGCTCGAAGCAGGCGCTTCGCTCGAGCAGGCCCGCGGCAGAGAGTACTCGGTCCAGGCGATCCTCGGCCGCCACCCCAAGATCGAGGAAGTCCGCGCGTTCGTTCGCCGCATGGCGGCCATCCCCCGACCAACCGTGCTGCTGCTCGGCGAGAGCGGCACCGGCAAGAATCTGGTGGCGCGCGCGCTGCACTACTCTACTCCTCAGGCGTCAGGGCGGTTCGTGGAGATCAACTGCTCCGCGCTCCCCACCAACCTGCTGGAAGCAGAGCTGTTCGGGTACAAGAAAGGGGCCTTCACCGACGCCCGCGAACCCAAGCGCGGGCTCATCGAGGTCGCGGACGGTGGCACGCTGTTCCTCGACGAAATCGCCGAGCTCGACCCCGAGCTGCAAGCGAAGCTGCTCAACTTCCTCGAGAGTCGCCGGTTCCGCCGGCTCGGCAGCACCGACGAAATCGAAGTCGCCCTCCGCCTGATAACGGCGACCAACCGCGACCTCGAGGCGCAGGTGAACGCGGGCCGCTTCCGAGCCGATCTCTACTACCGGATCACGGTCGCCGCCGTGACGCTTCCCCCGCTGCGCGAGATCAAGGACGACCTGCCGCTCCTCGCCGATCACTTTCGCGACACGTTCAACCGCGAGTTCAAGAAGCGCGTCGAGTCCATCGACAGCGCGGCCCTCGTGGCCCTCCGGGCTTGGGACTGGCCGGGGAATGTGCGGGAGCTGCGCAACGTGATCGAGCGGGCCATGATCTTCACCGATGGATCCACCCTCAAGAGCAGCGACCTGCCACCGCTCGGGCAGCCTGACCACGGGGCGCGCGCTGCGTCCCGGCGCGACCATTACCAGTTGGCGCGAGGGCTGTCGCTCGCCGAGGCCGAGCGCGAATACATTCGCCACACCCTGGAAGACACGGGCGGCGACATTCAGCGAGCGGCGGAGCAGCTCGGCATCTCCCGCAAGAACCTGTGGGAGAAGCGCAAGAAGCACGGATTGCTCGAGCCAAGTCCCGACCCCGGGGAGCCGAGTTGATACTGTTCCCGTTACCAGACGGTAACAGAACTACCGCATGTCGATTGCGCCCTTGTTGCCGGGCCTGCTAAGTCATTGCCATTCGTGTAGCTGTACTCAGAGTCGGTGGGCACGCCGCTTGCGCGTGCCCTCACCCACATGAAGACCCGTCTGCTCGTGTCCGGCGGCATCCTTTTGCCCTTACTCGGCCTCGCGGCTGCGGCATCGGCACAGACGATCTCCTCGGCTGCCAATCAGACCTTCGTGGTGGGCGACCCGAGCACGGTGATCAGCCCGATTACCATCACGGCAACTTCCGGCGGCCAAATCAAGACGAGCAACGACATCCGCGTGCGGATTCCGGCGGGCCTGAACATGACGTGGGACCCAACCATCACCACCGCGACTATCACGGGCTCGGCCGCAATCAAGGTCTCGACGACCGTGAGCTATGCGAACGGCAACCTGGATCTCTTTATCAACGTCACCACGAACTTCGGGAATGGCGACCAGATCACGGTCTCCGGGCTCAAGTTCACGAACTTCACGGCCCCTTCGGCGGCGAGCCGCCTGGGACTGATCACCGGCGGCGCTGGCGGCGCCGTCGTCGCCACCGACAACAACACCAAGACCATCGTGGCGAAGGTGTACGCGGTATCGGTCAGCCCGCACACCACGACCGCGAGCCAGCTGCCGAGCAACGGCGTCAACTACACGGTGGCCTTCACGGTGACGAACACCGGCAACGGCTCCGGCTCCACGAGCTACGATCTGCTGACGGCCAAGCGGCCCGGCACGGTGCTTACCACCGTCTCGATTGCTGGCGCGGGGATCACGCAGGGTGCGAACCCCGACAGTGCTCGGCTGACGAGCCTGCTGGCGGGCAGCTCCGCCATCGCCACAGTGACTTACTCGGTGGCGATGGCCGCGTCGGGAACGAAGGACACCCTGGTCTTCAAGGCCCGCGCGGTGCTGAGCCCCGCGACGACAGACACCGGGAAGCTGACGCTCACCGTGGTGCGGCCGACTATGACGGTCGCCAAGAGCGTCAGTCCGGGCGGCACGCAGCTCCCCGGGGCGAACCTGACGTATACCGTCACCCTCACCAACATCGGCAGCAGCAACGCTGCGAGCGTCGTGGTCGTGGACACGCTCCCCCCCGCGGTGCTGTTCAAGGTCGGGAGCATCGTGAACACCCTCCCCGCCGGCGTATCCGTCGTCGTGGCTTACTCGAACAATGGCGGCGCCACGTGGACGTACGTGCCGACGAGCGGCGGGTGCGGTGCGATCGCCGGATATGACGGCTGCGTCAACCGCGTTCGTTGGAGCCTGCAAAACCCCTTGAGCTCGACGGCTCCGAACAACACCGGCACGCTGCAGCTCGTCACCCAGATCCGCTGAGCGTTACTTCCGCCGTTACCGCCCGGTAACAGTGGACCCGGCGCCTTTTCCGCTCCGAACGCTGTAACTAACATCGAACAATCAAGTTAGCTGCTCGCCCAGCCTCGGCATGGGACCTGCCCCTCGCGCACGCGAAAGGAGCGGCTCCCAAATGGTTCTCCGCTGCCCCCGTTGTTCAACCCTCAAGTTCTTCGGCCGTCCCCAAGTCCTCGGGGAGCTCGTGGTGTGCCCGAAGTGCGAGATGGTCTTCCGCTGGGGCGACGTGCGCCCCGCGAAGGGCGACGCCGACAGAAGCACACGCGACGCCCGCGATAGAAACCGGTCGGATGGAAAGCGAGGCAAACGATGACTCTGCTGCGATTGCTGCTGCTAGGCACTGTGTGCGGCCACCTGGTCGCGCCGCGGTTCGCGGCCGCTCAGGCCCCGCGCCCTAAGGCCCTCGTGATCACCGCGCACAACGTGACCGCAGAAGCGGCGGGCGCGCAGAACGGCGCGGTCGCCAAGCCGGGCGATGTGATTCGCTACGCCCTGGTTTTCACGAACGTGACCGCCGGGCCTGTGAAGAACATCCAGTTCGTCGACCCGATCCCGCAGGGGACCGTCTACGTGCTCGGCTCGGCCGCGGCTGATCGCCCGGTGCGGGTCGAGTTCTCGATCGACGGCGGCAAGAGCTATTCGGCTCAGCCGGCGATCGCCGTGGCTCAAGAGGGCAAGACAGTCGAGCGGCCCGCGCCGCCGGAGCGATACACACACGTCCGGTGGACGGTGCTCGGGTCTCTGGCGGCCGGCGCGAAGGTGATGGCGGAGTTTCGTGCCCTGATCAGCGACGCCGTTGGCGTGGCGAAGTAGGCATTGGACCGAATCAATGGACACCAATAGGAGGAATCAGATGTACGCGCACTGGAAGTGGACTCGCAGCCTCGCGCTCGCCGCGCTGGCCCTGGTGGCCGTCGCGGGCCGGGCGCCGGCGCAGACGCCGGAAGGCACGGTCATCACGAATACGGCGACCGCGACCTATACGGACGCGAACAACAACGCCTACAGCGCGGTCTCGGGCTCGGTGTCGGTGACCGTCGGATTCAAGGCCGGCGTGACCGTGACCGCCAACACGCCCAGTCCGGGCTCCGCCTCTCCTAGCACGGCGGACACGATGACGTTCACCGTGGCCAACTCGGGGAACGGTACGGACAGCATGACCATCTCGGAGAACATCTCCGTGGCGGGGGTGATTACGGTGACGGGGTATCGCCTAGGCGCCACGACGTATGGCACGCTGGCGGCCCTGAATACAGCCCTCGCGAGCACAGCGATCGCTCACGGCGGGTCGATCACGCTCAAGATCGTTTACAACGTAGCGAGCGGCCAGGGTGGCGTGAGCACGGTGTACACGCTCACCGCCAACTCCCGGCGTACGCCGGCCACCTCGGGTAGCGCCGCCAGCACCATCACGCCGGCGACCGTGTACGGCGTGGCGACCACGCCCGACGGAGGCCAGAACGTGCAGCAGCTCCCCGGGAGCGGCTACTCGTTCACGTTTACCGTCCAGAACCAAGGCAACGGGAACGACAACCTTGATGTGATCGCCACGAGCCCGGGCTCGCCGGTGATCACGATCGTTTCAGTCAACGGCGTCGCCGGCGACAGCGCGCGCATCACGCTGGCGCCCACGGCATCGCAGACGATCGCCGTCGTCTACAACGTGGCGAACGTGGCGGGCGGCTCGAAGGACACGCTGTCCCTGCGCGGGCGGTCGGTGGGTCAGCCGGCGACCTTCGACGACGGCTTCATGGACCTGACCGTGATCAAGCCGAACCTGACGCTGGCGAAGGCTGCGTACCTGGACGACGGGGTGACGCCCGTCTCGGGCAGCGTGGTCCCGGGGCAAATCATCCGCTACCGGTTCACGGTGACGAATAACGGCGGCACGTCGGCGTCCAGCGTGCAGGTGACCGACGCCCTGCCGGCGCAGGTGACATACATCTCGACCAGCTCGAGCACCGGTTGGGGCGTGTCGGTGAGCGGGCAAAACGTGACCGGCAACTACACGGGCACGGGTGGCGTGTTGGCGGCGAGCGCCAGCGCCACGTTCGAGCTGCGCGTCAGCATCAACTAAGGGCCGACGCCTATGCGGCTCGGTACCTGCGCAGTGAGGAGGAGGCGGTACGTCCGCCGCGGCCATCCGGTCGCGGGCGGGGCGGCCGCCTTCCTCTTTGCTGTCGGGCTCCTCGCCGCACCGGCGCTGTCGGCTCAAGGCACACAGGCAGGCACCCGGTTCACCAACTGGGCGACGCTCAGCTTCACTTCCGTGGGAACTGGCTACACGGTCGCATCCGATACGGTCTCGCTCCTGGTGGCGCAGGTGGCCGGCGTGAGCCTGCAGCCGCCGCACGTCAACAGCGGCCTACCAGGCACCACCGTCGTGTTCGCCCACACCCTCACGAACACCGGGAACGGCCCCGATTCCTTCGCGGTTGCCGCCGTCTCGGCCCGCGGATGGCCGGTGACGTTGTATCAGGACTGGAACGGCGACGGCGTGCTCGACGCGGGCGATTCGCTCTTGACGGGGCTGATCCCCCTCGCGTACGGCGCCGGAGCGCCCCTGCTCGCGCAGGTCGCCATCCCAGCCGGCGCCGGGCCGGGCGTGAGCGACACCATCATGGTGACGGCGACGAGCCGGTTCAATCCCGCCGTGAGCCGCTCGGTCCAGGACCGGCTCGACGTGTCGGCGACCGGGGCGGTCACCATCGGCCTCACGAAGCAGGTGGATCGCCTGACGGGCTTCGCGGGCGATGTCCTCACCTACACCCTCACCTACGCCGCCTCGGGCAGCGGCACCGATTCGAGCGTGGTGCTCGCGGACACCGTCCCGACGGGGGCGTCCTACGTCGCCGGATCGATGCGCTGGAACGGCACGTCCCTCACGGACGCGGGCGGCGACGACGCGGGCTCGTTCGTCGCCGGCGGGCAAGGCGAGGTGGTCGTCAGCGTCGGAGCCGTGGCGGGGGGAACGGGGGGAACGGTGACGTTCCAGGCGAGGATCGATTCCGGTCCGGCGCGCACTGTGACCAACCGTGGCGCCGCGACCTACGTGTGGTCGGGAGCCTCCTCCACTGCGTACTCGAACGTCGTCCAGACGAGCGTACTCGTGCCGGCGCTGACCCTGGCCAAGGCGCTCGTTGGTCCCCCTCAGGCACAGATCGGGCAGCAGGTGCAATACACCCTACGTTACGGCGACGCGGCCAGCGGCGCGCCCGTGTCCAACGTCGTCCTGACCGATACGCTCCCGGCGGGCCTCAATTATCTGAGCGCCACACCGGCGCCGACCAGCGTGGGACCGGTGCTGAGCTGGGCGCTCGGGAGCCTCGCGCCGGGGGATACTGGGGCCGTCACTCTCGTTCTGCAGGTGAGCAACACCGTGCGGGATACGGTATATGCCCGCAACGTCGCCGCCCTGGCAGGGACCAACGCCACAGCCCAGGGCGCGAGTGCCCCACTCGTGGCGCTCATCGGACCGCCCACCGCGGCGATCGGACTCGACCTCACGGCCGATGCGCTCGACGTCGGGATCGGCGACGTGATTCCGTACACCGAAGTGGTGCAGAATCCCGGCAGCGCGCCGATCTCCGCCATCCGAATCGACAACACGCTGCCCGCGGGGGGGGGCTACGCCCGTGGGACCGCCATCGGAGCCGATTCGGTGCTGGTGGCCGGGGGGCACCTGATCCTCGTGACCACGGCGCCTCTCGCCCCCGGTGCGACGCGGACGCTGCATTACGCCGTGGCGCTGACCTCCGCGTCGGGGACGATGGTCGAGGTCCGGGCGACCGCCAGCGCGCGCTCCGGAGCGCTGCAGCCCGTCTCACCGCAGGCCGTGGCGTGGGTGCAAGTGCGGCGTGCCTGGCCGATGGAGACCAGGGCGGCGATCGGCAAGGTGTGGATCGACCGAGACGGCTCGGGCGTGCAAGAGCCGAACGATGGCGGCCTCGCGGGCATCGACATCTGGACGGAGGACGGCCAGGTCGTGACGACCGACTCCACCGGCAAGTTCTCGTTCGCGAACTTGCGCCCCGGGCGGCACACGCTGCGGCTCGATCCCCGCACCCTGCCCGCCGACTATCGGATCGCGGGCGAGGACATCCAGTCGGTCGAGGCGAGCGGGTGGACGACGCCCCGGGTGGACTTCCGCGTCGTCCCGGTCGAGACGCGGCACGCCGCGGCGGCGCAACCCGTTCCCGCGGCGGATCGGTCCACGTCCGTGCGTCAGCCGGCCGAAGGGGCCGAACCGGTCGGCGTGCGCCCGCCCGTGGACTTCCAATTCGCAGCCGTGGCGCTGCGGGATGCAAACGACTCGGCCGCGGGTGCGGGGCTCAGTCTCGTGCGCGCGCGGCACGCGGTGATGCGGTACGAAGTGTCGGTGCGGCAGCCGGTGGGGACGCCGCTGGACGCGCTCGTGGCGTTCAGCCCGCTCGCCGATTCGGCGGTGGTGTACCGCGACGGCGTGGAGTTCACGCGCTACGCCTGGCTCGACAACACGGCGATTCCGATCCCGCCCGCGCACGCGGGCACCAACATCCGCATCGTCGCGTGGGCATCGCAGCGGAGCGACTCGGCCGCGATGTGGCTGTACGTCGTCGACCGCGGCGGGCCGGGGACGGCCGGGCCGCACGTCCGCCGGCCGGCGCCGGTGGCGCGGGCGGTCGTTCACAACCCGCTGCGCCC
>DATDFC010000067.1:0-24158 GCA_036522815.1 Gemmatimonadales bacterium | reverse complement strand
TGTACACGGCGATCGTCGTGTACCAGGCGCCCCAGATGAAGAACTGGAGGAACATCATCGTCGACAGCTTGGCGCGGATGCTCACGGCAACACCCGGATCTTGATATTGCGGAACGCCACGCGGAACTCGTGCTCCTGCAGCCCGATGTAGCCCTCGGCATTACGGCCGTAACGCGGATGGGTGGCGAACTTGCTCGCTTTGACCTTCGCCTCCCAGTCCGGGCTCCCCAGCTCGTACGCGACGACCTTCACACCGTTGAGCCAATGCTCGACGTGGTTGCCGTTCACCACGAGACGCACCTGATTCCACTGGCCTGCCGGCTTGACGACGCCGGCCGGCGAGGGATACAACCCGTAGTCGGAGCCGGCCGCTGTCAGGCGCGACTGGCCGTCGGGATGCCCGGCGTCGTCCAGGACCTGATACTCGGGGCCGCTCCAGTACATGGCGTTGTCGTCGGGGTCCTCGCTCACCCTGTAAAAGATCCCGCTGTTGCCGCCGGGCGAGATGTTCCACTCGAGCGTGAGCTCGAAGTTCTTGTACTTCTCGGTGGTGATGATGTCGGCGGCCGGGTGTGCGCGCGTGAGCGCGCCTTCCCTGACTCCCCACCCCGACGGTATCGTGTCCATCTTCCATCCCCGCCAGCCGATGGTGCTGTGGCCGTCGAACAAGAGGCGCCAGCCCGCGGCACGCTCTTCCGGCGTCAAGATGTTGAGCCGCTCGGTCGCACTTCCCGTTGCCGCTTGAGCGAGGGCCATCCGCGGCGCGGCGGCGGCGGCCGCCGCCAGTGTGAGACCGCTCGCCAGGGCGGTCACGAGCCTTGCATGTGTCACGGTGTCTCCCGTTGTAGAAACGATGTCCAAGACTACCACCCCTACGTGGAATGGGAAGTTCAAGGGTGCGACTCAGTCGGGCATGCCCGCCACTTCCTTGAGCCGGATCTCCACGGCGCGCCGGGCCCGCTCGCTCCGCGTGATGACGAGGACCGCGTCGTCCCCCGCGACCGTCCCGATGATCTCGCTCCACCCGGCGGCGTCGAGCGCGAGCCCGAGCGCCTGGGCGCTCCCCGCCGGCGTTTTCAGCACCAGCAAGGGACCCACGCCGTCCACCGACACGAGCGTCGTGGGCAGGAGCTGCTGCAGCTGCGGGCGGATTCCCGCCCCCGTCTCGGGCGGCGGGGCGTAGTGCGAGCCGCCGTCCGGCGCCGCGACCTTGGCGAGCCCCAGGTCGCGGATGTCGCGCGACAGCGTGGCCTGGGTGACGTCGAAGCCCTCGCCCTTGAGGAGCTCACGCAGCTGCTCCTGGCTCGCGACGGTCTGCGAGCGGACGATCTTCAAGATCGCGGCGTGGCGCTGCGTTTTCATTGGGCGGGAATGTAGCCGTGAACGGGGCGGCCGGCGACGACGGTGAGGAGGGCGCTAGAGGGCGGTAGAGGGCGGTAGAAGTCGGTAGAGGGAAAGACCGCGAGATCGGCCGCCTTCCCGACCTCAAGCGACCCGATCTCGGATTCGAGGCCGAGCGCCCGCGCTCCCTCGATGGTCAGCATGCGCAGCGCGTTCTCGCCATCGAGACCGGCCGCCCGGGCCTCGGCCCACAGGTTCACATCGCCCGCGCTCACCACCGAATCGGTGCCGAGCCCGACCGGGATCCCGGCGGCACGGAACGCCGCGAGCGGAGCCGTGCCGTGCGCGTGCGCCCGGTTCGAGCGAGGGCACGCCGCCAGCCCAGCCCCCGACTGCTTCAACGTCTGCACGTCCCGTTCGTCCACTTGGACGCAGTGGATGGCGAGACAGTGGCCAGACGCCAAGACGCCAAGTTGCACGACGTACTGAACCGGAGAGCAGTGGCGTGCCACCACTGCGATACCCCGGGCCCGCAGCGCCTCGGCGAACGAGCCGGCGCCGTCGCGCACCAGAGCCGTCTCCTCGCGCGACTCGGCCAGATGCACGGCCAGCGGCAACGCTTCGCGCCGCGCGAGCTCGGCGACGGCACGATACAGCGGCTCGCTCACGGTGTAGGGCGCATGCGGCGAGACGCCCAGCCGCGCGCGGCTGGTGGCGACGGGAGCGAGTCGCACCAGGGCGGCCTGCAGCTCGGCGAGGCTCGCCGCCCGGTCCGCCGGATCGGGGCCGAACACTTCCTGATAATAGATGCCGCGGGCACCGAGGCGGGCGAGCGCACGTAACGGCGCGCCGGTGCTTCCGGTATCGGCGACGCAGGTCACGCCCGCCGTCCAACAGTCCCGCACTCCCTGCTCGGCCGAGTGATCGAACTCTTCGGGCGTGGTCGCGTCTTTCAAGGACCGGATCGTGCGGATCCAGCGGGAGAACTCGCGCTCCGGGTTACGGCCGGCGAGATGGGTGAGCTCGAGGTGGGTATGGGTGTTGACGAGTCCCGGGACCACCACGGCGTCGGAGAACTCGACGCGGCGCGCCCCCGGGGGATCGGGCACCCGGGCGTGTGCGCCGACGGCGGCGATCCGGCCGTCGTCCGCAACGAGAACGGCGCCGTCCGTGATGGGCGGCGCCGTGACCGGATGGACCGAGCCCACGCGGACGCGTAGCATCGGGGCATCGGGGCTCGGGGTTCGGGACTCGGGGCTGCACCACCTAGCCCCGAACCCCGAACCCCGAGTCCCTAAGGTGACACCCCGGTGCCGAACGGCGCGTGCACGGGGCAGGCCTGCGACGGCTCGGTGCCGGGATAGAACCAATCCCAATGCCGCACCTCCTGCGGGCAGAACGGCGTCGCGAGATAGCCGTTCGACCAGTCCACTTCGCGCGTGACGAGCGAGTCGGGGCGCACCCAATCGGGAGGCGCCGGCCGGCGGTCGTACACGTCGCGCATGAACGCGGTCCAGGCGGGCGCGACGATGCGGCCGCCGCCCGCGTTGTGCTCGAGGATGCGCTGCTGGATGTCGTAACCAACCCAGATCCCGGTCACGAGCTCAGGGGTGTATCCGATGAACCAGGCGTCGGTGTAGTCGTCGGTCGTGCCGGTCTTGCCCGCCGCGGGGAGCGTAAAGCCGCCCTTCCACACGGCGGTGAACGCCGTGCCGCGGCGGATCACGTCCTTCATCATGTCGACCATGAGCCAGGCGTGCGACGAGTCGATGACGGTCTCGCGTCGGATGGCGGGCTGCCACAGGATGTTGCCCTGACGGTCTTCGACGCGCAGGATGCCCACCGGCTCGGCGCGGGTGCCGAGCGTCGCGAACGCGGTGTAGGCGCCGATGATCTCGATCGGCTTGACTCCCTTCGCCCCGATGAAGATCGACGGATACGGCGGGAGCGAAGTGGTGATGCCGTAGTTGCGGGCTTCTCCGATGACCGTCTGCTCGCCCAGCGTCATGCCAAGCTTGATGGTGGCGAGGTTGCGCGAGAGGTAGAGCGCCTCGCGCATCGGGATCATCCCCAGCGTCGTGTCGTCGTCGTCTTTCGGCTGCCACAGCGTCGAATCGAGCTGGATCACCGGCGGATTGAGCGGCGAGTCGTCCAGGATCTCGGTCACAGGGTGGCCGGCCCGGACGGCCGCGGAGTAGACGAACGGCTTGAACGTCGAGCCCGGCTGGCGGATCGCCTGGGTGGCGCGGTTGTACTTCGAGTCGTCGAAGTCGCGACCCCCGATCATGGCCCGGATGTAGCCGGTGTTCGCCTCGAGCGACACGAGGGCGCCCTGGAGGTAGCGGGTGAAGTCGCCGTGATCCTCCCCCGACGCCTTGGACGACTCGAGGTACTCGCGGTAGGTGATGCGGCCGGGGAACTTGCCGTTCGAGTACACGCCGGCTTCGATGGCGTCGAGCTGCGACTGCAGGGCGCGCTCCGCCGCCTCCTGCATGTCCAGGTCGAGCGTGGTGTAGATGCGCAGGCCGCCCTCGTACAGGTCGCGCCCGAACTTCGCGTCCAGCTGTACCCGCAGCCATTCGACGAAGTACGGGGCCACATCGCCGTAGTTGGTGCGGTTGCCGGTGAGCACGAGGGGGTAGGAGCGCCACAGCTCGGTCTCTTCGGGCGTGAGAAACCCCTGATCGCGCATCAGGCCCAGCACGACGTTACGCCGGCGCACGGCCCGGTCGGGGTGGGTGCGCGGGTTGTAGAACGCGGGCAGCTTGGGGAGCGCGGCGAGCATCGCGGCCTCGGCGACATTCAACTGCTTCGCGTGCTTTCCGAAGTAGATCTGCGCGGCCGCCTCCACGCCGTGCGCCCCCGCGCCCAGGTTGATCTGATTCAAGTACAGCTGGAGGATCGTGTCCTTGGGGAAGTTGCGCTCGATCTCGGTCGCGACGCGTGCTTCCTTGAGCTTGCGCGTCAGCGTCTTCTCGCGGCTGATCTCCTCGGGGAAGATGTTGCGGGCCAGCTGCATCGTGATGGTCGAGAAGCCCTGCGCGAACCCGAGCGAAAACACATTGGCCTTGATGGCCCCGACGATGCGCAGGAAATCGATCCCGTGGTGTTGGTAGAAGCGCTTGTCCTCGGTGGCGATGAACGCCTGGCGGACCGGCACGGGTATTTCGCCGAGCGGCACTACCGTGCGGCGCTCGGCCCCGAGCTCGCTGATCAGCCGTCCGTCGGCCGCGTAGATCTTCGACGTCTGCACCTGGACGTTGCCGCCGGCGCTGGCGGGATTGAGGCGCGAGATGCTGGGGCAGTGCTCCCCGGCGCACACCCGCGTCCACGCGCCGTAGGTGAGGCCCAGACCGTAGGCAGCGACCAGCACCGCGACCGCGATCACGCGGCGGCGCGTCTTGGGATTGTGCCACCAGGAGAACGGTCCGGGCAGGCTGGCGGGTGCGGGTGCGGGGATGGACGCCATCGGGTTACAACCTAGTGAGGTCGCCGGACGCTTGCCAGCGGTTGGGGGTTCTCGTACGATTCCGCGCCATGTCGGATCTCCTTGCAGAGCTCAAGTGGCGGGGCTTCGTGCACCAGCACACGGGCGAGCTCGACGCCCACCTCGCCGCCGGACGTCGCACCCTCTACTGCGGATTCGATCCCACGGCGCCGAGCCTGCAGCTCGGCAACCTGATGCCGATCATGCTGCTGCGGCGGTTCCAGTTGGCCGGCCACCGCCCGATCGTCTTGATGGGGGGCGGCACGGGTCTGATCGGGGACCCCAGCGGGAAGCGTAGCGAGCGCCCGCTGCTCTCGAAGGAGCAGATCCGCGAAAACCTGCAGCGCCAGCGCGATCAGATGAGCCGCTTTCTCGACTTCGATGCGCGCGACAGCCACGCCCAGGTGCTGAACAACGCCGACTGGCTCGTCAAGGAGAGCCTCGTCGACTTTCTGCGCGACGTTGGCAAGCATTTCACGGTCAACATCATGCTGCAGAAAGAGTCGGTTCAGGCGCGGCTCGAGAGTGGCATCTCGTACACCGAATTCAGCTACATGTTGCTCCAGGCGTACGACTTCCTGCACCTGTTTCGCAGCAAACAGTGCACGATTCAGGTGGGCGGCAGCGATCAGTGGGGCAACATCACCGCGGGGATCGACCTGATCCGACGCGTCGAGAGCGGCGAGGCGCATGGGCTGGTGGCGCCGCTCGTGACCACCGCCTCGGGCGCCAAGTTCGGCAAGAGCGAAGCCGGCGCCCTCTGGCTCGAACCCACGCTGACGTCGCCGTACAGGTTCTACCAGTTCTGGCTTAACGTCGACGACCGGGACGTCGAGTCGTACCTCAAGCTCTTCACTCTCCTGCCCAGACCCGAAATCGAAGTGCGGATGAAGGCCCACAAGAAAGACCCGAGTCGCCGCGAGGCTCAGGGTAAGCTGGCGACCGAAGTCACCACGATGGTGCACGGCGCGGACGCCACGTACAACGCCACGGGCGTAAGTGCAATCCTGTTCAGCGACTTCGACCCGCGCAACGTGAAAGAGAGTGTCTTTGACGAGATGGCCAAGGAAATACCCACGACTACCGTGTCCGGCGACAGTCTGGGACTGGTCGACGCGCTAGTGCAGGCCAAACTCGTGAAGTCGAAAAGCGAGGCGCGGCGCGCGATCGAGCAGGGCGGGATTTACGTGAACCAGCAACGCGTCAAGGATGCTGCGCGCCTGGTCGAGCCCGGCGATTGGCTCGGGGGCGGCAATCTGCTCCTGCGCAAGGGGAAGAAGGACTACGCGCTACTGCGCGTGACCCGCTGATGTTCATCGGTCACTACGCTCTCGCGCTCGCGGCCAGGCGCGCCGCGCCCCGCACCTCGCTCGGCACGCTGTTCGCCGCCACATCGCTCGCCGACTTGCTGTGGCCGGTATTCCTGCTCCTGGGGTGGGAACGGGCACACGTCGTTCCGGGCCCGAACCCGTTCCTGACGCTGTGGCTCGACTCCATACCGATCTCGCACAGCCTGGTGACACTCATCGGATGGGGTGCGTTGTTCGGGTTCGCCTACCACACGCTCTCGGGCGACGGACGCGCGGGCGTCATCATCGCGCTCCTGGTCGTGAGCCACTGGGTGCTCGACTTCGTCACCCACCGCCCGGACATGCCGCTGTACCCCGGGGGTCGGGGCTTGGGGCTCGGGCTTTGGAACTCCGTCTCGGGAACGGTCATGACCGAGAGCGTGATGTTCGCCGCGGGGTTGTGGCTGTACGCTGCCGGCACGCGGGCGCGCGGCGGCGTCGGGCGCTACGGGTTCTGGGCACTGGTCGCGGTGCTGCTCCTGTCGTACTACGGCTCGCTGTTCAGCCCGCCGCCATCGCAGCCGGGACTCGCGATCGGCGGGATCATCTTTGGGTGGCTGTTCATCGTGTGGGCGGGATGGGCCGATAAACACAGGGAGAGCGTTGTAGGACGCTACGACGCTACGTTGTAAGAGTTCCCCACGTACAACGTAGCGTCATAGCGTCGCGCAACGGTTTGTCATTCCAGCTGATCCAGCACATCCAGCACCCGCTCCATCTCTTCGACCGTATTGTAGCAGTGCGGAGCCAGCCGGATGGCGCCCTCGCGCAGCGAGCACACGACGTGCGCGCGCTTGAGCGCATGATACGCCTCCGCGGGATGCGCAGGGGCGAGGCACACGATCGCCGAGCGGTGCGCTTCGTCCGTGGGTGAGACGACGCGGATGCCGTTCTCCCCGGCCCAGTGCAGCACTGGCTCGTGCAGCGTGCGGGCGTATTGCGCGATGTCGTCGATACCCAGCTCGACGAGCATCCCCACTGACGTGGTCATGCCGTGGAAATCCTGGAACGGCAAGGTGACCATTTCGAAGCGGCGGGCGTCGGCGCGGAAGGTGGGGTTGTAGTCGGTGAGGCGGGAGAAGTCGTCGGTGCCTTCGAACGCCATCCAGCCGGTGACGGCGGGCTCGAGCGCCGAGATCAGCTCGCGCCGCACGTAGACGAAGCCCGAGCCCCAGGGGGAGAGCAGCCATTTCTGGCCGCCGCACGCCAGGATGTCCACCGGTGTCTCGCGCACGTCGAGCGTCGAGTTCCCGACGCCCTGAATCCCGTCTACTACGAGAAACGTCCCGTTGGCGCGGCAGGCGGCGCCGAGCCGTGCCAGATCGGCGCGGTAGCCGTTGGCGAACTGGACGAAGGAGACCGCGAGCACACGCACCCGCGGGTCGTGCAGGCGCTCGACGAGATAGTCCTCGTCGGGCCAGCCTTCGCCGGCGCAGGGCGCGAGCTCCACGTCGATCCCCTGTTTCTTGAGCAGCAGCCACGGGTACACGTTGGCGGGGAACTCGCGATCGGATACCAGCACGACGTCGCCGCGCTTGAGCGGTAGAGCGCGGGCCGCGAGGTTCAGCCCGTGGCTGGTGTTGGTGGCGAGCGCGATCTCGGCCGGGTCGGCGTTCAGCAGGCGCGCGACCGCGACGCGAGCCGCCTGCAGCCCCGCCTGCAGCTCGCGGTCGGGGAGGAGATGCGGGGCGGTGCGCTTGGCCGTGAACTCGTCGAGCACACGGCGGGTGCGCTCGGGGATGGGCCCGATGGACGCGTTGTTCAGATACACGGTGTCCGCCGTCCAGGGGAACTCGGCGGCCCGCAGGGCACGGAACTGATCGCGCAGCGCGCGCAGGCGCGTCGGGTGATACGCGATGTCGGTCATGGTTCGCCCGCGCCCCGAGAGGGCGCGCTCGGCTCACGGTGCGCCCTTATAGGGCGCACTCCACGCCGAGCCGGGGCTCTCAGCCCCGGATACAACGTCATGTTGCTCCTCCTCGGACATCGAGCGCGTCGCGTAAGCCGTCGCCGACGAGATTGACGGCCAGCACAGTCAGGCCGATCGCGAGCCCGGGGAACAGCGACACCCATGGCGCCACGCGCAGCAGGTCGCGGCCTTCCGCCACCATCGCGCCCCAGGAGGGCGTCGGCGGCGGCGCGCCCAGCCCCACGAATGAGAGCGCCGCTTCGGCCATGATCGCGCCACCGACGCCGAGCGTGGCGGCGACGATCACCGGCCCGAGCACGTTGGGGAGCACGTGGCGCGCGGCGAGCCGCGCGTCCGAGGCCCCGAACGCGCGCGCTGCGGAGACGTAGTCGAGGCGGCGCACCACGAGCACCTGGCCGCGCACCAGGCGCGCCATGCCCGCCCAGCCGACGACGCCGATCACCACGCACACGACCGGCAGCGTGGGCTTCACGGCGGCGGCGACGGCGATGAGCAGGAGGAGCGACGGGAAGGCGAGAGTGACGTCGGCGGCGCGCATCACCAGCGCGTCCACGGAGCGCCCGTAGAAGCCCGCCGCGAGACCGAGCGTGAGCCCGACCGCGAGGGCGATCAGCTGGCTCGCGAGCCCGACGGCGAGCGACAGGCGAGCGCCGAACAGCAGGCGACTGAGGACGTCGCGCCCCTGCGCGTCGGTGCCGAGCGGGAAGGCGCGCGACGGCGCCTGCAGGGCGGCGGCGAGCTGACCGTGATAGGGATCACCTGGTGCGATGAGCGGCGCCGCGAGCGCCACGAGCGCGAGTGCGACGACGACGGCGAGACCGGTCAGAGTCCAACGACTGCGCACGACGCGATGGCGCATGAGTAGCGCGGGGCTGGGGATCACGACTACGTTACTCGGAGGCTCACCTTCCGGGCAAGCGGCGGGTCACGTGAACAGCCAAACGCGATTCACCCTCGTGTTGGGCGGCGGCGGCATGAAGGGCGTCGCCCATATCGGCGTGCTGCAGGCGCTCACCGAGCGCGGTCTCGTGCCGGCGCAGATCGTCGGCTCGAGCGTGGGCGCGCTCGTGGGCGCCGCGTGGTCCGCCGGAAGGAGCATCGCCGAGCTGCGCGACGTGGCGATCAAGCTGCGCCGCAAAGACGTGTTCGTGGTCGCCCACGCGGACATGGCCTTCAAGCGAATGCGCTCCCCCGCCCTGTTCCGCCGTGAGCCCCTCGACCTGCTGATCCACCGCCTCGTCGACAACGCCACCTTCCAAGACCTCCACCATTCGCTCATCGTGAACACCGTGGACGTGAACTCGGGGATGCAGGTGTTCTGGGGGCTCGAGGGACTGGACGAGGTGCCGGTGAAAGACGCCGTGTTCGCGTCGTGCGCCATCCCCGGCTTCTTGCCGCCGCGCGAGATCCGGGGACGCTTCTACGTGGACGGCGCCACCGTGGACAACCTGCCCGTGGGCACGGCGCGCATCCTTGGCGCCGACGTGATCCTCGCGGTCGACGTGTCCGCGTCGAACGCGTTTCGCGCCGACACGCAGGAAGAGGGCTTCTCCGCGGTGTTCGCGCGCGCCACCGAGATCGCGATGCAATCGCTGCTCGAGCTGCGCATGCGCGAGTGGACCACGCCGCCGATCTATTACATCCACCCGCGCGTGGAGCACATCTCCGCCTTCGACTTCGACCACCTGCGTGAGATCGTCGAGGAAGGCTACCGCGCCACCGTGGCCGGGCTCGACCGACCGGCCGAGTGGCCGGCCCCCGGCGACTCGGGCGTGTATCCACGCCGTGCCGTGACCATCCGGGTGCAGCGGGAGCGGTGCATCGGGTGCGGGGCGTGCCTGGTGCAGGCACCGCCGGGGATGTTCGTGCTGGACGCGCAAGGCAAGGCAGTCGTCACGCGGCCCGAGCAGGACTGGTCGCCCATCGACGGCGAGTTCATCCGGCATTGCCCCACGTACGCCATCAGTGCGCGCCCCGCCGCCGCGCCCAAGGCGGCCGACGCGGCGGGTTAGCGGTACTCGGGCGTCACCGCCGTGCGCCGCACTACCTGGGGCCCCCTCACCCTCGCCGCGTTGTACGCGGCCGCCGTCATCCCCATCAGCCTGCACAAGGGATCCGACTTCGACATTCATCTCCAGCAGGTCGAGCTGCTGTTGGCGCATCGGCCGGTGTACACCGCCCCGCCGCCGTTCGGCGCCTGGTGGCCGCCGCTCCCGCTGCTCGCGCTCGTGCCGTTCGCATGGCTCGCGCACGCGAGCGTGCCGCTCGCCAAGGGAAGCTTCGCACTCGCCAACGTGGCTTGCCTGGCGTTCGCGGTCGCGCGGGCGCGTTATCGATTCGGTGGGGCCGCCTGGCTCGCCCTCGCGGCCGTCGCGGTGCCCCTCCAAACCAACTTCGAGTACCTGAATCTCAACGCCGTGCTGCTGGCGCTCCTCATGCTCGCGGCGGACGATCTCTCGGCCGGACGCGAAGTGCGCGCCGGCGTCTGGATCGGCGTGATGTCGGCGCTCAAGGTGTTCCCCGGGCTGCTGTTCGCCTATCTCGCCTACCGTCGCCAGTGGCGTGGCGTGGTGCTGGGCGTCGCGGTCGCGCTCTCCGCCACCGTGGTGGCGGCGGCGCTGCCCTCGGGTCCCGTCGAGGGACTCGCCACGCTGCGGCGCTGGTCCGAGATGAGCGCCGCGGCCGTCCCCCAGATGCACGGTCGCAGCCAGTCGCTGCCGGCGCTGCTGTTTCGCGCGGGTGTGCCGCTGCCCTGGCAGACCGCTCTCGAGCTGGCCACGCTCGCCCTGGCGCTGCTGGTGGTGGCACGGCGCCGCGAGCAGCCCGGCGCCGCGCTCAGCACCTTGATGCTCGTCGCCGTGTTCCTGTCGCCCGTGGCCCACACCCACTATTACATGCTCGCGTACCCGGCGTGGGGAGTGCTGCTGACCCGTCCGCCGCCGGCGGCCGACCGCATCGTCTGGTACGGCGCGCTCGGCGTGGCCGGCGTACTCACCTCGGGGTTCCTCACGCTCGGCGCATACGGGTGGCGCCAGGCGCTCCACGAGACGGGCATCTATGCGTGGGGTGCGGTGCTGCTGCTCGTCCTGCTGCTCCTGCCCGGCCCCGAGCCGGCCCGCGCCATCGAGCCGATGCCCGCGTGACGCTCGTGGCTAGCCGAGATACGGCGCGAGCCCGGCGCCGAAGCGCTCCACCGCCGCCTCGATGCGTAGCGGCCGCAACACCTCGCCGGACGGTGGGGAGCCGGAGCGCGCCGCGGCGATGGCCGCGGCCAGACCGTCGTCGTCGCCCACCGCGAAAAAGCGGGGTGCCGTTCCGAGAAACTCTCGGTGCGGCGGAATGTCGGACACGACCACCGGTCTGCCACACGCGATCGCTTCCATCGGCGTGAGCCCGAAGCCTTCGAACCGACTGGGGCAGACCACGACCTCGGCGCCGCGGTAGGCGGTGACCATCTCATCCTCCGTGAGCGCGGCGTCGATGACGCACGCCACGCCGAGCTCCGCCGCCAGGCGCTCGAGCGCGGGGCGCTCCGGGCCGCTGCCCACGATCCGCACCGGCAGCTTCGGCTCGAACCGCGCCGCGGCGCGAATGACGGCCGCATGGTCCTTGTGCGCGGTGAGACGGGACACGCTGAGCAGACCACGCGGACGCGCGGCCGACGCGGGCGTGAACCGGTCCGAATCGAAGCAGAACGGCACCCGCCGGCAGACCACGCGCCAGCGCTCCTGCACGCTCGTGGCGGTGTGCGCGCTCGGCACCCACACCTCCCGGGCGTGCGTCGCCACGAAGCGCAGGCGGCTGTAGTACCGCGGCCGTTCCGCGTAGCGCCGTCCCAGACGCGGCACCTGCAGATAGCGTCCGAACACGTGCCACACCCAGTCGTGCCGGCCTCGCCCTAACCGCCAGGGCGGCAGATCCCACACATAATGAATCAGCGGGCAGCGCACGCGCGCGGCGTACGCGAACGCCGCCGCCGCCACCTGCGCGTCCATGGCGATGGCGAGCCGCGCCGGCCGGTCGCCATCGAGGGTGATCGCGAGTCCGCGCTCCCGCAGCCGCGGCACCACCAGCGTGCAAAACCTGTTCGGGGCGAACCAGCGGATGTCGTCTATGGGACCGGGCGTCAAGCGCCGGACACGGCCTGGGATTCGATGTCGCGGAGATCGCGCACCACGCGGTCCCAGTTGAAGTAGGTCTCCACCGCGCGGCGGCCGTTTTGTCCCATGCGCCTGGCCGCCGCGGGGTCCGCGAGCAGGCGGCAGATGGCGTCGGCGATGGCCGCGGGCTCCTCGGGCGGCACGAGCACGCCCGTCTCGCCGTCGCGCACGGCGTCCGGCACCCCGCCCGAGTTACCGGCTACCACCGGCAGCCCGCACGCGGACGCCTCCACGAGCGAGATGCCGAAGCCCTCCACGCCCAGTCGCTCCGCGCGGCGCGAGGCACCGACGTATACCGACGCGAGGTTGTACAACGCCGGCAGGTCCTGATCGCCGACGCCGCCCAGGAAGCGCACGCGGTCGCCGAGGCGGAGCTGCTGCGCCCGCTTCTCCAGCCGCTCGCGATCGGGACCGGTCCCCGCGACCGCGTAGCGCACGTCCGGCGCTTGCGCCAGGATGGCCGGGAGCGCCTCGATCACGGTGTCCATGCCTTTGTGCTTCTCCAGGCGGGCGACCGTCACGAGCCAGCGCGCGCCGCCGTCGGGCAGGTCGAACCGGTCACGCAGCGCGCTCACATCGATGCCCGGACGGAAATACGTCGGGTCCGTGCCCAGGTGCACGACGCGGAGCCGCCGGCCGTGCCCGTCGAGGCCCAGATCGCCGAGCAGCGAGAGCGCGAGGTCGCGGGTCCAGGCGCTGTTGGTCATCAGGACCGCCGCTCCCCCGAAAATGACGCGGGCCGTGCGGCGTTTGAGGCGCGAGTGCCGAATCTTGTGCTGCTCGCTGAGCAGATCGGCGCCGTGAAAAAAAATTCCGTAGGGGATGTGCAGGCGTTCGTGAACCCAGCGGGCGGGATACCCCGCCGGCTTCACGTTGCCGCAATGCACGAAGGCCACGCGATGCTGGCGCGCGAGGCTCGCCGCGCGGCGGGACCAGAACAAGACCGCCGGCAGCGTCTTGGTGCGGCGCACGCCCATGGGAAGTCGGTCCACGATGGCCGGAAGACCGCTGTCCACCTCGGACGCGTCGGGATCGGCGGGAGTGGAGACGATGAGATCACCCCGGGGGAACCGCTTGGCCAGCTCGCCGTGCAATCGGGCGATGCCGCCGCCTCTCGGGGGGAAGTCCTGCGCCAGGAGCAACGTGGTCATCACGATTAATCTAGGCTCGCGACCGGCGGAATTCCCGGTCGATCCGGATCAGGTCGGCCGTGACGCGGTCCCAGTTGTAGTAGCGCTCCACGGCCTCACGTCCCGCGGCGCCCAGGCGGCGCCGCAGCGCCTCGTCCTCGAGCAGCCGCACGGCCGCCCCCGCCACGGCGGACGGGTCGTCCGGGTCGACGAGCAACCCGGTCTCACCGTCGCGCACGGCCTCGGGAATACCGCCGGAGCGGCTGCCGATCACCGGGAGCCCGCACGCGGCCGCCTCCACACACGAGATCCCGAATCCTTCCACCAGCAGGCCGTGGCGCCCGGACGCCAGCACGAACACGTCGGCCGCGCTGTACAGCGCCGGCAGATCTTCGTCGGGAACGAAGCCGAGCAGGCGCACCGCATCGGCCAGGCCGAGCTCCGCCACGAGCGCGGCGAGCGCGTCGCGCCGGCTCCCGACTCCGGCGACGGCGTAGCGCGTGCCGGGAACCGCCGCCCGGATCGCGGGGAGCGCCCGGATGACCGTGTCGATACCCTTGTGGAAGTCGAGCCGGGCGACCGTGAGCAGCCACGGGCCGCCGTCGAGCCCGTAGGTGCGCCGCACCGGCGTGGCGTCGATACCGGGGCGGAACCGGGACGGCGTGGTGCCGAGATGCACGACGCGGACGTCGGCGGCGAGAGCGTGGCAGCCGAGCGACGTGAGGACCGCGCGGGCCAGATCCGCGGTCCAGCGACTGTTGGCGACCATCACGGCGCAACGGGCGAGGATCCGCTGCGCCGTCCAGCGCTTCAAGACCGAGCGCCGCATCTTGGCCTCGAGCAGCAGGAGATCGGCCCCGTGCGCGACCACTCCGAACGGCACCGCGTGACGGGCGTTCAGCCAGGCGGCCGCGTATCCCGCGGGCTTGACCTCGTCGCACCACGCGAAGCCCGGCGCGGTGCGGCGCGCCAGTCTGTCGGCGCGGCGGGACCAACGGATGAGCCCGTTCAAGGTGCGCAGCCGCTTCGCGCCCACGGCCACGCGATCGATGGTCTGGCGGAAGCGCGCGTCGCTCGCCTCGCTGCCCGGCCAGGTTCCCGTGGAGACCACGAGACCGTGCTCCGGGTAGCGGAGCGCGACCTCGCCCATCATGCGGGCGATGCCGCCCCCGAACGGCGGGAAGTTGAGGGCGAGGAGGAGCGTGGGGCTCAACCGCGCCGTCGCTCCAATGCCTCGCGATACACCGCTTCCGTCCGCTCGGCGGTCCGCTCCAGCGTGAACTCGCGCCGCACGAGGTCTCGGCCCGCCCGCGCGATGCGCTGCGCGAACTCCCGATCGCCGAGCACCCGCTCGAGCGCGCCGCCCCAGGCCGGGGGATCGAGGGGCGGCACCAGCACGCCGGTCTCTCCCGACGTGATGACGTCCGGGTTGCCTCCGGCACGCGACGCGACGGCGGGCAGTCCCAGCGCCATCGTCTCGAGCAGCGCGATGGACAGCCCCTCGATGCGCGACGGCAAGGCGGACACGTCCGCGAGACGGGCGAAGGCGAGGGGCCGGTCGGTGAAGGGCACGTACACGACGCGATGCCGCGCCGGCACGCGACGCTCGATCGCGCGGAGCTCGGCATCACCCTCGATGCCCACACACGCGACCACGACCGGCCGCTGCAAGGCCGCGAGGCCCTCGAGCAGGACGTGCTGGTCCTTGCGCCGTGCCAGCACGAGCACGACCGGCCGCCCCGCGAGGTCGCCGAGGGCGGCCCGCGCGGCGGCCACGTCCGCCGCGGAGGGCGGCGCGTCGACGCGCTCGCAGTCGATGCCGTTGGGCACGATGCGGAGGCGGGCGCGTGGGTGAAGCCGGCGGCGCAGCGCACGCGCCACCGCGGGGCTGACGGCGATGGTACGATCGGCCGAGAGCCCCACGGCGATCAGCGCGGGCGTCAGCGTGAGGGGCATGGTATGGCGTGTGATGACGAAGGCGTGCGGCAGTCGCCGGCGCCACCGCAGCCAGGTGAGTGCGCGGCGGTCGCGCGTGGCGTTGCTGTTCGCCACATCCACGCGCTCGCGCGCCATCACGTCGCCGAGCGCGGTGGCGAGGGGGCCGAGTCGACGGAAGTCCAAAGGAACGAGCTCGAGCCCGGCGTCGCGCGTGAGGCCCGCGAGCATCGTGCCGGGTCGACAGCCGATGAGCACGCGATGCCCGCGCCGGGCGAGCTGGCGGCTCAGGTTCGCGATCGCCACGGTGGAGCCGGACTCACCGCCCTGATGGGTCAGCTGCATGATGGTGAGCGGCCGGCCTGGCATGCGACAAAGCTAGTTATACTATTTCGCCCATGCACATCGCGGTCGCCTCCCATCAGCCGCTGCCGGCGAAGGGTTACGGCGGTCCGCAACGCGTGATCCTCGCACTGGTGCGCGGACTCGCGGCGCTCGGGGCCCGCGTCACGCTGCTCGCGCCCGCCGGCACGCGCGTTCCGGAGGCGACGGTCGTGGCGGTGCCGCCCCGCAAGTTCGGCGACGGCGCCGCGCTCGCGCCCTACATCCCGCGCGACGCCGACCTGGTCCACGTGCATTTCCCGCTGCGCCACCCGCCCCGATCCCCGCTGCTGGTCCAGACGGTGCACGGCAACCTGAAAGGAGGCGGGCCGCCGTCCCCCAACAGCATTTTTCTCTCCCACGATCACGCGCGCCGCCACAACAGCGACTGCTTCGTGTACAACGGCCTCGATCCCGCCGACTACGTCTTCCGCCGCTTTCCCAAGCGCCCCTCACAGTACGACCTGTTCCTCGGCAAGCTGCACAGCGCCAAGGGTTATCACTGGGCCGTCGAGGCCGCGAAGCGCAGCGGGCACCGCTTGATCGTGGCGGGCGGGTGGCGGCCCAGCTTCACGGGATCCGTGCAATACGTGGGCGAGGTGGACGGCACCACCAAGGCCGCCCTGCTGGCGCGCGCGCGCTGCCTGTGGAATCCGGCGCAATGGGACGAGCCGTTCGGCCTCGTCAGCGTCGAAGCGCTGCTCTCAGGCACGCCCGTGCTGGGCACCCGGCGCGGGGCGCTGCCCGAGCTGATCACCCCCGAGGTCGGGGCATTGTGCGACACGCTCGAACAGATCATCGCGGCCGCCGAGCGGATCCACACGCGCGACCCCGCGGCCTGCCGGGCGCACGCCCAACGGTTCTTCACGCACACGGTGATGGCGGAGGAGTACCTGCGCATGTACCGTCACGTGCTCGAGACCGGTGCGCTGCCGTCGGGGAGGCACACGCCCTCCGTCCCGGCCTAACGCGGCCCGCCATGCACATCGTTCAATTCCACCACGTCCGGCTCCCCGTCGCGAAATACGGCGGCGCGGAACGTATCGCGGTATGGCTGTGTCAGGGCTTGGTCGAGCTCGGTCACCAGGTGACGCTGCTCGCACCACCGGGGAGTCGCGTGGCGGGTGTGCGCGTCGTCGAAGTCCTTCCAGAGCAGGTGCGACGTCCGGGGTTCGAGTTGCGCCAATGCGTCGGTGAGCCCGTCGACATCATGCATTACCACTGCCTCGTTCGGTACCCACCGCCGGACGTCAACTGGGTCTGGACCCTCCACGGCAACCTGGGCGGCGCAGACCACATCGACGACCGCACGATCTGCGTCAGTCAGAACCACGCACGCCGTCACGGAACCGACACATTCGTACGTAATGGCGTGCGTCTCGACGAGTACGACTTCCGTGCCCAGAAGGGCGAGTACGACCTCTTCCTCGCCCGGTTACACAGCGTGAAGGGATGGCAGGTGGCCATCGCGGCTGCGAAGCGGTGTCGCGTGCGTCTGGTATTGGCAGGCGGATGGCGCCCCAGCCTCTCGCGCTTCGTGAAGTTTGTGGGCGAAGTCGGAGGCACCAGGAAGCGCGACCTGCTGGCGGGAGCACGCTGCTTGTGGATGCCGGTCCGCTGGGATGATCCCTGCCCTGTGAACATCCTCGAGGCGCTTGCCAGCGGCACGCCGATCATCGGATCGCCCCGCGGCTCTCTGCCCGAACTGGTGTCCCCCGAAGTCGGCGGGCTGGGAACGACGTTGGACGAGCTGGTGGCGCTACGGGGCCGCCTGGCTGAGTGGGACCCGCACGCCTGCCGCGCGTACGCGGAGCGCCACTTCTCGCATCTCGTCATGACGCAGGAGTACCTGCGGATGTACCGGAGCCTGCTCGAGACGGGACGGCTGCCGCCGGGCCGGCCGGCGCCGCACCTGCTCGCTAGCGCAGGGTGACCGTCAGCAGCTCCTCCAGCCGATGGCGCCACGTGTGCTCGCGCAGGGCGCGCTCCCGCGCCGCGGCGGCGAGCGAGTGGCGCAGCGGCTCGTTGCCGAGCAGCTCGCGAGCCCGGGCCTTCAGCTCCTCGATCCCGCGGTAGAGAATGATCTCGCGCCCCGGCGTGAAGTGGCGCTCGATGTCCGCCTTCGCGTCCGACAGCTGCGGTGTACCCACGGCGGCGAGCTCGAACACGCGCATGTTGGCGCCCGTCCCGTAGCGCGCGGGGTCGCCGCCCGGACCGAACTGCTGGTGGATGTTCAATCCCACCGCGCCGCCCGCGAGCGCGCGCACGAAGCCATTCCCGTAGACCGCCCCCCGGGGCCACCCCGGTCCCCAGACGACGAGACCGAGATCGTCGAGTGCCTGCACCACCCCCGCGCGCACCGGGTCGCGTGACCCGACGAACACGAGCGGCGCGGTGCCGCGCGCCGGCGGACGCAGGAACTCCGGGTCGCAGCCGAACGCGAGGTACTGAGGCCGGCCGCCGGCCGCGCGGAGCCGCTGGAGACTGGAGCTGTCGTGCGTGAAAAAGTCGTCGTAGGCCGGCGCCAGCCGGCTGGACGTCTCGTGGTCGTGCGGGTCGTCGGGGAACCAGTTCACCCAGCGGCCGCCGAACCGGCGTTTGAGCTCCCCCACGTCGCTCGGAGCGAGGTGCGACCCCTTGAAGACGAGCACGACGTCGGCGGCCTGGCGCCGCAGGACGGCGGCGAGCCGGGCGGCGAGGGGGCGCCCGAAGATCGAGTTCCAGCCGCGCCGCCGCTCCTCACAGCGGCGCACCTCGCAGCCGAGCGACGCGAGCGCCTGCGCGAGCGCCGATCCGCTGCGGTGATAGCGGCGATTGAACGCCGCCACGAGCACGACCCGCAGACCGGCGAAGCGGGCTGCGCTCAGGCGCGCACCGCCTTCACGATCAGCGTCTCACCGAACGCGACCGCGGGCGTGAGCATCTGGCGCAGAATCTCGCGATTGCGGCTCCGCTGCGCCGGATCCTTCTCCCAGCGCCGGAACGCGATCCCGGTGACCACGGCGGCCAGCGGCCACAGCGGCAAATAGAGCCAGCTCACGGTCTTGACGCGATTCGTGGCGATGGCGGTGATGCGGAAGCCGTGACGGTGCAGCAGGTAGCGCAGCTCGGCGAACGAGAGCAGGTTCACGTGATGCCACGGATTCGGGTCCCCCTCGTCGAGCGGCACCTTGCCCTTGTTGTGGAACCCCGTCAGCAGCCAGCGCCAGCGCGAGCGCAGTGCGCTGATGTTCGGAGTCGAGACGAGCAGCACTCCGCCCGGCCGGACGACGCGCCGGCACTCCCGCACGAAGTCGAACGGCCGCTCGAGGTGCTCGATACCGTCGATGCACACGACGGCGTCGAATGCGCGGTCCGCGAACGGCAGCGGTGCGTTCATGTCCGCAGCGGTGAAGGGCGAGCCGGGCAGGGCGAGCCGGTTCACGATGTCCGAGCCGCGGCCCTCCAGCCCGAGCGCGCGCAACCGCTCGAGGAACGCCCCCTCGCCGCAGGGGATGTCGAGCACGACGCGGCAGTGCCGCTCGACCGCGAGCAGCCGGGCCACGACCGCATGCGTGTTCCTCGACGTCAGCTCGCGCGGTCTCACACGACGACGTAGTTGCGATATTCGAAGATGCGGGTTCCTGTCAGCCGCTCGATCCAATCCGACAGATAGAAGCGCACGTCACTGACCTTGACACGCCGCGCCTTGAGGGGGGGGACGCCGCCCGCCACAGCACGCCGCGCGTCGATCCACTGGGCCGCGGCGCGGGGATGCGTGCCGCTGAAGTGACGCAGCAGGGGGGTCCATTCGAGCTGTCCGATACGCTCGCGCTGCTCGAGCCGCTCCTTCGCGTGCGGAAAGATCTGCTTCGACGCCGCGAGTTTCTTACCCACCGACAGCTGCGCCCGCGCCCAGCCGTAATGGAACATGAGGGCGCCCGTCGCGCGCGCCCGCACGCGTCGCAGCCCATCGCCCACCCGAAACCCTTGCGCGTCCTGATAGGACCGGATGTCGCGGTCGAGCCGCACCACCCGCACCTCCCGGCGATACCAGTGCCGGTTGGTCGCGAGGGTATCGAAGTCGCCGTAGAAGTGGCGGTACTCCACGAGCAGTCCTTCGACGCCCGGCGCCTGCGTCGCCGCGCGCAGCTGCTCGCGCAGCAGCGCGGCGCCCGTCTCGTGCAGCACTTCGTCGGCCTGGATGTACACCCCCCAGGTGCCCCGGCAGGCCGCCATGGCGCGATTCGTTTCATAGGAGAGCGTGTGCCCGCCGCGCGAGAAGTCCCAGACCGTGTCGAGAATCCGGATGCGCGAATCGCCCAGCGACGTGACCAGGTCCCGCGTTCCGTCGTCCGACGCACCCACATTGACGACGACCTCGTCACACAGGTCGAGGATCGAGCGGATCGCGGGCACGATCGGGTAGTCGAGCCGGACCGCGTTGCGGACGATGGTAAAGCCCGAGAGCACGTCAGGGTCGGAACTGCATGTCGTGCAGACGGCGATACAACCCGCCCGCCGCGTACAGCGTGGCGTGCGTCCCCTGCTCCACGATCCGCCCGTCGGCGAGCACGACGATCACGTCGGCGTGCTGCACGGTGGCGAGCCGATGGGCGATGACGAACGTCGTGCGGTGCGCCATCAGCCGGTCGATCGCCTCCTGCACGAGGCGCTCGGACTCCATGTCCAGGGCGCTCGTCGCCTCATCCAGGATCAGGATCGGCGGGTCGCGCAGCAGGGCGCGCGCGATCGCGATGCGCTGACGCTCGCCCCCGCTGAGCCGCATGCCGCGCTCCCCCAGGAGCGTGTGGTAGCCGTCGGGGAGCTGCGAGACGAACTCGTGCGCGTTGGCCGCGCGCGCCGCGGCCTGCACCTGGTCGAGCGTGAAATCGCTGCGCCCGTAGGCGATGTTCGCGAGCACCGTATCGTTCAGGAGAATCGTCTCCTGAGACACGATGCCCATGAGCGACCGCAGGCTCGAGCGGGTGAATCGCGTGAGCGGAACGCCGTCCACCGTGATCACGCCGCCGGTCGGCTCGTAGAAGCGGGGCAGCAGGTCCACCAGCGTGGTCTTCCCGGCCCCGGACGGACCCACGACCGCCGCCACCTGACCGCGCCGCACCTCCAGGTCCACGCCGTGCAGCACGGGCGCCTGCCCGTTGTAGGAGAACATGACACCGCGGTATTCGATGCACCGCTCGAAGCGCGCGGGCACTTCACCCGGCCGGTCCCCTTCCTCCGCGGCGAGGTCGAGCACCTCGAACACGCGATCGGCGGCCGCGAGCGCGCTGGCCATGGCCGTGGGGTAGTTGGCCACCGACTTGACCGGGGACATGAGGCGCAGCGCCACTGCGATGAACGCGATCAACACCTCGGGCCGCAGCACGGCGGCCTCGCCGAGCGCGAGTCGCGTCCCGACGGCGAAGATCAGCACGATGACCGCCCCGGCGAACACCTCACTCACCGGGCTCGTGAGCAAGGCGTAGCGCTGCGCGCGCAGCACGCCCTTGCGGTAGCGGTCCGCGAGCGTGCGAAACCGATCGGCCTCGAACCGCTCCGCGACGTAGGCCCGCACCAGCTTGATCGAGGCCACGAGCTCGCTCACGAGGCTGGTGAGCTCACCGCGCTGGTCCGCCTGCTCGCGCGAGCGGCGGCGCACCTTCCCGACCATGGGCCGCACGATGAGCACCAGCAGTGGCGCGCACACCAGGGCCACGAGGGTCAGACGCCACGAGAGGCCGATGAGGATCGCGAGATAGACGACGATGAGGCTGACATTCTGCAGCAGCGACGCGAGCGCGGCGGTGATCGCCGTCTTCACCTGGTCCGTGTCGTTGATCACCCGGGCGAGCAGCTGCCCCCCGCGCGTGCGCTGGAAGAACGCCAGCGGGAGCGCCTGCAGGTGTCCGAACAGGCTCACCCGCAGATCCCGCACCACGTTCTCCTGGATGGCGACGCTGGTGAGGGCCGCGCTGTACGACAGCACGTTCTTGACGACCAGCGTGGCGAGCAGCACCAGCACGACGTTGCGCAACGCCGTGTTCGGTGCGCCGGCTTGCAGCAGGGGACCGACCACCGCCGCGAGCAGCCGCTCGACGGCCGATCCCCCCGCCGTCGGCAGCGCCGCCTGCCCGAACAGGGTGCGCAGGAACGGGATGAGCAGCACGAAGGTGATGCCGTCGAGCACCGAGGCGAAGACGGTGGTGGCGAGGTTGACGATGAACAACGGTGTGTACGGACGGAGCAGCTGCAGCAGCCGGGTGCTGCGACTCATCTCAGCGCGTCCCTCCCGCACTCCCCGGTCCACCGATCCCCCGCCCCCGACCGCGCGGCGTGAGCAGGGCGACCGGGAGGATCATCTCTTCCGGCGTCACGCCGCCGTGCAGAAACGAGCCGCGATATCGGGCCTGATACTCGCGCAGCTTGGTGGGATAGACGAAGAAGCGGTCCGACGTCGCGAGCAACAGCCGCACGCCAAGACCCATGCCCGGCAGGCCGAAGGCTTTCAGCTCTTCCACGACGATGGCGGCCTCGGGATCCTCGCTGCGGAGATCTTCGCCGAACTTGTAGCGCAGGTTGGCGGTCGCGTCGCGCTTGGCGTACACCGTGGCGGGCGTTTCGCAGTGGATCGAGCCGTGGTCCGTGGTGAGCAGCACCGTCACGCCCCGCCGCTCGGCCTCGCGCAGCGCCGCGAGCACGGGGGAGCGCTCGAACCACGTGCGCGTGAGGCTCCGCAGGGCGGCCTCGTCGCGGGCCACCTCGTACAGGATCGCGCTCTCGGAGCGCCCATGTGTGAGCTGGTCCACGAAGTTGAATACGAGCGCCGTGACGCCGTCCTGGGCGAGGTGCGCCGGCAGGCGGCGCACCAGGTCGCCTTCGCCCGAGCTGAACAGCTTCTCGTACCGCACCGCGACCGGTCGCCCGGTGAGCTCTCCCAGCTGCTCGGCCAGGAGTTCACCCTCGTGCGCGTTGAGACTCTCCTCGTCCGACGGCTGTCCCCACCAGGTGGGATGCCGTGCGGCGATCTCCATCGGGAACATTCCCGAGAAAATGGCGTTGCGAGCGAACGGCGTCGCCGTCGGGAGGATGCTGTAGTAATGCGACTCCTCGACGTCGAACAGCGGCGTCACCAGATCGCGCAGCACCTCCCACTGGTCGAGCCGCAGGCAGTCGATCACGACGAACAACGCGCGTCCCTCGGCCTTCAGCACCGGCACGAGGAATTCCGCTCCCACGTCGACCGAGAGCGGCGGCCGGTCACCTTCCGGGGCGGCGAGCCAGCGGGGATACTGCCGGGCCACGTACTCGGCGAAGTCCTTGCGCAGCGAGCGCTGCAGCGCGCGCAACGCCTCCGACAGCCCGGGCTCGTTGGCGGCCGACAGCCGCACTTCCCAGCGGGCCAGCTCGGCCACCAGCTCGATCCATTCGCGCCAGGCGAGGGTCGCGCCGCGCCGGCCTTCGAGCTCGCGGAACCGGGTGACGAAGTCGCGCGCCAGACGCTGCTGCCGGATGCGGTCGCCCTCGAGCAGGCGCGTGACGACCGACAGGATCTGGCGCGGCTGCACCGGCTTTACCAGATAGTCGTCGACCTCCACGCCGATCGCTTCGCGCAGCGTGCCTTCGTCCTCGCTCTGGGTGACCATGACCACGGGCATCCCGGCGTCGATGGCGCGGATCTCGCCGATCAGCTCGAGCCCGCGCCGTCCCGGCATCTGCTCGTCGAGCAACACGATACTGTAGGACTGGCGCCGCAGCAGCGCGAGGGCGTCGTCGCCGTGCGCCGCCGACGCGATGGTGAACCCCTGGGCCTCGAGAAAGCGACGGTGGGCGGCGAGCCCCTCCACTTCGTCGTCCACCCACAGAATGGTCTTGGGCCGCGCCATAGGCCTAAGCTAATGGCGACTGGCGAACCCGGGCAACGCAGGACTTATTTCGCAGCGTGCTGTGCGTCCTCCTCGTCCGGTTCAGCTCCATCGGCGATATCCTGCTCACCACGCCGCTCGTGCGCGCCCTCGCCCGTCGCCACCCCGAGGCGAAGCTCGTGTACGTGACGAAGCGCGCCATGGCGCCGCTCGTCGCCGACAACCCCCACCTGGCCGACGTCGTGGCGCTCGAGCCGGACGAACCGCTGCGCCACCTGGCCCGCCGGCTGCGGGCACTGGCGCCGACGCATGGGCTCGACCTGCACGGCAGCCTCCGCAGCGCCGGGCTCCGCCTGCTCGTGCGGTGCCGCTGGTCGGGGTACCGCAAGCGCAAGCTGGCCCGCACCCTGCTCATCTCCACCAAGCTCGACACGTACCGCCACCCCACGCCCGTGGCGGAGCGCTACTTCGAGGCCGCGCGCCGGCTCGACACCCGGCCCGACGGCGGTCCCCCGGAGTTCCACCTCGGCGGGGGCGCCACGACGCGGGTGGCGCAGTGGCTGGCGGAGCGCGGCCTGACCGACGCGCCGCTCGCCGCGCT
>DATDFC010000066.1:0-5604 GCA_036522815.1 Gemmatimonadales bacterium | reverse complement strand
ACGGGACCGACTACTTCTATGCCGGCGTCGATCCGGAATTCATCAGCGGCGATGCCCCGCTGAAGCCGCTGCACTTCTACACCTACTGGCCCGACATGACCTGCTGCTACGGCAACCGCTTCTACCAGACCACGCCCAAGACGCCGCTCGTGGCGGGCCGGTGGCAGGAAGTCGTGATGCATATCAAGCTGAACACTCCGGGCCAATATGACGGCGTCCAGGAGCTGTGGATCAACGGCGTGAAGCAGATCAGCGTCCAGAACCTGCGCTGGCGTACCACGACCGACCTGCGGCTCAACGAAATCCGCTTCGACGACTACATGTCCCAGGGGCCCACGACCGAGCACCTCTGGATCGACGACGTCACCGTCTGGCGACCGTGACCGTCGCGTCCAGCACATCCTGTTGGTCCGAAAGTTGCTCCCCGCGGCGACGATGTCTCCACTCGGTGGCTGGACGCTCGCGGGAACGGAGCTGGTGGTGCCTCTCGCCCTCGCCGCGGTGGCTCTCAAGAGCCAAACCCCTTCCGGGCCGCGACCGGGGCCGACGGACACCATCATCTTTCAGGACGGCTTTGAGAGCGGCACCCTGGACGGGTGGGCACAGCAGCCCGATAACGCTCGCTACAGCATCGCCACCGATCCAACGCGCGTGTATTCCGGCGCGCACTCGCTGCAGGCGCTCTACACCCCGGCCAACACGTACGGGATGATCACCCGCTGGTTCATGCCGGGCTACGACGAAGTGTACGTCAGGTTCCACGTGCTGTTCGAAGCGGGGTTTCAGAACCCCGGGATGCATTTCTTCGTGCTCGCGGGGAACCGGATCGACGACCCAACCTCCGCCGCCGGGAAGCCCGGCATCAAGCCGAGCGGCACTGACTTCTTCTATGCCGGTCTCGATCCCGAGTATGATCCTCACGACGCGATCCTGCGGCCGTTCCATTTCTACACGTACTGGCCGGACATGACCTGCGAGGACGGTCCTTGCTATGGGAATCGCTTCTACCAGTCGGCACCCAAGACTCCGCTGATCGGCGGCCGATGGTACGAGCTCGTCTTCCATGTCAAGCTGAATACGCCGGGTCAGGCGAACGGTAGCCAAACGCTCTGGGTCGACGGGGTCAAGAAGATCGACGTGCCGAACCTCCGCTGGCGCACCACCCGCGCCCTCCGGCTCAACCAGGTTCGGTTTGACAACTGGATGGCGGCGGGCACCGCGCCCAAGCCTCAGCACGTCTGGGTGGATGATGTCACGGTGTGGCGGCCCAACAGGAGCCGATAGACCTCGACGTAGCCCTCGATCCACCGTGCCGTGCTGAACCGCTCCACGAGGCGCGTGCTGGCCGCCGCCACCCTGTCGCGCATGCGCAGGCGTCCCGCCCGGATGTCGCGAAGGCGGGCCGCGATCGTGTCGGGGTCCTCCGGAGGCACGACGCACGCCTCCACCTGAGAGACGACGTCGCCCACGCCGCCAACGTCGGCTGCTACGATGGGGACGCCGGCGGCCATGGCCTCGAACAACACCATGGGCGTTCCCTCCGAGCGGGAGCTGAGCACCCACACGTCGAAGGCGCGAAACAAGCTCGCGGCGTTTTCGCGGCACCCGTGAAAGTGCACTCGACCTGCCAGTCCCTGCCGCGCCACGAGCGCCTCCAGTCGCTGCTGCTCGGGGCCGCTTCCGACGATGGATGCATGGACTGATGGATCGCGCAGCATGCTCACTGCATGCACGAAGACGTCACATCCCTTCACGGGGATCAGCCGCCCGACCCAGCCGACCACGAACGCATCGAGGGGAAGGCCGAGCGCCCGTCGGGCCGCGGCGCGGGGCAGGAGCGGCGCGCGGCCATCCCACGCGTTGGGCACCAGATGAATCCGGTGGGGCGGCACTCCCGCGCGCGTGAGATCGCCGACCAGGGGACGCGACACGGCCACCACGGCCTGAAACCGCCGCAGCAGGCGAAACTGCACCGCTTCGTAGAGGGCCGTGCGCCAGTTCATCCGGCTCGAGCCGTGAATCGTGGTCACCGTGGGGATCCCCAGGCCGCGGGCGATGCCGGCGTCGAGCAGGTCCGCGCGATACCCATGGGTGTGCACGATATCCGGTCGCCGCGTCTCGAGGAGACGATGGACGGCCCGTCGCTCGCGGACGTATGCCCGATGCGGCACGAGGACGGGATGTACCGGGACCCCGTCTTCCTGCAGCCGCCGAATGACGGGGTGTCGCTCGGGGTCCGAGTGCACGACCGTCGCCACGCTCGCCTGCACTCCGTCCCCCCGGAGTCCGCGGGCGAGTCCGACCACGACGCTCTCCCCGCCGCCGACTAGCCCGGGAGCAATGATGTGGAGGACGTCCACTCAGCTTCCTCCGGGACACCCAAGAACCCGTGATGCCGGAGCCAGCGTGCGCTGAGGGCAATGCCTCTCGCGGCGGGAAACTGTGACTCGTATCCGAGCAAGTTTCTGGCTTTGTCGACCGGCAGGTACACCTTCCTCTTGAAGAGCCGGTATTCGCCGGCCGACGGCAGGCGCCGCACGACGTGCTCCGCACTCCGCAACAGCCGTTGCGCCACGAGGCTACTCCGATACAGCGCCATCATCGGCCGCGCGAATCGGTCACGCGCCTTGCCGGCCAGCGTTCGCACCGGCGCCAGTGCCGCGAAGCGGAGGCGGCGGGCGAGGGGGCGCGCGCCGTTCAACGGCGGCAGGTGGAGCGCCCGGCTCAGGTCGTTCAAGTACTGCCACCACGTCGGCCGCTCCTCGCCGTTCACGTTGAACGCTTCACCCACGGCCTCCTTCCGGCCGAGCGCGAGCAGGATCGCGGACACGAGATCGTCGATGTAGAGGAGGTTACAGGTGCCCTGGCAATCTTCGCGACTCGGGAAGCCGCCCCCCGCCAGCAACCGCTCGGCGAAACCAACCGTATAGGCCGTGCTGAAGGGTCCGTACACGATGGTCGGCCTGAGGATCGACACCGGCACCCCGCGGTCCACGTAACTCCGGCACACCAGCTCGGCGTCGATCTTCGAATCCCGGTAGGTCGTGCCGTTCCTGAGCAGCGGCGCGGCCTCGTCCACGTCCCCTTCCACGTCGCCGTACACGTCCATGGTGCTGAGGTGGACGACGCGGTCCGCGCCGGCCTCGAGGGCCGCCTGCAGCACCGCGCGGGTGCCCTCCACGGTCGTTCGCCGATCGCCGTACGCGCAGTGGACCACGGCGCCCACCCCCTCCATGGCTCGGCGAACCTGATCGAGGTCGGTCACGTCACAGAGCACGATGTCCACCGGCAGCCGGCCGATGCGGGCGGCGCTGCTCCAGCGGCGGACCGCGGGTCGCACCGAGACGCCCGGGAGGCCGTGCAGCACTTCCACGACCCGGCCGCCGATGAAGCCGCCCGCGCCGGTGACCAGGATCGGCCGGTCAGCGGGCAACATCGGAAAGCTCCGCCAGCGTGTCGAACCACGGCATGGGGAAGCGCTGGCGCCGACCGTAGCACTCCTCGATCATGGCGATGGACGGAAGCACCTCCCTGCCGGGCACCGCGGGCTGGCAGGCGCCACCTGCGGCTGCGAGAAAATTCCTGATCACGTGGGTATTCACGTGAGAAAACGACCGGACGTCGCGGCGCAATTTCATGCGTCGCGGACGCCCGCCGTTGGGGATGACCCGAATCGCGTCCCAGGCCAGGATTCTCCCTTCCAACGTCGCTCGCTCGCACTCGATGCGAAACGTATTCGACAGCCGACTGAGCCAGCTCACGTGGGCCACCCCGCGGTATCCGTCCCCCGCGAACTCCACCCGTGCCACCGCTTCACTGCCTCCCATCGCGTCGTCCAGGTATCGGGTGATGCCGGGGCGCTCCCCCAGCCACCAGCAGATCATGTCCAGCGTGTGGGCGCCCACGTCCTGCAAAGCGCCCTTTCCCGTTCCCCTGCGCCCGAACGTGCTGCCGCTGGCCAGTGGCCAGCCCACCAGGCGCTCGCCCTCGTAGACCTCGATGCGGCGGATCCGTCCCGGGTGACCCGACCGGATCCACTCCCACGCGGCGCGGGCCGCGGGGTAGTGCCTGTGGGTGTTGTTGACGGTGAGCACGGTTCCGGCGGCGTCGGCTTGGGCGACGAGCGCACGCGCTTCTTCCAGCGTCGTCGCGAGCGGCTTCTCGCACAGTACGGCGACTCCGGCGCGGAGAAAGTCCATCGCGACAGCGGCGTGAAACTCCTGAGGAACCGCGACGATCGCTGCATCCACCTCGTGGAGTACCTGCCGGTGGTCCGTCGCGGCGCCATGCGCTGCGAACTCGCGCTGCGCGGCTTCGGCGCGGGCGCGGTCGGGATCCACCACGATGACCCGTCGCGCGGCGTCTGGCAGGGATGCCAGCGCCGGTAGGTGAAACGCGCGCGCGATGGCTCCACATCCCACGACCGCAATCCGTGCGCTCACGCTTCCTCCCAATCGGTGGAGACCGTGTTCCCTTCCTGAGTCGGCAAGAAGCGTGCTCCACGTGTCGTGTTGCGTCGCCGCCACGCGCCACAACTCCTGGCACCGTTCGTGCGCTCGTAGCGGCCCGACGAGCATCGGAAAGCGGGTTCGCGAGATGTGCGGTCTAGTCGTGATGGTCGGCCTCGCTGGCCGCAAGGCGGATGCGACCATCCTCACGGGGATGGCGCAGCGCCTGGCGCACCGGGGACCCGACGATGCGGGTCTGTACCTCGACGATCAAGTAGGGTTCGGGTTTCGCCGCCTCTCGATCCTCGACCTGAGCGCCACGGGCCACCAGCCCATGGTCTCCGAGGACGGCCAGTTCGTCATCGTCTTCAACGGGGAGATATACAACTACGTCGAGCTGCGCGATGAGCTGCGGGCAGCCGGATACTGTTTCCGCTCGACCAGCGACACCGAGGTGTTGCTCGCGGCGTACCGGCAGTGGGGCCCGGGATGCCTCACCAGGTTGAACGGCATGTGGGCGTTCGTGATCCACGATCGGCGCCGCGGCGTGCTGTTCGGCGCGCGCGATCGCTTCGGGGTGAAGCCGCTCTTCCTGCACCAGGGCAAGGACAGCTGGCTGTTCGCCTCCGAGATCAAGGCCATCGTGGCATCGGGCCTGTATCACCGAGCCACGAACTGGCCGGTCGCCGCCGCCTTTCTGCTGGAGGGCAAGCTGGATGAGTCCCCGGCGACTTTTTACGCGGGCATCGAGCAGCTCCCGCCCGGATGCGCGTTCGAGCTGCGACTCGACGGCCACTGGCGTCAGTGGCGGTACTGGTCGCTCCCCGCCGTCGAGCCGGAGCCCCCGACGGACGTGGAGGGAGCGTTGGCGGAGCTGCTTGAGGACGCCGTGCGCATCCGCCTGCGGAGCGACGTGCCGGTCGGCGTGTGCTTGTCGGGGGGGCTGGACTCCACCGCGATCATCTGCGCCATGGCGCGCCAGCGACAGCACGTCGAAGCCTGCCCGCTCTTGGCCTTCTGCTATCACGAACCCGCATTCGACGAGCGCAGCTTCATCGCCGACACCCTCGCGCAGACCGGTGCGCTGTTGCGGCGCCTCTCGCTGACCCCGGCGGCGATGTGGGAGAGTGTGGCGGAGGTGCTGTGGTTCCAGGAT
>DATDFC010000065.1:0-15201 GCA_036522815.1 Gemmatimonadales bacterium | reverse complement strand
TACAGAATGCGCCAGCGCAGCTCCTCGAGGTGGTCGAGGAACGGCATCTCGGCCCGGCTCTCGGGAGTGTCAGCCACGACTCACGACCGGCCCCGCCGGGCTAGCGCCCCAGGCGTTGCAGCTTGTCGTGCGCGAGATTGGCCTCGTCGGAGCGGGGATAGCTCGCGATGACCCGACCGTAGTAGGTCCGGGCGGCCGCTTTGTCGCCCCGCTGCTCGGCGAGCAGCCCCAGCTTGTACAGGGCCGAGGGCGCCCGCGACGACGTGGGATAGGTCCTCACGACCTGCTGATACACGGCGGCCGCCGAATCGGCGCTCTCCCCCGCGAACGTCTCCCCCACGTAGTACAGCGCATCGGGCGCCCGCTCGTGGGCCGGGAACACGCGCAGAAACTCCCGAAACCCGAGTCGCGCCGTGGCGAGGCTGCCCCGGCGGAACTGCTGCATCGATAACTCGAACATCTGGTTAGGTCCGGGCCCCGCCGGGTTGCCCGAGGGCCCGACTGGGACCGCCCCGCCGCCGCGGCTCGTGTCCGGGACCGGCACTGGTTGACGCGCCTGCTCCTCCAGCTTGCCACGCAGCTCGGTCAGCCGCTGTTGGCTCTGCCCGGTCAACTCCTGGACCGTGACGAGCTGTTGCTGCACGGCGAGCAGCTCGGTCTTCATGTCGCCGCGCAGCTGCACCAGGTACGCCTGCTGGGCTGTGAGCTTCTCCTGGACCGCGGCCAGGAGCATGCGTACGGAGTCGATCTGGGCCGCGCGGGCGCTGTCGCCGTGCTGGCGCTCCACGCGCAGCGCTTCGACCTGGAGCTCGACGCGCCGGACGTCGCCCTTGAGGGCGCAGCCGGCGGTGAGCCCCAGGCCGACGAGCGGCAGCCAGGCTCGCATCACGCGCCCCCGCTCAGGGCTGCTTCAGGGCGTCGCCGCCCGCCAGGATGTCGAACTCGTCGCGGCGGTTCTTGGCCCACGCTTCCTCGTCGTGGCCGGGATCGATGGGCCGCTCTTCGCCGTACGACACGGTCTCGATGCGACTCGCGTCGATGCCGTGGCTCACGAGGTACTGCTTGGACGCGGTGGCGCGGCGATTGCCGAGCGCCAGGTTGTACTCGTCCGAGCCGCGCTCGTCACAGTGTCCGCTGATGCGGATGCGCAGCCCGGGATTGGCCTGCAGGATCGACACCTTCTGGTCGAGCACCGCGGCGTCGCCGCCTCGGATGATCGCCTTGTCGTAGTCGAAGTGAATCATGGTGGCGAGCATCGTTTTCACCGCATCGGTCGTCTTGCCGATCGCCGCCAGCGAGTCGGCGATGCGCTGCTGCCGCTCCCGCTCGGCCTGTTCGCGAGCGCGCGCGTCTCGTTCGGCCTGCGCGATGGAATCGGCGCGGCGACGCTCGGCCTCGATCGAGTCGGTGTTCGGCCCGACCGGTGTCGGGGTCGTATCCGGCTTCTTCCCGGGACACGCGGCGACCGCCGCCATGGCGAGACCGCCCAGCAGGAGCAGCGATAGGCGTTTCATCGGTGCAAGTCCTCTCGAATTCAAGGGGTCGACGGTGCGGTCTCCGGCAGACGCGGAGACCAGGCCGGCAGCCGCGCGCCGCTCTGCTGCAGCAGCGGGCGAATACGGCCGGTTTCCAAATCGATGATCCAGAGCTGCCGATACCCCGAACGATCCGACACGAACGCCATATGGCGGCTGTCGGGTGCCCAGGTGGGATCCTCGTTCCGCCCTACTGAAGTGAGCTGCCGCACCGCCCGCGTGCGCACGTCGAGGACAAACACCTGTAACGTGCCCGCTACGTCGCGGTGGAAGGCGACGGCCTGCCCGTCGGGTGACCACTCGGGGGCGTTGGACGACCCCGTCGCCCCGTAGTCGAACGGCGCGAACAGCTGCTGGTCCGTCCCGTCCGCCGCCATCACGTAGATCTGCGGCAGTCCCGCTCGCGTCGACACGAACGCGATCCGCTGGCCGTCGGGACTGTAGGTCGGTGACAAGTTGTCGTAAAAGCGCCCCACGGTCAAGCGTTGTAAACAGCAGCCGTCCTTGATGTTGACCGTATAGATGTCGGTGCCTTCCTCGATGGCGCGGCTGAACGCGAGGGTCTTGCCATCGGGGGAGAAGGCCGGCGTGAAGTCGAGTGCCTGCCCCGTCGTCGCCACCGGCGCTCGCTTGCCCGTCGCGACGTCCTGTACGAACAGGCGCCCGTGCCCCTGCCAGAACTCCATGTACGAGAAGCGCCGGCCGTCCTGCGCCCACGCCGGCGACATGGCGGCATGATCCGTCGACGACACGAGGCGTCGGTCCGCGCCATCCTGATCGATGACGTACACCTTCCCATCCATCACGAACAACACGCGGGTGGCGGCGATACCGGGCGCGCCCAGCGTGGCATCGAGCACGCGATCCGAGAGCCGATGCACCGCCATCCGGAAGCCCGGATCGGTGAGCGGCGGGAGCCGGGAGCGCAGCTCGCGCCGCACCGCTCCGCCGGCCACGTCGTGCACCGTGACCACGGCGCTATCCCCGCCGGCCGGGGTCAGCGCGACCGCGAAGTCGGCGCCGAGCGCCTGGTACAGCGGGTAGTTGAGTCCCACGGCCGCCGCGCCGCCGCCGGTCTTCCCGGTACCGGTCCCCGCCGCAGGGCGCGCGCCCGGCGCGGCCGCCAGGCGGATGGAGTCGCTGCCCGGCAGCGTGATCAGCTCGAAGCGGTCGCTATAGTCAATATCGCGCGCCATGATCGTGCGCACCGAGTCGAGCCCGGGGGCGCGGCCCGTCAGGACCACGATCCCGGGACGCACGCCCGGTCGATACAGGATGCCGATGCGGACGCCGCGATCGACCGCGGAGGTGTCCTGGGCGGTCAGGCGGCCGGGCGGTGCGGCGGTCAGGAGCACCGCGGCAAAGCCGACCGCCAGTCCGCCCGTCCGCGGGTCCATCCTCACTGGCGGGTCCCGCTGAAATAGAACCGCACGAACAGCACGTCCGACGTCCAGCCGTCGGGAAGCGGGCCGAACGCCTTGCGGCGCCCCGCGTCCTCGATCGCGCCTTGCGCTTCGATATCGAATCCGAAGCTACCGGACCGCTTGATGAACTGCATGTCGCTGATCGATCCGTCGCGGTGGATCAGGAACCCGATTTCCGCATCGAGCGGCGTGCTCTGCTGCGGGCGCTGCCACCGGATCGCGATCTGCGCGATGATGTTGTTGGTGTAGGCGGGGAACGGAAACTGGATCCCTTCGGTGGACACCGTCAGCGGATCGCTCCCGGTGGACGGGCGCTCGCCGGGGAGCGGTTGCGCCTTGGGCGTGGTGCGCGGCGCGGCCTCCCGCTTGGTGTTGTCCGCCACCGGTGGGGGCGGCGCGGGGGCCACGGTGCTCTTCGGGGACTTCGCCTTGGGTGCCGGCGCGGGCTTCTCCTCGGCCGGCCGCTCCACCGCCTCGGGCGCTTTGCGCGCATCCTCGCTCGGCGCGGGCGCGGCCACCAGATGGACTCGGTACGTGGGCGGCGCCGGTTTGCGCGCGTTGGCGGCACCCACCAGGAACAGCACCCCGACAAACGCGTGGACGAAAACCGTACCCGCGAGGCCGATGCCGACGTTGGCGGGCGCCCGGGGCCGCCGCGTCACCGCTCCACCGTCTCCGGCTCGGCCACGAGACCAACGTCGTTCACGCCCGACGTTCGGATCACCGCCAGCACCTGCACCACGTCCGCGTAGGGCACCCGACCGTCGGCCCGGAGGTACACCCCAGTGGGCCGTTTGGTTCGCACGAAGGCGGGGAACGTGGCGCGGAAGTCCTCATACGAGAGCGCCGCCTGGTCCAGGAAGATGTGCCCATCGCGGTCCAGGGTCACGACCAACCCCGACTTGGGCTCGAGCGGGCGCGCTTGGGCGCGCGGCAGGCGGACGTCCACGCCGCCCTGCATGATGGGCGCGGTGATCATGAAGATGATGAGCAGCACGAACGCGACGTCCACGAGGGACGTGACGTTGATATCGGCGTTCAAGGGCAGCTCGCCGTGACCGCGCAGACCCGCACCGCCTCCCACCAGGCCGGCCATTTACAGCCTCCCTTCGCGCGCCATGGTGCCGATGATCTCTTGGGCGAAGCCCTCGAGCTCCCCGGCGAACAGCCCCAGGCGGTTCACGAACAGGTTGTACGCCATCACCGACGGGACCGCGACCGCCAGTCCCGCGACGGTGGTCACGAGCGCCTCGGCGACGCCGGGCGCGACGGCGCCGATGTTGCCCGACCCCCCGACCGCGATGCCGATAAACGCGTCCATCACGCCGAGCACGGTGCCGAGCAGGCCGAGCAACGGGCTGACCGACCCGAACGTGGCGAGCCACGGGATGAAGCGGGCCGCCGCATCGCGCTCGGCCGCCACCTCTTTGGCCAGCACCATGCGGAGCGCCTCGAGCTGCGTCATCGTCAGGGCGGTCTGCGTGGCCACGGCCGGCCCGTTCTCCTTCAAGCCGCCGGGCTTGAGCTCGGAGAAGAAGTGGATCCCCTCGCGCAGCAGCCGGTTGTAGGGCGAGGAGGGCAGTCGCATGGCGGCGTGGTAGGCGTCGTCGAGCCGCGGCGCGCGGGCGATCTCCGCCATGAACCGGTCGGCATGGCGGTGCATGCGCCGGAACTGCCACCATTTGAGGAAGATGAGATACCAGGAGACGACGGAGAAGACGACGAGGATCGCGAGCACGAACTTCGTCTCGCGACTGGACGTGAGCACCAGCTCCCACGGCGTCGTCGGAACCGCCCGGCCCACCTGTAGCAGGAGCACGCTGTCAACCCTCCTCAGTTCCCGTACCCGAGCGGGTGCGCACGGTGCCACGTCCACGCGCTCGCGATGATCTCTTCCAGACTGGAGTGGCGCGGCCGCCACCCCAACACCTGCTCGGCGCGGCCCCGCGCCGCCACCAGGAACGGCGGATCGCCCGGCCGGCGGGGCCGGGCGACCGTCTTGATGGCGGCTCCGGTCACGCGGCGGGCGGCGTCCGCCACGGCCAGCACGGAGCTTCCGGTTCCCGTGCCGAGGTTGACCGCCACGGCGCCGTCCAGCTCCGCGTCGAGCGCCCGGATGTGGGCGTCGGCGAGGTCGAGCACGTGGATGTAGTCGCGCACCGCGGTGCCGTCGGGGGTCGGGTAGTCGGTGCCGTACACGTCGAGGGCGGGCGCCCGGCCCTGCGCCACGCGGAGCACGTTGGGAATGAGGTGCGTCTCGGGCTCGTGATCTTCGCCGTACCGCTCCGTGGCGCCCGCCGCGTTGAAATAGCGGAGACTGACCGAGGCGACGCCGTGCGACCGTGCGGCGGCGGCCAGCATGCGCTCGAATTCCACTTTGGTCTCGCCGTACGGATTGACCGGCGCGGCCGGCGTGTCCTCAGCGATCGGCTCCGCCCCCCGGTGGCCGTAGATCGTACACGACGATGAGAAGATCACCCGGCGCACACCCGCGGCCAGCGTGGCGTCGAGCAGCGCACGACCCGCGACGACGTTGTTCGCGTGGTACTTGGCGGGGTTCGCCACCGACTCGGCCACTAGCGCGAACGCGGCGAAATGCATCAGCGCAGCGACGCCATGACGGTGGAACACGTCCTCGAGCACGCGCCGGTCCCCCACATTGCCCTGGACGAACTCGACACCGGGTGCGACCGCCGCGCGGTGGCCCGTGCTCAGGTCGTCCAGCACGACCGGCGCGTGGCCTCGGGCGAGGAGCTGCTCCACGACGACGCTGCCGATGTACCCCGCCCCTCCCGTGACCAGGACCCTATGTCCCATCCCGGCGCTCCAAACCGAACAGTCGCTTCAGGGCGTCGAGCAGCCCGTACCCCCGGCCGGCGCGCGCCGCTTCCTTCAAGGCGACGGTGGGTTGGTGGAGGAACTTGTTGAGCAGCGCCTGGCTGAAGTACTCGATCTGGTGGCGATCCTCGGGGCTCAGGTGCGTGAGGTGGCGCAGCGTGCGCTCGAGCTCGGCGACACGGACCGCTTCCATTCGCTCGCGGAACTCCCGCAGCACGGGCACCACCACCAGTCCGCCGTACCAGCCCCAGAAGCGCTCGACCTCCTCGGTCACGATCCGCTCGGCCGTGGGGATCTCGCTGCGCCGCTCGGCCGCCGCGTGCGCCGCCACCGCCTGGAGATCGTCGAGATCGTACAGGAACACGTTCTCGAGCTGGGCGACTGCGGGCTCCACGTCACGCGGCACGGCGAGATCGAGAATGCACAAGGGCCGCCCGCCGCGCCGTGCGATAGCCGGCGCCACGCGGTCCCAGGTGACGACCGCATGCGGCGCCGCCGTCGAGCAGAGCACGATGTCGCAGTCACCGAAGTGGTCCCACGCTTCGTCGAGCGTGAGCGCCCGGGCACCGAGCTCTTCGGCGATCGCCTTGGCCCGCTCGTGCGTGCGGTTCGCCACCAGCGTGACGCGCACCCCCTCGGATACCAGGCACGTCGCGGCCAGCTCGGCGATGTCGCCCGCGCCCAGAATCAGCGCGGAGCGGCCGGCGAGCTGCGTGAAGATCTTGCCGGCGACGGCGACCGCCGCGGACGGGGCAGACGCGGCGCCAGTGGCGAGGCCGGTCTCACTGCGCACCCGGGCGCCCACCAGCAGCGCGGACTGGAACAGCCGGTGCAACACCGGTCCCGCCAGCGGCTTGGACACGTCCCAGGCGTCGCGCACCTGTCCCTGAATCTGCGGCTCGCCGAGGATCATCGAGTCGAGACCCGCCGAGACGCGGTACAGGTGGCGCACGGCGTCCCGGTCGCGCTGCACGTAGCCGTACTCGCCGGCGCTGCGCCCGACGCCCTCGCCCAGACGCTCCGACAGGAGCGCCCACACGGCTTCGGCGACGGCGTCGTCGGGCTCGGCGAGGTAGAACTCGGTGCGGTTGCACGTCGAGAGCAGCACGCCGCCCCGCGCCCCGGCCGCCAGCACCCGCTCGAGCGACCGCGGCACCTCGCCCGCCGTGTGAGCGAAGCGCTCGCGCACCTCGAGGGGCGCCGTACGGTGATTCACGCCCAGGACCGTAATGCTCATGATGCCGTCACTCAGAGGAACCGCTCAGTCCCGGGGGCCGTGAGCTTGAGCGCGAGATATACGAGCAGTACCGCGGCGAAGCTCGCAATGCTCGCGAACGCCGCACGCCGCCCCGCCCAGTGCCGCACCAGGCGCACCCCTACCGCCCATCCGAGAACGAGCCACATGAGCATCCCCCACACCACCTGCGCGGCATCCACCGGCACACCGCCCGCGTACCGCACGCCGAATCCCAGCAACACGCCCAAGGTCACGGTGGGAAAACCCACCACCAAAGATAGATGGTTGAGCTGGTCCAACCGCTCCAGTGGGGGGAACAGCCGGAACACCTGGCCGAACCGCTTCGCCTTGAGCTCCCGGAACTGCAGCAGGTAGAGCGCCGCAGCGATGAACGCCAGCGCCAGCATGGCGAGGCCCAGAATGCTGATGGTGATGTGCAGGATCGACCACGGGCTGCGCCCCACCGGGCGCGCCTCCGGCACCAGACCGATGAGCAGGGCCAGCCCGACCAGTCCGGTGGCGAGCGGCCCCGTGAACACGCCGACGGCGGACGCCCGAAACGCCGCCTCACTCGCCACCTGGGACAGCGCGAGGAACAGGGCGAGCATGGAGAGCGTCGGGGCGACGCCCATGAACGACGTGAGCCGCGCCACGCCGAGCACGTGCGCCGCGATGCCCGCCAGGGGTACACCCAAGAGCAGGCCGCGCGGTGCGGGGCGCAGCCCGGCAAACGGCGCCAGCACCAACAGCGTGGCCACGGCATACAGGCCCAAGGCGACGAAATGAGCAGTGAGGACCACGAGCTATTAACACCGGCCCCGCGGGCAGCGGGACCGGCGAATCAGGACGGCATCTTCCGGATGAGCCGCACCGGCATGCCCGGAACGAGGTTGGCGTGCTCGATATTGAGGATCAGTCCCGACGCCGAATGGTCCCGCGTGTGCACAATCTCGACCACCACCTGCACCTGCTCCGACGAGGTACCGGGCAACCCGGACGCCGGCTTGAACGCCTCGAACACGTCGCCGGGGCTCACGCCGTCCGCCCGCCCGCGATTGATGAAGATGATCTGCTGGGGACCGGTGAGCACATGGAGATCCCGCTCAGCGATCACGATGCCCTCGAGCCCTCCCTCGACCGGCGTGGGGCGTACCTGGCCCGGATCTTTGAACGGCTCGAGCGGCAGCGCCAGGTGGCCCTCGTGGATGCGACCGAACTGCATCACCACGTCCGCCAGCACCTGCCGTCGCTGTGGCTCAGTCACGCGCGCCACGCCTACCGGCACGATGACGCTCCCCCAACCGGCGATGTCGCGGTCCACCCGCACAATCAGCAGCGAGTCGCCCACGTGGTACGAAGCGTTCCGGGGCGCCTGGATGGCGATCTGATCGAACGTTATGGCCGAGGAGCGTTCGGTAAGCCGCGGAATCGCGGGGGTGGCCGTATTCCCGAGGACGCGGCCGTAGGGAAGCCGCTCCTGCTCCGTGAGGAATCCAGCCGAGTAGAACTCGCCCCTGCGCAGCGGCCGATACGGCTGGTTCGCGTACGCCCGCAGCTCGTCCCGCACCTCCTGAGACGGCGTGCGGCGCCGATCGAAGATGGTCTGGTAGGTCTCGGTCGGGCCGGGAGGCGGCGGCGGTGCCTCGACGGTGGTGTCGACCACGGTGGTGGTGTCCGCGAGCGCCACGGTGTCGGCCGTGGGCGTGGGCTGCGCATGGACCGTGTCGGCTCCGGGCTGCTGGGGTGCGGCGACCACCGCCGTGTCGGGCGCCTGGGCGACGCTCACCGCGCCCGCGAGGTTCAGCTCTTCACCGGGATAGATCCAGTGGGGGTCGTCGATGAGCGCCGTGTTGAGGCGATAGATCTCGGGCCACAGCAAGGGGTCGTTGAAATAGAGCTGGGCGATGGACCAGAGGGTCTCGCCCCGGGTGACGACGTGAGTCGCGGGGAGTTGCCCCGCTGGGGCCGGCGCCGCTTGCGCCGTGTCCGGTACCGGCTGCGATGTATCCGGCCGAGCCTGCGTGGTGTCCTGCGCCACGAGCAGCGGCGCCGGCCCCGCGAGCAGCCCTGCCACAAGGGCGAGCAGGGCTGCTCGTTCAAAACGGCAGATCGTCGTCCTCCTCATCAAGGGCCTCCGGGAACGCGTCGAGCGATTCCGCCTTGCCCCCTGCCTCGGGCGCCACCTTGGCGGTGGCTTTGGCCCGCGCGAAATCGCCCGAGCCCTCCCCACCTCCCCCGCCTCCCCCTCCGCCACCCCGCGACGACAACAGGAGCACTTCGCGCGCGATGATCTCGGTGGTGTAGCGCGTCTGCTTCTCCCGATCCTCCCAGGTCCGGTACTCGATGCGCCCCTCGACGTAGATCCGGTCGCCCTTCTTCATGTACTTCTCGGCCAGATCCGCGAGTTGGAACCCCTTGTTATTCCAGCATACGACCCGGTGCCACTCGGTCTTTTCCTGCTTCTCGCCACCCTGCCCCGTCCACTGCCGGCTGGTCGCCAGCGACAGCGTGGCGACGCGGGAGCCGTTGTTGGTGCTCCGCACCTCGGGATCGGCCCCTAAGTTCCCGATTAGCATGACTTTATTCAGACTGCGGCTCACGACGAACCTCCGGGCGCTAGGCGGGTCCGGGACCAAGGGCGACAACAGTATATGACCCGCAAGTCATTCTGTCAATCAAAGATACGCCACTTGTGCTAAAGTTTTGCGGACAGCACGACCGCGTCTTCGACCGGCCTGCGGTAGTACCGGGCCCGCCGGGCAACTTCCCTGAATCCGAGTGCCTCGTACAGCCGCCGGGCGCCGGCGTTCGACTCGCGCACCTCGAGGTACACCACGCGCACGCCCCGTGCGGCGAGCGCGGCGAGCACCTGCTCCACCAAGGCCCGTCCCAGGCCGCGGCGCCGATGGGCCCCGGCCACCCCGAGATTGAGTATCTCCCCCTCGTCGGCCGCGTGATGCGCGACCACGTAGCCCCCGACCAGGCCGTCCACCTCCGCGACGAGGAACGGGACTCCCGACCTCACGCATTCCGTGAAATCGTGACGCGACCAGGGATCGGAGAATACGGCGCGCTCGATCGCCGCGACGTCGTCGACGTCAGCCGGCGCGGCCGGACGAATCCGGGAAGGGACGGCCGTGGCGCGCCTCCCATTGAGCCTGCGCTTCGGCAGGGCGTCCGTAAACAGGCTCGGCGCCGGCCGGATCGTCGAGCGCACGACCCGCGCCGGCGCGCTCGAGCAGGCCGAGCAGCATCGTGGCGGAAGGCGGCAGACTCTCGAGCGGCATGGGAGGGGTCCCCGCCCACCGGGTGATCTCCTCCGCGAAGCGAGCGACGCCAGCGCCCACCACGAGGCGGGGGCGCACCGGCGCGATGCGCGCGAGCTCGGCCGGCGTGAGCACCGTGGGCTCGACCAGGGTGTCGACGCGGTCCGGGTGGAAGACGTATATCGCGGCGTACACTTGACCGCGCAGCGCGTCGAAGCAGGCCGCGACCGGGTCGGTCCCGAGGCGCAGCGCCGCGCCCCCGGCCGCGGCCATGAGCGACGGGATGGCGCGGATGTCGAGCCCGGCCTCGTGCGCCAACCCCTTCGCGGCCGACCACCCGATACGCAGCCCCGTGAAGCTCCCGGGCCCGTCCCCGACCACAATGCCCTCCAGGTCGCTGGGGCGGAGGCTCAGCCGCCGGAGCACGAAGTCCACCAGCCGGATGATCTCGGCAGCGTGGCGGCGGGCTCCCTGCACGTGCGCCCCGCTCTCGGCGACCGGCGGCCGGCCCACCGCGACGCTGGCGATGTCCGTGGCCGAATCGATTCCGAGCCAGTGGCCACTCATCTCGGCCCCACACCAAGTCGGAACGCGGAACGCGGAACGCGGAACAGACCAGGAGAGTTCGTTCCTGGGGGACCAGGTGGCCGCCCGACGGCGGTATGGCCTGCTCCGCGTTCCGCGTTCCGACTTCCGCGTTCCCGAACCGCAACACCGCGCCTCACCGAATCTCCTCCAGGTCGCGGGTATCAGGATCCGAACCGTAACCGAGCCGAAAGTGCCGGTCCAGCGGCGGGGCCCACGCTCCCGCCCGCTCCGGCCATTCGATCAGCACGACGGCTCCTTCCCGCGCCATGTCGTCGAACGCCAGGTCGCGCGCCTCGTCGGGCGTCCTGAGCCGGTAGCAATCCACGTGGTAGACCGGACGTCCGTCGGATGTCTCGTAGTGATGCACCAGGGCGTAGGTGGGGCTGGTGGCGAGGACGCGGGCGCCCAGGCCCGCGCCGATCGCCTGGACCAGCGTCGTTTTCCCGGTGCCGAGCTCGCCGGAGAGCCCGATGACCGCAGCGCCGGCGAGGTCGCGCCCGAGCGCCTCACCGAACCGCTGGAGCTCGTCCGCGGACAGGCGCATGACGGCCGGTGTCGGCCTCGGCCCGGAGCTCGAGGATCTGGTCGCGCAGCAGGGCGGCGAGCTCGAAGTCGAGCTCTTCGGCGGCGGCCTGCATCTGACTCTCCAGCAGCTTGATGAGCGCGTCGCGCTCCTTCGCGTCGGCAGGGCGCGGCACTCCTCCCTCGACGGGGCGCACGGTCTTGGCATCCGCAAAGCGGGTCGCGAAGCGCACCTGGTCCACCGATTTCACGATCGACCGCGGCGTGATGCCGTGCTCGGCGTTATAGGCCACCTGGGCCTGGCGGCGGCGGCTCATCTCGTCCAGGGCGCGCTGCATCGAGCCCGTGACGCGGTCGGCGTACAGGACCGCCCGCCCCTGCAGGTGGCGCGCGGCGCGCCCCACGGTCTGGATGAGCGACCGATCGGAGCGCAAGAAGCCTTCCTGGTCCGCGTCCAGAATGGCGACGAGCGACACTTCCGGCAGATCGAGCCCCTCCCGCAGCAGATTGATTCCCACGAGCACGTCGAACTCGCCGAGTCGCAGGCCCCGAATGATTTCCACCCGCTCGATCGCGTCGATCTCGGAATGCAGATAGCGCACGCGGACGCCATGCTGCTGCAGATAGTCGGTGAGGTCCTCGGCCATGCGCTTGGTGAGGGTGGTGACGAGTACCCGCTCGCCTCGCTTTTCGCGCAGCCGGATCTCGTCCAGCAGGTCGTCGACCTGTCCCTTCACGGGACGGACCTCCACTTCGGGGTCCACAAGGCCCGTCGGCCGGATGATCTGCTCGACCACGACGCCGCCCGAGAGCCGCAGCTCTTCGTCGCCCGGCGTGGCGGACACGAACACCATGCGCGGCACGAGCTGCATGAACTCGTCGATACGCAGCGGCCGGTTGTCCAGGGCGGAGGGCAGCCGGAACCCGTAGTCCACCAGGGTCTGCTTGCGGGAGCGGTCTCCCTCGTACATCCCGGCGAGCTGCGGCAATGTCTGGTGCGACTCGTCGAGGATGCACAGGTAGTCCGGGGGGAAGTAGTCGAGCAGACAGGCGGGGCGCTCCCCCGCCGCGCGGCCGGTGATATGGCGCGAGTAGTTCTCGATCCCGGTGCACCGCCCGACCTCGAGCAGCATGTCGATGTCGAAGTGCGTGCGCGACTCGAGGCGCTGGGCTTCGAGCAGCTTGTTGCGGGCCCGCAGCTCCGCGAGACGCTCCGTGAGCTCCGCCCGGATGGCGGTGACGGCGCGTTGGATGGTGGGGCGCTCCGTCACGAAGTGGGTGGCCGGGTAGACGGCGGCGCGCGGCAGCTCGGTGATCGTGTCGCCGGTCAGCGGATCGATCTTCGCGATGCGCTCCACCGTATCGCCCCAGAATTCGATCCGCACGGCCTGCTCGTCGTACGCGGGGAACACCTCGATCGTGTCGCCCCGGACGCGAAACGTGCCGCGCTCGAATGCGACGTCGTTGCGCTGGTACTGCACCCCCACCAGGTCTTCGAGCAGGGCGTCCCGCCCGCGCTCCTCGCCCACGCCGGCCGTCACGAGGCGCTGGCGGTACATCTCGGGATCACCCAGGCCGTAGATGGCCGAGACGCTCGCCACGATCACCACGTCCTCGCGCTCCATCAGGCTCGACGTGGCCCGCAGCCGCAGCCGGTCGATGTCGTCGTTGATCGACGAGTCCTTGGCGATGTAGGTGTCGGTCTGCGGCACGTACGCCTCGGGCTGATAGTAGTCGTAGTACGAAATGAAGAATTCCACGGCGCTGCGGGGGAAAAACGACTTGAGCTCGCCGTACAACTGGGCCGCGAGGGTCTTGTTGTGCGACAGCACGAGCGTGGGGCGTCCGAACCCGGCGATGACGTGCGCCATCGTCATCGTCTTGCCCGAGCCGGTCACGCCGAGCAGCGTCTGGTAGCGGTCGTCCCGCGCGAGGCCCGCCGACAGCTCCCGGATGGCGCGCGGCTGATCCCCCGCCGGCGTGAACGGGGACACGAGGTCGAAGGGCATCGCTGAAAGTTAACCGACGACGGGCTGGGTCTGGGGGCCCGATTCGCGGCGCGACACTTCCATCACACCCTTCACGCGCCGGACGGCCCGGATCACCTTGTTCAGGTGGGTCTGGTTCTCCACCTCGACCAGCACAGAGCCGAACACGGCGCCGTCCCGCGTCGAGATCTCGGCGGAGCGGATGTTGGTCCCGGACTCGCTGATGGCCGTGCAGATGTCGGCATACAGGCCACGCCGGTCTTCCCCGCTCACCGCCAGGCGGACCACGAAGGTCTCGCCCTCGGACTCCTGCCAATCGATGTCGATGCGGCGCTCCGCCTCAGTCGAGAGGACCAGCAGGTTAGGGCAGTCCGAGCGATGGATCGAGATGCCCCGCCCCTGCGTGACGTAGCCGACCACCGGGTCGCCCGGGACCGGCTGGCAGCATTGGGCATACCGCACCATCAGCCCATCCACCCCCTGGATCTTGATGCCCCGGCCCAGCCGGAGCCGCTCGATCACGCGCCCGAAGGCCGTGGGCCTCGGCGCCTGCAGGTCGTCGGCGGGGAGGTCGGGGTAGAGCGCCCGCATCAGCGTGCCCAGAGCCAGGTCGCCGCGCCCGAGCGCGGCCTGGAGCTGCTCCCCCGTGCCCCCCGACAGCGTCGCGGCGGCCCGCTCCAACCGCTCGGCGTCGGGGACGGCGAGGCGGCGACGCCGTACCTCGCGCGCCAGGATCTCGCGACCCAGCTCGAGACTCTTCTCGTGCTCCTCCTGGCGGATCCACTGACGGATCTTGTGGCGCGCCCGCGCGGTCTGGACGTGCGCCAGCCAGTCGCGCGAGGGCTTCGCCTGCGGGCTCGTCATCACCTCCACCGTGTCGCCGTTCTTCAAGGGCCGGTGCAGCGGCGCGATACGGCCGTTGATGCGGGCGCCCTGGCAGCGTTGGCCGACCTCGGTATGCACTGCGAAGGCGAAATCGATCGGCGTGGCGCCCTTGGGGAGCCGCTTCACGTCCCCGCGTGGCGTGAACACGAAGATCTCGTCCTGGTACAGGTCGACCTTGAGGAACTCGAGGAATTCCTCTGGCGTGTGCGCGTCCTGCTGGAGCTCGAGCAGCTGGCGGAACCATGCGAGGTGGCGGTCCAGCTCGTCGGGGCTCTTGCGTCCTTCCTTGAAGAGCCAATGGGCCGCGATGCCGTATTCTGCCGTGTGGTGCATCTCACGGGTGCGGATCTGGATCTCGTAGAGCTGGCCCCCGGGGCCGAAGACGGTGGTGTGGAGCGACTGGTACCCGTTGGACTTGGGGCTCGCGATGTAATCCTTGATCCGCTCCTGGAGCGGGGTCCAGCTGTGATGGATCGCGCCGAGCACGTGGTAGCACTCGGGGATGTCGTTCACGAGGACGCGCACGGCGAGCAGGTCGTAGATCTCCTCAAACGGCTTGCCCCGCTTGCGCATCTTCTTGTAGATCGACCACAGGTTCTTGGGCCGACCGGTGATCTCGATGTCGGCGAGGCCGGCCTCGCGCAGCGCGTCGCCCAGCGGCCCGCGCAGCCGCTCGATCGTGCGCTCGCGCTCGACCTTTTTCGCCTTGACGTTGCGCGCCAGCGTGCGGTAGTCCTCGGGCTCGAGGAACTTGAACGCCAGGTCCTCGAGCTCCGCTTTGACGCCGGCCATGCCGAAGCGGTGCGCCAGCGGGGCGTAGATCTCGCGCGTCTCGAGCGCGATGCGGTGCTGCTTGTCGGCATCGAGGTGCTCGAGGGTCCGCATGTTGTGCAGTCGATCCGCGAGCTTGATGATGAT
>DATDFC010000064.1:0-24627 GCA_036522815.1 Gemmatimonadales bacterium | reverse complement strand
ATCCTCATCAGTACCGTCCTGGTCGCGCTGATCTACCTCGCGGTCAATCTGTCGATGATCGGCGTGGTCCCGTGGCGCGAGTTCGTGCCGGCCGAGTCCCACCCGCAGGCCAACTTCGTGGTCTCGATCTTCATGGAGCGGTTGTACGGGCCGGGCATCGCGACGGTCTTCACGGCCATGATCCTCTGGACCGCGTTCGGCTCGGTGTTCGCCCTGTTGCTCGGCTATTCGCGCGTGCCGTACGCGGCGGCGCAGGACGGCTACTTCTTCAAGGTGTTCGCCCGGCTGCATCCGTCCAAGGGGTTTCCCAACGTCTCCCTCATCGTGCTGGGCGTGCTCTCGATCCTCGCCGGGTTTGTCTCGCTCGGCATGGTCATCGATGCCTTGATCACCACGCGGATTCTCGTCCAGTTTATCGGGCAGATCGGGGCGGTGACGCTGCTGCGGCGGCGCGCGCCGGACCTGGCGCGGCCGTATCGCATGTGGCTCTATCCGCTCCCGAGCCTCGTGGCGCTGGTGGGGTGGATCTTCATCTTTGCCACCACGCCGCCCACGGTGATCGCGTTCGGGCTGGCCGCGCTGGTGCTGGGCATCGTGTGTTTTGCCGCCTGGTCTTGGAAGGGACGCACCTGGCCGTTCGAGACGCAACCCGTCCTTTGACTCGAGAGAGGAACCGATGAAGGCCTATCTGGTGGTCACCGGCATTCTGTTCGCCGTCATCTTCGCCCTCCACACCTGGGAAATCGTCGACCGGCAACGCCTGCTGGCGAGTGACTTCCTCGTCCTCGGCGTGAGTGCCGGCCTCAGCGTGTGGGCCGGGCGTCTGGTACGGAGGCCCGCCGGCTGATATGATCTGCGGGCGTGCAGCTGCGTCTTCATCAAGAAAGGGCGTCCCATGATCGGCGGCCTGACGACGTTCACGCTGGTTCACGTGGTGGTGAGTCTGGTCGGCATCTTCGCGGGGTTCGTCGTCGCGGGCGGGCTCGTCGCGGGCAAGCGGCTCGACGGCTGGACGGGAGTCTTTCTGGTGACGACGATCGCGACCAGCGTGACCGGATTCGGCTTTCCCTTCGAGACGTTCCTGCCATCGCACGCCGTGGGGATCATCTCGCTCGTCGTGCTGGCGGCCGTGGTGGTGGCGCGCTACCTCAAGCACCTCGCCGGACCCTGGCGCAGGATCTATGTGGCCGGGACGGTGGTCGCGCTGTACCTCAACGTCTTCGTGCTGCTCGTGCAGCTATTCCGGCGGCTGCCGGCCTTGATCGTCGCCGCCCCCAAGCAGGAGGAGCCGCCGTTCGTGCTGACCCAGCTGCTGGTGCTCGCGCTGTTCGCATGGCTCGCGCGCGCCGCCGTCAGGGGATTCCGGGCGGAGCCGGGCGGGGCGGCGTAGTTCACATCGCCACGCCGATGATTCCGGTTCTCTGTTACCACCGCGTCGGCGGCCCACTCGAGCTGGGCGTCACGCGCGTGGCCCGCTCGGTGTTCGCGCGCCAGATGCACGCGCTCGCGCGATCGGGCTGGCGCACGGTCTCGCTGCGTGAGTTCGCGACGCACGTGCAGCGTCGCGTGCCGGGGTCGCCCAAGGAGTTCCTCCTCAGCTTCGACGACGGCTATGCGAGCCTCGCCGACAACGCCTATCCCGTGCTGACCGACGTCGGCTTCACCGCCACGACCTTTCTCGTCACCGACTTCGTCGGCCGGACCAACACCTGGGACGTGCGTTATACGTGGCGCCGGCTGCCGCACCTCGACTGGAACGCGATCGAGCGCTGGCGCGGGCGCGGACTCGAGTTCGCGTCGCACACCGCCTCTCACGCCCGGCTCACCTGGCTCTCGGACGAGCGGATCGCCGACGAGCTCGGTCGCTCGCGCCAGACGCTGCTCGGCCGGCTGGGACCAGACGCAGGCCGTGCCGTGGCGTACCCGTTCGGCGCGCGCGATGCGCGGATCGAGCAGCTGGCGCGCGCCGCCGGCTACGAGCTGGGGTTCGGCGGCGTGCGCGCCAGCGGATCGGCGCTCGCCCTGGCTCGCGTCCCCGTGTACCTGTGGGATGTGGGGAAGACGCCGCTGGGACTGCGGCGCGATGCGACCGGCACCCTGGGGCGACTGGTCGCGAGCATCGCCAACCGCTGCGCCGTGGGAACGAGCTGGATGCTGCGACTCCGATGGGGAGGGGAAGTCGGATGATCCTCTGGATGCTGTTACCGCTCGCGACGGCTAGCGCGGCGCTCGTCCAACAGCCAACGCTGGGCGCCTTCGACAGCCACGGCGACATCGGCCGGACGCGCAACCCGGGCTCGGTGGCTTACGACGCCGGGCGCGAGGTGTACACCATCGCCGGCGCCGGCGCGAACATGTGGGCCGACCATGACGACTTCCACTTCGTATGGAAGCGCCTCCAGGGGAACTTTATCGTCACCGCACGGGCGCAATTCACGGGCGCCGGCGTCGAGCCGCATCGCAAGCTCGGCTGGACGGTGCGCTCCACACTCGCGACCGGTGCACCTCACGTGACGGCCGCGGTCCACGGGGACGGCCTCGTGGCGCTGCAATTCCGTCGCACCGCCGGGGGGCTCACTGAGGAGGTGCGGTCGTCCGTGACCGCCCCCGACGTCATCCAGCTCGAGCGCGCGGGGAACCGCTACACGCTCTCGGTCGCCCGCTTCGGCGACACGCTCGCACCGGTGAGCGTGGCGGACCTGGCACTGGGCGACCAGGTCTATGTCGGACTGTTCGTGTGCGCGCACAACGACAGCGTGGTCGAGCGGGCCACGTTCCGGGACGTCCGGATCACTGTCCCCGCCCGGGCCGATTTCGTGCCGTACCGCGACTACCTCGGCAGTGATCTCGAGATCCTCGACGTCGCGACGGGAGACCGGACCATCGTGTACCGCTCTCCCGTGTCGCTCCAGGCACCGAACTGGACCACGGACGGGAGCGCGCTCATCTACAACAGCCAGGGTTTGGTATATCGCTTCGACCTGAAGGATCGGCGACCGGCGGCCGTGAATACCGGATTCGCCACCAGCAACAACAACGATCACGTGCTGTCGTTCGACGGGCGGACGCTGGGCATCAGCAACCACAGCGCGGACGATCACAACGCGTCGATCGTGTACACCGTGCCGGTCGGCGGCGGGACGCCGCGGCGCGTCACGCCGCTGGGCCCTTCGTACCTGCACGGCTGGTCCCCGGACGGCAAATCCCTGGTCTACACCGGGGAGCGGGGCGGGGAGTTCGATGTCTACCGGATCGCGGTCGACGGCGGGGAGGAAACGCGGCTCACGACCGCCCCGGGGCTGGACGACGGCCCGGAGTACTCACCCGACGGGGCGTACATCTATTTCAACTCGGTCCGCAGCGGCACCATGCAGCTCTGGCGCATGCGACCGGACGGCAGTGCACAGGAGCAGCTCACGAGCGACCGGTACAACAACTGGTTCCCCCACGTGTCGCCCGACGGCCGCTGGATCGTGTTTCTCTCGTTCATGCCGGACGTGGCACCGAACGACCATCCCTTTTACAAGCCGGTCTACCTGCGCCTCATGCCCAGCGCGGGCGGGAGCCCGCGCGTGATCGCCTACTTGTACGGGGGCCAGGGCACGATCAACGTGCCCTCCTGGTCACCCGACAGCCGCCGGGTGGCCTTCGTCAGCAACACCGACCAGCGCTAGGGAACCTCTGCACGGCTCCGTACGTGGCGCTGGAGGTCGGGGCTAGGGGCGCCTACACGCGAGGGCCCTGCGAAACACGCCACGGGGACGAGTGCCTGCCCGAGCCTGCTCCGCGCCTCCGAGTCCGCTTTCGTGGCGCCCTCGCGTGTAAAGCGCCCTCCGCCCCGACCTCCAGCGCCACGATGATTTGTGCAGACATTCCCTAGAGCAGGTTGCCGGTCGCGACAGCCGCGCCCATCGCGTGGTATCCCTTGTCGACGTAGACGGTGGCCCCGGTGATCCCGCTCCCTAGCGAGCTCGCGAGGAAGGCGGCCGTGGTCGCGACTTCGCGGGCCGTGAGCGGCTCCGGGAGCGGCGCGTTGGCCGCGTAGTAGTCGACCATCTTCTCGATCTTCCCGATGGCGCTGGCGGCGCGGGAGGCGAGTGGGCCCGCCGAGATCGTGTTCACGCGCACGCCGTACTTGCGTCCCGCTTCGAACGCGAGGGTGCGGGTGTCGCTCTCAAGCGCCGCCTTGGCCGAGGACATGCCGCCGCCGTAGCCGGGGACCACGCGCTCGCTCGCCATGTAGGTGAGCGACAGGAACGATCCGCCCGGCCGCATCAGCGGCGCCAGCCGGGCGACCAGCGACACCAGCGAATAGGCGCTCACGCTCACGGCCGCCAGGTACCCCGGTCGGCTGGTCTCGAGCAGCGGCTTCTTCACTTCGGGTCCGTTCGCCAAGGAATGGATCACGATATCGAGCGGTCGCTCGCCCAGGTCCTGCGCCAGGCGCTGCGCCAGTCCCGCCACCGAGAAGTCGCCCACATCCTTGTAGCGCTTGTTGCCGCGGATCTCGTCCGGCGCGTCGGTGAGGGTGTCGAAGGCCGCGTCGAGCGGATAGATCTTCTCGAACTGGAGCAGCGAGCCGTCGGGCATGCGGCGCGAGTCGTCGATCTTGCCGCGCTCGAGCAGGTTGAGGAAGATGTTCAGGGCCGGCGGCCACGTGCCGGTGCACACGGTGGCGCCCGCCTCAGCCAGCGCCTTGGCGATGGCGAAGCCGTAGCCCGCGTCGTCGGCCACCCCCGCCACCAGGGCGCGCTTCCCCCGCAGATCTATACTGAGCATCGCCCCCCCGACCCGAATGCGGAATGCGGAATGTGGAATGCGGAATTGAAGGGAAAGGTCGAACAGCGAGTGACGCTTGCGCTGACATTCCACATTCCGAATTCCGCATTCCGCATTGTCACAGGAAGAACCTCGCCGCCACCGGAATCAGCTGTGGATGTCGTATCAGCGCGTGCGTGAAGATGCGACCCAAGGTCCGTTTCTCGAGCGGGATCGCGTTCACAGTGCGGGCGAGCGAATTGAAGAACGCGTCGTCCACGTCTTCCAGGGCGCGCTTGATGCGGTAGTACTTGAGGTGGTCGTCGCCCAGCAGCTCCATCCACGCGGCGTGATAGGCGCACAGCCGCCCGGCGCCCGTGTCGCCCGCACAGATGGCCGCCGCGGCCGTCTGACCGGCGAGGCGGCCAGCCTTCATGGCGTTCACGATCCCGCCGCCGGAGAGCGGGTTGATCATGTGCGCCGCGTCGCCCGCCAGCAGCACGCCGTCGGTGTAGGTGGCCTTGACGGTCGTGTGCACGATCACGCCGCCCACCGTGTACGCCGCCTTGGCCCCGCCCGGGTACCGCCGCGTGATCCACTCGTCGAGGTATTGCCGGGCATTGCGGCCGTCGGCCTTGAGGGCGACCAGCCCGAGTCCCACGTTCGCGACGCCGGGTCCCTTGGGAAACAGCCATGCGTATCCGCCCGGCGCGATCTGCTCACCGAACTGCAGGTAGATCGCATCCGGGTCGAAGTCGATGCCCTGCAGCACGTATTGGGCGCATGACTCCATGTCGCGCGCCGGCACGCGGGTGTCGAGCCCGGCCCAGCGCCCCACCATCGCTTCCACGCCGTCCGCGCCGATCACGATGCGGGCACGCCACGTCTCGTCGCCGCCGGCGCCGCGCAGCCGTACCCGCCAGCAACCGTCCGCGTCGCGGCTCATGCCGGCCGCCTCGGTGCCCACCAGCACGGTCACGCCCGCCGCCTTGGCCCGCGCCGCGAGGAACGCGTCGAAGCGCGTGCGATCGAGAATCCAGCCCACGTCGCGTTCGGCGACCTTGACCTCCGTATCGTCGGGCGCGAGGAAGACCACCCGTGTGATCTTGCGCGCCACCCACGGCGCTCCCTCCGGCTCGGCGAACTCGCGCAACCCCGCGTCCCCCACCCCCTCGGCGCAACGCACCGGCGTCCCGACGGCAGGGTCGCGCTCGAGCAACGCCACGTCCAGCTCGGGGGCGCGGCGCTTGGCCTCCCACGCGGCGACACTGCCGGCCGGGCCGGCACCAATGACCAAGACATCGGTGTCGCGCATCACGCGGCGACCATCGTGAGTGCGCCGACGGGGCAGGGGGCGATGCATTTGCGACAGCCAGTGCAGGCCGCGCGGTCCACGACCAAGTCGGCCAACTGCAGGTGAATCGCTTCGGGAGGGCAGAGCGGCAGGCACAGACCGCAGCGGTCGCACACCTGGAGATCCACTACCGCAATCTCGGAGCGGGCGGGCGCGGGTCGCATGCGCGAAGGCTAGCGGTCCCCGTCAGAGGCGTCAAGCATCAGCCTTGCTTGGAGTTACGCTTTTCATTAGCTTGATGCGCTCGCACGCGCCCCCCTAACGACTTTCACCCGACGACCACGTGCCCTTTCGCTGGCCGAATTGGAAGCTTGGAGCCTGGAGTCCGGCGAATGAGATCGCCGTGGATCTGGGCACTGCCAACACGCTGATCTACGTGAAGGGCGAGGGCATCGTGCTGAACGAGCCCTCGGTCGTCGCGATCGAGAAGTCCACCGGCAAGATCAAAGGCATCGGGCTCGAGGCCAAGCGCATGCTCGGCCGGACGCCGGACGGGATCCTCGCGGTCCGGCCCTTGAAGGACGGGGTGATCGCCGACTTCGACGTCACGGAAAAGATGCTGCGGTTCTTCCTGAAGACGATCATCGATCGCCACCTGTTCCGCGTGAAGCCCAAGGTGATCGTGTGCGTGCCGTCGGGTATCACGGAAGTGGAGAAGCGCGCCGTGCGCGACTCCGCCCAGTCGGCCGGGGCGAAGGAGGTCTACATGGTGGCCGAGCCCATGGCCGCGGCGATCGGCGTGGGTCTGCCGGTCGAGACGCCCACGGGGAACATGGTCATCGACATCGGCGGCGGCACCACCGAAATCGCCGTGATCGCGTTGTCGGGGATCGTGTCGGACACCTCGATCCGCACGGGCGGCGACGAGCTGGACCAGGCCATCGTGCAATTCATGCGTAAGAACTACAACCTCCTGATCGGCGAGCCGACGGCCGAGCAGATCAAGATCCAGATCGGGTCGGCGGCGCCCGTGGGCGAGGAGCGCGAGATGGAGGTGAAGGGTCGCGACCTCGTGTCGGGAATCCCCAAGATCGTGCGGGTGCACTCGAGCGAGATTCGCGAGGCGGTACAGGAGCCGATCCAGCAGATCGTCGACGCGGTGCGCCGGGCGCTCGAGATCACGCCTCCCGAGCTGGCGTCGGACATCGTGGATCGGGGGATCGTGATGACCGGCGGGGGCGCGCTGATCCGCGGCCTCGACGTGCTGCTGCAGCAGGAGACGGGCCTGCCGATCCACCTGGACGAGGACCCGATGACCTGCGTCGTGCGGGGGACGGGGCGGATCCTCGACGATCCGGAGAAATACCGCAACGTCCTGACCACCTAAGGCCATGGCGCTCGGAGCGGACCGCTACGCGTCGCGGGCCGACACCCTCGTCTTTCTGGGGTGCGTTCTCCTCTCCGGCGCCGCCATGAGCCTGCCCGCCCGGCTGCGCGACCCGCTGGCGCAGGCGCTGCGCCAAACCGTGCTGGCCCCGTTCTTGAGCCTGCAACAGCAGATCGAGCGCCTCTCCGCCTCGCTGGCGCGCTACGATGCCGTCGTGGCGCAGCGCGATTCCGCGTCCCTGGTCGCCACCTTTCTCCCCGAGTTGCGGGGGGAGAATGCCCGCCTGCGGAGCCTGCTCGGGCTGGGCACACGGCTCGGCACGGGCTACATCCCCGCCGAAGTGCTGCGCGAGTCCGAGCCGACCAGTCCGCTCACGTTCATCGTCTCCGCGGGCAAGAAGCAGGGAGTCAAGCCGCTGTCGGCCGTGGTGAGCCCCGAGGGGCTGGTGGGCATCGTGAGCACGGTGGACCCCCAGACCAGCGTGGTGGTGACGTGGGCGCACCCCGAGTTTCGGGCCAGCGCGATGGCGGCGGACGGAAGCGTGTACGGAATCGTCGCGCCCCACGGCAGCGAAGGCCCGCGCGTGTGGCTGCTCGAGCTCGAGGGCGTGGCGTATCGACAGCTCGTCGCCAACGGCACGCTGATCCTCACGTCGGGATTGGGCGGCGTGATGCCGCGCGGCATCCCGGTCGGCGTGGTGGTCGGCGTCGCGGGCGAGGCGGAGGGGTGGGAGCGGACGTACTTGCTGCGCCCCGCGGTGCATCCCGCCGCCGTCACGCATGTCATGATCTTGAGCGGCACGCCGAGCCGGGGAGACCTGCGCTCGGTGTTCGAAGCGAGCGGGGACGCGCCGTGAGGCGGAGCGACAAGTACCGCTTCTACGTGATCCTGGCCGTGCTGGTCGTGCTGCAATTCTCGGCGCGTCGCTGGCTCGGCGGCGACCGGGTCGCGCCCGACTTCCTGCTGCTCGCTCTCCTCATCTATACCATCCGGGCCCGGCCGGGCCCCAGCGCCGGGGCCGGATTCGTCGTGGGGCTGGTGCGCGACGCTCTCACCCCCGCCTCGTTCGGCGCCGGGGCGCTCGCCCACACGCTGGTGGGGTATCTTGCTTCCTGGAGCAAGGCGGTCTTCTTCGCGGAGAACCTGTTCGTGAACGGTTGTCTGTTCTTCGCCGGCACGTGGTGCCGCAATCTGGCCGTGGCGGTCGCCTCGGGGAAGCTCAAGGGCGGCATGCTCGGCTGGGAGCTGCTGGTCTGGTCGCCGATCCAGAGCCTGACCACGGCCGTCGCGGGCGTGCTCGTGCTCTGGCTCGTGGGTCGCCGCATCGCGGTGCGGCTGAGCGACGCGTGAGCTCGTTCCACCCGCACCTGCTCGAGCGCCGGCTGCGGCTGGTCCGGCTCGTCGTGTGGGGGGCCGTGGCCGCGCTCGTGATCGTGTTCTTCCGCACGCAGATCCTCGAGCACTCCAAGTACCAGCTCCAGTCGGAGACCAACCGGCTGCGTCAGATCCCGCTGCCGGCGCCGCGCGGGATCATCACCGACCGCAACGGCAAGGTGCTCGCGGAGAACGTGCCGGGCTACACCGTCTCGCTGCTCCCGGCGGCGGACGAAGACTCGCTGCATGCGACCCTGCGGCGCATCGCGCCGATCGTGAAGCTCGACAGCGTCGGCATCGAGCGCGTGCTGGTCCGGTACCGGCGCACCCCCTATTTGCCAGTGCCGGTGCTTCCCAACGCGTCGTTTGCGGTGGTGTCGGCGCTGGAGGAGCGGCGCCTGATTTTTCCGGGGCTGCTCATTCAACCAGAGCCCAAGCGCCACTACCCGGACAGCTCGCTCGTCGCCCACCTGGTGGGCTACATCGGGGAGGTGACCGAGGCCGAGCGGGCGCAGCGGCGCCTGGCGCCGGTGCGGCTCGGCGGGCTGCTCGGCAAGGACGGCTTGGAGCGGGAGTACGACGACTCGCTGCGCGGCGCGGACGGCGTGCGATTCGTGGAGGTCAGCGCGCTGGGACGCGTGGTGCGGGACGCCGGCGCGGCCTCGACCCTGCCGCCGATTCCGGGGCGGGCGCTCTCCACCACGATCGACCTGGACCTGCAGCGCTACGTGGCGCAGATCTTTCCCGCGGGCCAGCGCGGCGCCGTGCTCGCGCTCAATCCCAACAGCGGGGAGATCCTCGCGCTGTACAGCGCACCAGGCTACGACCCGAACGCGTTCGTCGGCGGTGTCGATCCCGACTACTGGCGCTTCCTCAACACGAGCCCGGCGCACCCGCTGCTCGATCGCGCCATCAAGACGTTTTATCCCCCCGGCTCCACCTGGAAGCTGGCAACGGCGACCATGGCGCTGCGCCGCGGGATCGTCACCTTGCGCTCGCACATGCCCATCCCGTGCCGCGGCGGGCTGCAGTATGGCAACCGCTACTTCCGTTGCTGGCGGGCCACCGGCCACGGCGACCTGACCCTCTCCGACGCCATCGCGCAGAGCTGCGATGTGTACTTCTATCAGCTCGGCCTGAAGCTCGGGCTCACGTCGCTGCTCGAGGACGCGAGCGGGCTGGGGTTCCGCTCGCGCACGGGAATCGACCTGCCGGGCGAGATCACGGCGGTGTTCCCCGGCGGGACGGACTACTACGACCGTGTGTACGGCCCGCGCCGGTGGACGTCCGCGGTGACGCTCAACCTCGCCATCGGGCAGGGAGAAAACGCGCAGACGCTCGTGAACATGGTGCGCTTCTACCAGATGCTCGCGAGCGACGGGCGCGCCCGACCGCCCTATCTCGTTCACCCCACCGCCGGCTCGAACGCGAGCCTCGGGCTCCTGCCCGACCAGCTCGCCGGGCTGCGGCAGGCGATGATCAGCGTGGTGGAGCGGGGCACGGCGCGCGGCGCCGGCCGCTTCGGCGGCGCTATCACGATCGCTGGCAAAACAGGCACCGCCCAGAATCCCCACGGTCCCGATCACGGCTGGTTCATCGGGTTCGCGCCCGCCGAGAAGCCCGAGATCGTGGTGGGCGCCATCATCGAGTTCGCACGGGAGGGCCCCTACGTGGCCCCGCTCGTCACGCGGGTCATCGGGCACTACCTGGGCGTCGATACCACGGCGGCATCGCAGGTCCGCATCGTGCTGCCCGCGGACACGGCGCCGCACTCCAGGCAGCTGCTCCCCGGCCCACCGTCGGTCGAGGATTCCACGATCGTGCCGATCGTGCCGACCGACACGGGCGCGACACCCCCCGACACCGGCAATGCGACCCAAGCTCCGCGAGATCGATAAGCCGCTCCTCGCGGTCACGGTCGCGCTGGCGGCATACGGGCTCGCGGCGCTCTATTCCGCCGGCCAGACGGACGTGCCGACGTTCGTGTCGACCATCTGGCACAAGCAGCTGATCTGGCTGGGGGTGGGGCTCGTGGCGCTGGTCCTGATGTACCGCACGTCGCCGCGGTTGCTCGAGTGGGCGACGCCCTACGCCTACGGGATCGGCATCGTGGTGCTGCTGATCACACTCACCACCGGCACCGGGGCGGGCACCGCGGCGAGCGAGCGCTCGTGGATCTCGATCGGCGGGATCCGCCTGGGCCAGCCGGCCGAGCTCGCCAAGCTCGCCGTCATCCTGATGCTGGCGCGCTGGTTGGCCGAGCGCCGCGAAGCGCCGGCCACGCTGCGCGACCTCGTCCCCCCCTGTCTGATCGCGGGCGTGCCGACCCTGCTCGTCGCCAAACAGCCCGACCTGGGGAGCGCCATCGTCTTCATCACGGTGCTGTTCGCGATGCTCTACTGGGCGGGCACCAAGCCCTCGCTGCTGCTGCTGCTCGGCTCGCCGGTGATCGGGTTGGTGCTGGCGTTTTCGACCGTGGCCTGGGGCGCGTGGATCGTGGTGCTGTTCGCGCTGCTCTTGTGGTGGCGTCCCTACGTCTGGGAAGGGCTCGCGGTCATGCTCGCGAACGTGGTCATGGGCGTCATCGCCGTGCCGTTCTGGCGCCGGCTGGCTCCGTACCAGCAGAACCGGCTGCTCGCCTTCCTCAACCCCGAGGTGGACCCGCGCGCCACCGGGTGGCACGTCATCCAGTCGAAGGTCGCCATCGGATCGGGTGGGTTCCTGGGCCAGGGGTTCACCCACGGGCCACAGAAGCGGCTCGCCTTTCTCCCGGCGCAGCACACCGATTTCATCTTTCCCGTGGTGGGCGAAGAGCTCGGTTTCGTCGGGGTGATCGTGGCGCTGGCGCTGTTCACGGCGCTCGTGCTGGTGCTGTTGCGCATCTCGCGCCGGGCGACCGACCCGTACTCGAGCCTCTGCGTGTTCGGGATCTCAGGCCTCCTGTTCACGCACATCATCGAAAACGTGGGCATGACGGTGAACCTGTTGCCGATCACCGGCATCCCCTTGCCATTCTTTTCATATGGCGGCTCGTTCCTGCTCGCCTGCTCGTTGGCGGTGGGAATCTCGCTCCGGGTCGCATGGGAATCGCGCCAGTCAGGCTATGCCGAGCTGTGACAATGGGTTACGCAACCGGGACTAGCGCCAGCCCGGGCCCGCTCCCAAATTGTCGCCTTCTACCCCCCCACTATGGCGCGAATGGCCTGGTTCAAAAAAGAGCGCAAACCGCGCACGTCGGAACGGGTCAAGCTGGAGATCCCAGCCGACGCGTGGGAGAAGTGCGACGAGTGCGGCCATATCGATATCAAGGACCGGTTCGTTCGTGCGTTGAATGTCTGCCCCAATTGCGGCCACCATCGCCGCATCTCCGCTCAGGAATACATCGACCTCCTCGTGGACGAGGGCTCGTGGCACGAGCTCGACACCCGGCTCCGGTCCACCGATCCGTTGCATTTCGAGAACTACAAGCAGCGCCTCGAGACCGCGATCCATAAGGCAGGGCCGCTCGAGGCCGTCCGCACCGGCTACGGCCGGCTGGACGGGATACCGGTCGGCGTGGGCGTGATGGATTTCAACTTCATGGGTGGCTCCATGGGCTCGGTGGTGGGGGAGAAGCTCGCCCGGCTCGCCAGGCGCTCGGCCGAGCGGCGGACGCCGCTGATCATCGTGTCCGCCTCGGGCGGGGCCCGGATGCAGGAGGGCGTGCTGTCGCTCATGCAGATGGCCAAGACGTCGGTCGAGATCGCGCGGCTGCGCACGGCGCGCGTTCCGTACATCTCGATCCTCACCAACCCTACGACCGGCGGCGTATCCGCTTCCTACGCCATGCAGGGAGACGTGATCGTGGCCGAGCCGGGAGCGGTGGTCGGATTCGCGGGGCCGCGGGTGATCAAGCAGACCATCGGGCAGGACCTCCCGGAGGGGTTCCAGACCGCCGAGTTCCTGCTCGAGCACGGCATGGTGGACGCCGTGGTGCCGCGGAGTGAGCTGCGCGACACCACCGGTCAGCTGCTGCGTCACATGGCGGGCCGGCAACCGGCGGAGGCTGCCGACTGAGCCTGTTGTCCTTCGAGGACGCCTGTCGCTTTCTCTTCGCACGACAAGGGAGCCGCATCAAGTGGAGCCTCAGACCGACCGAGGGGCTCCTGCGCGTGCTGGGCCATCCCGAGCGGCACTTCCCCTCGGTGCACGTCGCGGGGACCAACGGCAAAGGGTCGACCTGCGCCTTCCTGGCGGCGGAGCTGCGGGCCCGCGGCCTCAGGGTCGGGCTGTACACGTCGCCCCACCTGGTCTCGGTACGCGAGCGCATCGAGGTGGACGGCGTCCCGATCGGCGAGGAAGCGTTCGCCGAGTGGACGAGCTTCCTGCAGCCGGAGATCGAGCGCCTCGATGCCAGCTTCTTCGAGGCGACCACCGCGATCGCCCTGGCGGACCTCGCGGCGCGGGGCGTGGACATCGCCGTAATCGAAGTGGGACTGGGCGGGCGACTCGACTCGACCAACGTGATCACGCCGCTCGTCTCGGTGGTGACCAAGATCGCGCGGGAGCACACCGACTACCTCGGGACCGACCTCGCGGACATCGCCCGGGAGAAAGCGGGCATCGCCAAGTCGGGCGTGCCGTTCGTGACGGGGGAGCGGGACCCCGCGGTGCGCCAGGAGCTGGCGGCCGAGGCGGGCCGGCGGGGCGCGGCCCCGGTGATCCTCGTCGACACCACGCGCCCTCCCGCTCCGGCGCGACGCCTGGGCCTGCTCGGCCGCCACCAGCAGGCCAACGCGTGGGTCGCGCTCGCGGCCCTGAACCGGCTGCCACCCCCGTTCGGGCCGGTCGGCGACACCTGGCCCGAGAGCTTCGGGCACGCGTATCTCCCCGGCCGGTTCGATGTGCGCGGCAAATGGATCTTCGACGTGGCCCACAATCCGGACGGGGCACTGGTGCTGGCGGAGACCCTGCGCGACTGCAACCCGCCGCGTCCTCGTCACGCCCTGGTCGGCGTGCTCGGCGACAAGGATTATCTCGGCATGATCGACGTGCTCGCGCCGCAAGTCGATGCGTTCGTGTTCACCGTGCCCGACAGCGCGCCGGAGCGGCGGCGGTGGGACCTGGGGCGGCTGGAGCGCGAGCTGGGCGGCCTGACGGTGGCACGCGCATTCGAGCCGAGCTTCGCCGGCGCGCTCGAGCGCGTGGCCGTGGGCGCGGCGACGGTGATCGTCACCGGGTCGTTTCACACCGTCGGCGACGCGCTCGCCCGCTTGCCCGGCTTCGCGCCGGTCGCGTAAATTGTTGCGATGCAAGGACAAGCCTTACCAGGGTTTCGCGACTTCTATCCCGAAGAACTAGCGCTCCGCAACCACATTTTTGCCGCCTGGCGCGACGTGGCGCGGCGCTACGGCTTCCAGGAGTACGACGGGCCCCCACTCGAACCGCTCGAGCTCTACACCGAGAAGAGCGGCGACGAGATCGTGCAACAGCTGTACGCGTTTCAGGACAAGGGGGAGCGCCAGGTCGCGTTGCGGCCCGAAATGACGCCCACCCTGGCCCGCATGGTGGGCGCCCGCGCGCAGGCCCTGAAGAAGCCGATCCGCTGGTTCTCGATTCCCCAGCTGTTTCGCTACGAGCGGCAGCAACGGGGGCGCCTGCGCGAGCACTTCCAGCTCAACATGGACGTAATCGGCGAAGCGGGACCGGCGGCCGATGCCGAGATCATGGGGGCCGTGATCGACATCGCGCGGGCGTTCGGGCTGACGCCGGCGGACGTCCGTCTGCGGGTGTCCGACCGCCGCATCCTCGTGCACGAGCTGCAAGAGCGCCACGCGGTCGCGGACGGCGAGATGCTGGGGGTCCTGAGCGCGCTGGACAAGTGGGGCGACGAGCCGGCGCTGACCGAGCGGCGGCTGCAGCAGGCGTTGGGGAACTCGCCTGAACGGAAGGCGTCGGTAGCCGCGTTCTTGGGCCTCCTGGCCAAGGAGGACCCCGCGACGGTGGAGCGGTTGCTGGCGGCTCCTGCGGCGGAACCGCTGCGCGAATGCCGCACGCGGCTCGACGCGATGGGTTTAGGCGATTTCGTCGCGATCGACTTCCGCATCGTGCGTGGGCTGGCCTACTATACCGGGCTCGTGTTCGAGCTGTTCGACGCCAAGCGGTCGCTGCGGGCGATTTGTGGCGGCGGCCGCTACGACTCGCTGATCAAGGAGATCGCGGGCGTCGACCTCCCGTGCGTCGGATTCGGGATGGGAGACGTCGTCCTCGGAGAACTCTTGAAGGAGCACGGGAAAGCCGCCGAGGCGCCGAGTCGACTCGACGCCTTTTTGATTGCGGTGGGCGGCGAGGACGTGGCCCCGGTGCTCAAGCTCGCCCACGAGCTGCGCGATCGCGGCGTCGCCGTCGAGTACGCGCTGCGGGACGTCCCAATTCGCAAGCAGCTCGAGCTCGCCGTGGCGCGGGGCGCCCCGCGCGCGGTGATCGTCGGACCCGACGAGCGCAAGGCCAAGGTGGCCGTGGTACGGGATCTCAAGAGCGGGAGGCAGCGCAAGGTGGCGTTGACGAAAGTCCGTAAGGGTGTGTTCAAGTGAAGGCCCAGGCCCAGAAAATCACGCCACGCGCGGAGGACTTCAGCGAGTGGTACAACGACGTGATCATGCAGGCGGAGCTGGCGGACTATTCGCCGGTGCGCGGCTGCATGGTGATCCGGCCGCACGGCTACCGCATCTGGGAGCTGATGCAGCGGGCGCTGGACGACCTGTTCAAAGCGACGGGTCATCGCAACGCCTACTTCCCCCTGTTCATTCCCATGAGCTTCCTGGCCAAGGAAGCCGAGCACGTGGAGGGGTTCGCCAAGGAAGTGGCGCTGGTGACGCACACCCGTCTCAAGGCCACGGGCAAGACGGGCGCGCAGGCGGTGATGCCCGATCCCGCATCGGCGCTGGAGGAGCCGCTCGTCGTGCGGCCCACGTCCGAGACGATCATCTACGCGATGTTCGCCAAGTGGATTCAGAGCTACCGCGATCTGCCGCTGCTCCTGAACCAGTGGTGCAACATCGTACGCTGGGAGTTTCGGACCCGGCTGTTCTTGCGCACCACCGAGTTTCTCTGGCAGGAGGGACATACGGCGCACGCCACCGAGGCGGAGGCCGAGGCCGAGGCGCGCCAGATGCTCGGCGTGTACCGCACGTTCCAGGAGCAATGGATGGCGATGCCGGTGATCACGGGCCTGAAGACGGAGAGCGAGAAGTTCGCCGGCGCGCTGCGCACGTACGCGCTGGAGGCGCTGATGCAGGACAACAAGGCGCTCCAGGCGGGCACGTCGCACAATCTCGGCCAGAACTTCGCCAAGGCCTTCACCGTGCAATACCAGACCGCGGCGGGCGGGCTGGAATACGTCTGGAACACGTCCTGGGGCGTCTCGACCCGCATGATCGGTGGCCTGGTGATGACGCATTCGGACGACAACGGCCTGGTGTGTCCACCCAAGCTGGCGCCGGTGCAGGTGGTGATCGTGCCGATCTGGAAGTCGGACGAAGAGCGGGGTCAGGTGCTCGGGGTGGGGGACAAGGTGAGGGCCGAGCTCACGCTCGCCGGTTTCCGGGTGGAGCTCGATGCGCGCGACAGCCTCAAACCAGGCGCCAAGTACTTCGAGTGGGAGGCCAAGGGCGTGCCGCTGCGGCTCGAGATCGGCCCGCGCGACGTGACGGCGGGGCAGGTGATGGCGGCGCGGCGGGGCGGGAGCAAGGCGCCGCTCAAGCTCGACGGACTCACGCGCGCCGTCGCCACCGCGCTGGACGAGATCCAGGCGTGGCTGTTCAACGCCGCGCGAGAGCGGCGCGAGGCCCACTCCATCCGGGGCGTCACCAAGCAGCAGTTCCTCGAGTTCATGCAGGGTGTCGGCGGGTTCGCTTACGGCGGGTTCTGCGGCTCGGCCGCGTGCGAGGCCGAGATCAAGCAGCAGACGGCCGCGACCGTGCGCGTGCTACCCGATCCCGAGTTCCGCTCGCCCGAGGCGCCGAGGACGTGTATGTGGTGCGGCAAACCGAGCGTGGCGGAGGCGGTGTGGGCACAGGCGTACTAGGGATCACCGCCCGTGAGCTTCAAGCGCTCGTTAGGCGACGCCGCGCCGTCAGCGCCAGCTCCAAACGAGGCCGGCGTGTACGAGCGGATCCACCTGACCGCCGTGCTCGAGACTCGTACCCGCACTGTCGCTAACATCGATCGAGTACAGGAACGTTGTGAGTCCGACTGTCGCGTTCAGGTGACGGCCTATTGGTATCGCGGACCCGAGCCCCAAAGCGGTGGCCAGTTGAACGGGGGCGCCGTATGGAGCGTAGGCGGCGCCCCCGTGGCGTACGACGCCGAGACCCCCGCCGATCCAGAGCCGAGCGCTATGCGCGTTGGTCGCCACCGTGTAGAGCGCTTGCACACTGGCTGTGAGGACGCGTGCAGGGGTACTGGGAACAGGGCCCCCAGGCGTATTGCCTCCGCCGACCAAGCTCGACGCCGAGGCGATCTGGAGCTGCAGCCCAGCCCGTTGTGCGAACCAGAGGCGCATTTCCCCGCCCCAAGCGAGGCCGCTTAGGTCACCGGGAGAATTTGGGAGCCGCGTTGTGTAGTAGGGAGCAGGCTGGAAACCGCTCACGGGCGCGTAGAGCGCAAGCAGCGGTCCAAGCTCGACGGCGGCTTGCGCGGCGGCCGCCCGGACGAGCACGGTTGCCAGAACCGCGACGACAATCGCAACTCGTCCTATTGTGGCTCTCGCACGAAGGTCAGTGAATCGGGCCCGCAAGCGGTCCCCCCCGGGCACGGCGGATGCCCCCACCACATCCGAAGCTCGTTCGAACCGACGAGGTGCCCACCGTGCGTGCCGACCGTCCCGTCACTGGAGGTCAAGGTGAGACGGAAAGTGCCATCTGAACCTTGCCTGCCGGTGATAGTGAACGAGTCCTTGAGGTACAGGATTGCATACTGCTGACCAGCACCTGTGACGATAGGTCCGTTCGTCGCAAGCTGGAGATCGATACCACTCCCAGACGGGACTGCCGGCGCTGTTCGCCAATTGCCGTCGAGTGCCGACGTGGGGCCCGCAAGCCGTGCGGTCGGACCACTGCAGGCCGCAAGGCTCAAGAGGGTGATTGGAGAGACGAGGAATGAGAGCCGCATGGCGACCTCCTCTGCGCAACTCATCGTCGCGCCCAAAGTCTCATAATCGGACGCTGTTGCTGGCAGCTCTCCAAGGAGTATCGAAGCCCCTCGTTGGTATCTACCCTCGGCAGCCGCTATCTTGCCCGACAAGCTAGCCGCCCACAGGCGGCTGAAACGCGTTCCGAAAGCGACTCTGTTCCGGCGAGGGCACGCTAACCGATTGCCACCACGTCCCTTCCGAAAATGGGCGCAGGCGTACTAGGGTTCGACCCGGCCCTGCTCCGCTCCATCGCGGAGCGGGTCGGCACACCCACGTACGTCTACAGCGCCAACCTGATCCGGGCCCAGTATCACGCGCTGCACGACGCGCTCAAGGACGTGCCCCACCGTATCTGCTACTCGGTCAAGGCGAACGGCAATCTCGGCGTGCTCAAGGTGCTGCGCACGCTCGGCGCCGGCGCCGACATCGTCTCCGTGGGCGAGCTGCGGCGCGCGCTCGCCGCCGGGTTCGAGGCCGGCGCGATCGTGTTCTCGGGCGTCGGCAAGACCGCGCCCGAGCTGGACGAGGCGATCCGGGCGGGCGTCGGGTACCTGAACATCGAGTCCTCGGCGGAGCTCGACGCGGCCATCGCCGTGGCGCGGCGCGGCAAGCGGCGCGCCTCCCTGGGCATCCGGGTGAACCCCGACGTCGCGACCGAGACGCACCCGTACACCAAGACCGGGGAGAAGACGGCCAAGTTTGGCGTCCCGTACGACGAAGTGGTGAGCGTGGCACAGCGCATCGCGGCCGAGCCGCTGTTCACGCTGCGCGGCCTGGCGATGCACCTGGGCTCCCAGATCACCGATGTGGAGCCGTACCATCGCGGCACCGTGAAGCTGCTCGAGCTGGTGACGGCGCTTCGGGCATCCGGCATCTCCACGATCGACGCGCTCGACGTGGGAGGCGGGTTGGGCGTCCGCTACCACAACGAGAAGGCGCCGACCCCCAAAGCGTTCGCCGACGCCGTCGCGCCCCCGATCCGGCAGGCGGGGCTCGCCCTGATCTGCGAGCCGGGCCGCTATCTCGTGGCGAACGCCGGCGTGCTGCTCACCCGCGTGCTGTACCGCAAGCACGCGGGCGGCAAGGAGTTCATCGTTGTGGACGCCGGCATGACGGACTTCGTGCGACCCAGCCATTACAACGCCCATCACGACCTGATCCCGCTCCAGGACGGGAGCCGGCCCGAGGAGCTGGTCAACGTCGTGGGCCCGATCTGCGAGTCGGGAGATTTCCTGGCGCTCGATCGCAAGCTGCCCGCCGTCGTGCCGGGCGAGCTGCTCGCGGTGCTCGGCACCGGAGCCTACGGCTTCGTGATGAGCTCGACCTATAACCAGCGACCCCGTCCACCCGAGGTGCTGGTGGAGGGCGACCGCTACTACGTGGCGCGCCAGCGCGAGACCCTCGACGACCTGCTGCGGGGCGAAGTACTGGACCCGACCACGTGGTATCAGAGATGAACCGCGTTCTCATTCTCGACTATGGATCGCAGTTCACCCAGCTGATCGCGCGCCGGGTGCGCGAGGCGCACGTGTACTGCGAGATCCACCCCGCCGCCCGCGGCACCGACCTGGGCTTCATCCGGCGGTTCGATCCCAAGGGGATCATTTTCTCGGGCGGCCCCAATTCAGTCTTCGATCCCGGCGCTCCCACCGCCGACCCCAAGGTCCTCGACCTCGGCGTGCCGGTACTGGGGATCTGCTACGGAATGCAGCTGGTGGCGCACCTGGCGGGCGGCGAGGTGAAGCCGTCGCGCCAGCGGGAGTACGGTCGCGCTGAAGTGACGGTGCGCGAGGCTGTGGGTCTGTTCGCAGGCTTCGAACCGGAGGCGTGCATCACCGTGTGGGCGAGCCACGGCGACCGCATCGAGCAGCCGCCGCCCGCGTTCCGGGTCACGGCCTCGAGCGCCAATGCCCCGGTGGCCGGGTTCCAGCACGAGACCAAGGCGGTGTTCGGCATCCTGTTTCATCCCGAGGTCGCGCACACGCCGCGGGGGCGCGAAATCATTCACAACTTCCTGTTCCACGTGTGTGGGTGTACGCCCGATTGGACGCCGGGACACTTCATCGATCAGGAAGTGCAAAGGATCGCGGCGTTGGTCGGGCCCGAGCGCCGGGCGATCTGCGGGCTGTCCGGCGGGGTGGACTCGGCGGTGGCGGCGAGCCTGGTGCACCGCGCCATCGGCGACCGGCTCGCCTGCATCTTCGTTGACCACGGCCTGTTGCGACAGGGTGAGCGGGAGCAGGTGGAGCACACGTTCCGGGCGCACCTGGGCATGGATCTGCGGGTGGTGGACGCGGCCGCACGCTTCCTCGAGACCCTGGAGGGCGTGGACGATCCCGAAGAGAAGCGGCGCCGGATCGGCCACACGTTCATCGACGCGTTCCAGGACGCGGCCCAGCACGTCGCCGGCGACGTGGGATTCCTGGTGCAGGGCACCTTGTATCCCGATGTGATCGAGTCGGCGTCGCCCGCGGGCGGTCCGTCGGTCACGATCAAGACCCATCACAACGTGGGCGGGCTGCGGCCCAATCTGCCGTGGCAGCTGATCGAGCCGTTACGCGAGCTGTTCAAGGACGAGGTGCGCCAGGTGGGCCGGGAGCTGGGCCTCCCGGAGGAGATCGTGGGGCGCCATCCGTTTCCCGGCCCGGGACTCGCCATCCGCGTACTCGGTCCCGTCACGCCGGAGCGGCTCGAGCTGCTGCGCCGCGTAGACGCGATCTACATCGAGGAGATCCGCGCGGCGGGTCTGTACGACCAGATCTGGCAGGCCTTTGCGGTGTTGCTGCCGATCAAGTCGGTGGGCGTGATGGGCGATTTTCGGACGTACGATCACGTCGTGGCGCTGCGGGCGGTGACGAGCCGGGACGGGATGACGGCGGACTGGTTTCCGTTCCCGCACGAGATACTGGGGAGGATCAGCAGCCGGATTATCAACGAAGTCCGCGGCGTGAACCGGGTCGTTTATGACGTGAGCTCGAAACCCCCGGCTACGATTGAATGGGAGTGACGATCGTCATACGACGCTACGACGCTACGTTGTACGAGTCAGAATCACTTGTCTGCCATCTTCCGTAGCAGCCCATAGACCATCTTTGCACAGGCGTCCCGACTCGCAGTCAGGTCCTGGAGCTGGCGCGCCGGCAGGTATCCTTGAGCAGCTACGAGTTCGAGAATCGCTTCGAGCTCGTGGAGGGATGACCGAGCAATGTCCAGGTATCTTCGAAACTCTTTCGGTCCTCGACGGCTTGCACCCTCCGCAATGTTGAGCGCGACGCTGTAGGCAGCCCGTCGCCACTGATCCCGCAACGCGAATCTCTCGTCCGACGGCAGCCTCCGTATGGCGCCGCACGACAGGACGACGAATCTCTTCGCCTCTCGCCATGCCCGTAATTCCCTGAAGTCGCCCACATCGGCAGGGTAACACCTAAGGGTCAGGAAACAGCATCATTCCAGCGCAGCGTTCACCGTACGAATGCCGTACAACGTAGCGTCGTAGCGTCGTGCAACGCCTTCAAATGTTCTTGTCTTCCAGCAGCTTCAGAAACTCCTGCGGCGTGCTGATCTTCGCGAGCTTCTCCGGTACATCGGCCTCTTTCGCGAACTGGGCGATCTTGCCGAGCACCGGCAGGTACTGGTTGGACACTTCGAGCGGCGGGGCCACAATCAGAAAGAAGTAGTTCACCGGCTTGCCGTCGATCGCGTTGAAATCGACGCCCTCGAGCTTGCGGCCGAACGCGACGCGCAGCCGGTTCACGGCCAGCGCGCGGCAGTGGGGAATCGCGATGTTGTGACCGATCCCCGTCGAGCCGAGCGTCTCGCGCCGCTTCAGCATCTTCACGAGGGTCTGCTCGGCCTTGTCGTCGAGACTGAGCAGGCCGACCAGCTCCTTCAAGGCATCGTCCTTGGTGCTGCTTTGCAGCTGCAGGTTGATCGCGTCTTGGGAAAAGAACTCGCGCAAGCGCACGTGCGGTCTCCAGTGCGTGAACGGCGGCGAAACGTAATGAGTGGTTGCTCGTGGCGCAACGCGTCATTACGTTGTGAGCCATGGACTTCCCGTATCGCACGGGACACGCGTTCCCGCTGTTCCTCGCGCCCATGTCGGGCGTGTCGGAATCGCCGTTCCGGCTGCTGTGCCGCCGCTTCGGCGCCGACGTCGTCGTGTCCGAGTTCATCTCGGCGGTCGGCGTGGCGCGCGGCGTGGAGCACCTGTTCGACGACATGCGATTCGAGGAGGCGGAGCGACCGATCGGCATTCAGCTGTATGGCGCCGACGCCACGATCATGGCGCGCGCCGCCGAGATGGTGACCGCGGCCGTCAAGCCCGACTTCATCGACATCAACTTCGGCTGTCCGGTCAAGAAGGTCGTCAAGAACAACGGTGGGTCGGGGTGCTTGAAGGATCTGGGGCTGGTGCAGCAGATCATCCGAGCGGTGCGAACTGCAACGCACCTGCCGGTGACCGTGAAGATCCGCAGCGGCTGGGACGAAACTCAGCGTGACCCGGTCACCATCGCCCTGCGCTGCCGCGAGGCGGGCGCCCAGGCCCTCACCCTGCACGCGCGCACGCGGACGCAGATGTTTTCAGGGCAAGCGAACTGGGACGAGATCGCCCGCGTGGTGGAAGCGCTCGACATTGCGGTGATCGGCAACGGCGACATCACGACCGCGGCCGACGTGGTTGCGATGCGCCGTCACACGAACTGCGCCGGCGTCATGATCGCCCGGGGCGCGTTCGGCAACCCGTGGCTGTTCGCTGAGGCGCGGGACCTCGTGGCGGGGAGGGCGCCGCGCCCGGCTCCCACGGCTGCGGAGCGGTTCGCGGTAGCGCTCGAGCACGCGCGCCTGGCGCTCGCGCTCCAGGGGGACACACGCAAGACCGCGCTCGAGTTCCGCAAGCACTTCGGCTGGTACACGAAGGGCGTGCCCGGCGCCGGGAGCCTGCGCGAGCGGCTGTTCCAGATCGAGTCGATGCGCGAGGCGGAGGCGATTTTCGCGGCCTATCTGGCCGGGAGCGCGGTGGGGCAGGCGGCGTGAAGCTCGACGACCTGTCCCGCTTCATCGAGCGTCTCCCCTTCGCCAGCATCGATCACCTCCGACCCCTGACGCAGGGGCACGCGGAAGTCATCTTGTGCCAGGGCAAGACCGCCGAGCAGGTCGTGGTGATCGCGGAGCGGCTCGTCGCCGCGTCCGGCAGCTTCCTCGCGACGCGGGCCGAGCCGCCGCATCGCGCCGCGCTGGCGGTCCGGTTTCCCCGGGCCGAAGTGGGGGAGCTGGGTCGCACGGTGTACCTGCCACCCGAGCCCGAGCCCGAGCCGACGGGGCGGGGCACGATTCTGATCGTCACCGCGGGCACGAGCGACCTGCCGGTCGCCGAGGAAGCGGCCGTTACCGCCCGGGCGCTGCGTAATCGCGTCGCCCGGCTCACCGACGTCGGCGTGGCCGGCATCCATCGCATCCTGACCCAGACCGAGCTGCTGCGCAGCGCCGCCGTGGTCATCGTGGTTGCCGGGATGGAAGGCGCGCTCCCGAGCGTGGTGGGGGGACTGGTGCCGGTTCCCGTGATCGCCGTCCCCACGAGCGTGGGATACGGGGCGTCGTTCGGCGGGATCGCCGCCTTACTGGGAATGCTCAATTCGTGCGCGTCGGGCGTCACCGTGGTCAATATCGACAACGGGTTCGGCGCCGCCGCCGCCGCCAGCCGTATCAATCACGCATGAAGCTGCCCCCCGCGGGGGTTTGGGTCGGGCGCGGACTGGCGGCGCTCGGCCTGCTCGCCGTCGTGCGCGCCGTGGCCGCGGCCGACGTGTGGGCGCTGGTGGCGGCGCTGGGCGGGTTTGTGGCCGCCACGGGGCTGGCGCTCGGGCCGATTGTCCGGGCCTGGCTCGTCGACCAGCCGGTCACCGTGCCGTCCGACTTCGAGCACGCCCTCGACCTGCTGCGCCGGGCGCATGGTGCCGCCGCGGGATGGGCCGTGGGACTGGCCGCCGGCGATCTCGAGGTCGGCGGAGCGTCCGACCTCGACCGCGCCGTGCGCGAGCGCGGTGCCGCCCTGGTGCAGCTCGCGTCGGCGGATGGACGGGCCCACGTGGCGCGCGAGCCGGCCGGCACGTTTGTCGCCGTGGGCGACTTCCCGTTCGGAGCTGGTCTGTTGCTGCCGCAGGGGGACGCCCGCCCAGCGGAGACCGCCGCCGTGGCCGACGAGCTGCGCCGCCTGGTCGCGAGCATGCGGCTCGCGCAAGCGCACGAGCCGGGGGAGCAGCCGGGAGAGCTCGTGTCGCGTCAGCTCGCGGCCTTGGCGGGTGGGGCGCTCACCCTCGAAGGCATCGCGAAGGCCGGAGTCGAGCTCGCCCATCAGGTGGCACAGCGCGGCGCGGCGATCGTACTCCCGGCCGGCGGCGCCGGCTCCGGGGGCCGGGTGCTGGCGCTCTCGGCCGGGGCCGACGGACGGCTCGACAAGCTGATCGTGCCGTCCGACGCACCGGTGATGCGGGCGATTCACTCGGGTGTCCCGGTCGCCGCCCAAGGCGCCGATGACATCTTCGGCGCCGCCATTCCCGACCGCCGCCGTGCCGAGCGCGCCGGCATCGCGTATCCGCTCCGCGACGGGCACTTTGTGATCGGCGCGCTCGTCGTCACCGGCCC
>DATDFC010000063.1:0-13615 GCA_036522815.1 Gemmatimonadales bacterium | reverse complement strand
GACGGCGAAATCGAGCGCGCCGCGTGGCGCGTCCGGATGCCGGCACGGCGGCGCCGTCGCCGCCTCCTCACGGGGTCTGAAAAGCGCGCCATCGCCGCCCGCCTCGGCGCCGGCGGCGAAGCGTTCGTCGCCGCGCTCGATCTGCTCGAAGGCGCCGGGCTCCGGGCCCGCGACGCGGGCGTCCTCGACAAGACAATCCACGCCGAGTGGCAGGACGCGCTGCGCGTGTCCGCCCGGCGGCTCGAGGCGGCGTGGCTCGCCCTCGAGGCTGCGGTGGCCGAGGAGCGGCGTCGCTGGGCGCTCGAGACCGAGGCCATCGCACGCTGGCGACCCTCCCTCTGGCCCGTGATCGTGGTATGGACGCCGCTCGCGGTCGCGCTGATCTGGCTGGGTCTGGTGCTCGGTGGCTACGCGCCCGCCCCGGCATGGCTCGCGACACGGCTCGGCTTCTGAGCGCGATCGGCGTGGGAGTCGACCTGGTGGAGGTGTCCCGCGTCGCGGCGATCATCGCCGACAAGGGCGCGCGGGTGTTCGAGCGTTTGCTCACTCCGGATGAGCGCGCGTACTGCGAGAGCCGCCCCGATCCCGCGACCCACGTCGCGGTACGCCTCGCGGCCAAGGAGGCCGTGTACAAGGCGCTCCAGGGCACGGCGTTGGCACGCGGCATCGGCTGGCGCGAGATCGAGATCACACGCGCGCCCGACGGGCGGCCGGACGTGCGGCTCAGCGGCACGGCGGCCGGACGGGCGCGCGAGCTGGGGGTCGACCGCGTGCTGCTGTCGCTCTCCCACACGCATCAGGCGGCCATCGCCGTGGTGGTGCTGGAGCGCGTGTGACGCATTGCCTTGCATTCCCGACAGAATTACTCTAGTATTGAAAATCCTCCTCCCGAGAACCGTTGCCATCTACCGTAAGTCCATGGTCGGCTTGTTGTTGGGCACCTGCATCGCGGCGTCCGCCGGGGCGCAGGCGATGGACTCGCTCGCCGTGGCCCGACGCATCGTGGCCGCCGCTTCGCTCGCCGCCAAGGAGTACGCCGTCGGTGTCGCGCCCAGCGGCGGCCGGGTGACCAATCCCGAGGAGGTCTCCGAGGCGAAGCAGTTTCTCGACCAGGCGCGGCTCGACGTCGGCTCGCTCCCGCGGGCGGTGCGCGCGACCGTCGACTCCGACTTCGTGGCGCTGCGCGCGCTGCTCGACCGCGCCGCGCCGCCCGACGCCGTCGCGGCGCGGGCCGCACTGCTGGTGCAGCACATCGCGGCCGTCGTGGGAGGTGCACTCGAAACGTTCCCGGCGCGCCCCCCCTCGCTGGTGCGCGGCGCGGCCGTCTATCAGGAGCAGTGCGTGCAGTGTCACGGTCCGACCGGGCAGGGGGACGGGCCGAAAGCGAAACACCTGCAGGGTCCCCCGCCCGCGAGCCTCGCGGACCGCGAGGCGATGAGCACGGTCTCGCCGCTGGACGTGTATCGCAAGCTCACGCTCGGCGTGGCCGGCACGGCCATGCCGCAGTTCGAGGAGACGCTCTCCCCCGAGGATCGCTGGGCCGTGGCCACGTACGTAGCGACGCTGCGCGCGGGCGAGGGCCTGGTGCGCGAGGGCGAGGGGCGATATGCGACCACGTGCGCGTCGTGTCACGGCGCCACGGGCGGCGGCGACGGCCCGCTCGCCGCGACGCTGTCGGTGCGGCCGCCCGCGCTGCGGGACCTCGCCGTCCAGGGGCGATACACCGACCGCGAGCTCGAGGAGCTGATTCTGCAGGGTCGGCCGGGGACCGCGATGCCTGGTTTCGCGCGCACGCTCGATCCCGGGGACGCGGCCAGGATCGTGGCGTTCTTGCGCGTGCTGCCCACGGCCGAGCGCCAGAAGTATCAGGCGTCCCCCGCGGCGGCGACGTTCTCCGTGGTGCGGCGCCAACTCGACTCGGGCGTCGCGCTCAGGTCGGACAAGATCGCGTTCGACGCCTACCTGACCTTCGAGCAGGTGGAGACGGACGTGCGGGTGAAGAACCCGGCCCTCGCGAGCGACCTCGAGCAGGGGTTCACGCTGTTGCGCGCCCGCGCGGCGGCGGGCGCCGGCCCGGACGAGCTCGCGACGATCCACGCCCGGTTGCTCGCCGACCTGGAGCGCGCCGAGCGGCTGGTGGCCGACCGGAGCTCGAGCGCCAGCCTGTTCGTGCAGTCGTTCGTGCTGCTGCTGCGGGAGGGCTTCGAGGCGATTCTGATCGTGGCCGCGCTGATGGCGTTTCTCTCGAAAGCCGGCGCGCTCGAGCGCCGGCGACACGTGGCGCGCGGCGCCTGGGCGGCGGTCGCCGCGAGCGCCGCCACCGCGGTGATGATCGAGCTGCTGTTCGAGATCACGCCGGGGCAGCGGGAAGCCCTCGAGGGCGCGACGATGCTCCTCGCCACCGCGGTGCTCTTCTACGTCAGCTATTGGCTGCTCTCGAAGATCGAGGTCGCCAAGTGGAATGCCTTCGTGAAAGGCCGGATGGAGGACGCGTTGTCGACCGGCTCGGGGTTCGCGCTCTCGTCCGTCGCGTTCCTCGCCGTCTATCGGGAGGGCTTCGAGACCATCCTCTTTTACAAGGCCCTGCTCTCCTCGGCGGGATCGAGCAGCGCCGCGGGAGTGGTGGGAGTGATCGCGGGGATCGCCGCCGGCGCGGTGGCGCTGGTGATCGTCTACGTGGCGGTCGACCGCTTCGGCATGAAGGTGCCGCTCAAGCCGTTTTTCGCCGTGACGAGCGCGATGCTCTACTACATGGCGTTCGTGTTCGCCGGAAAGGGCATCGCGGACCTGCAGGAATCGGGACTGGTGCGCGTCAGCGTGGTCCCGTGGGCGCCCCGGATCCCGGTGCTCGGCATCTATCCCACGGTGCAATCGCTGGCGCTCCAGCTGCTGCTCATCGTCCTGCTGCTGGTGGCCGTGGTGTGGTTACAGCGTGACCGCTCCGCGGGGACGGGCGCGGACCGCCGGCGACCGTCGTTCCCGTAGCCCCCGCCCCCCCGCCTCCCTGCCTACGGCGTCGCTTGAGCCTGCGGCTGCGGCTTGAGCGCGGGAGGCACCGCCACCGTCGCCGGCTCGGGCGCGCGCAGCCGCTGCATCAGCCACACCCCGGTCAGGACGAGCAGCACGCTCGTGACCTGCGCCAGCGTGAAGGGTCCGAGCAGGCGATCGTCCTTGGCGCGGACCGTCTCGACCAGGAAGCGCTCCGCTCCTGCCAGGATGAGATAGACCCCGAACCGCCAGCCCGTGCTGTGCCGGTGGTCCCGCAACCGCCACAACCAGGCGAACGCGAGCAGCATCAGGGCCGTCTCGTAGATCTGCGTGGGGTGCACGGCCACCACCTGCATGGGGTCGGCGCCGGGCGGAAAGCTCACGTGCATGTTGCTCAGCTCGGCCACCGTGGTGGGGGGAAGGCCGCGCGGGAACTTCATCGCCCAGGGCAGGGTGGACGGGATCCCGTAGTCGTCGTTGACCAGAAAGCACCCCACCCGTCCCATCGCGTAACCGAGGGCGAGGGGCGCGGCGGTGAGCTCCATCGTCCAGCGGGCGGGCACGCGCTTCCACCACCCGGTCGCCAGTACCGCCGCCACGCCGCCGAGAAAGCCCCCATACCAGACGAACCCGCCGCGCCGCAGCAGGGCTTCCCATTCACCCGTCAGCAGCACGTACCAGATCTTCGCTCCCACGATGCCGCCGACCACGGCGGCGAACACGATGTCGGCCGCGTACTCCTCGGCCATGCCGCGGCGCCGCAGGTCGACCTGAATCGCCCACCCCGCCATGAGGAACGCGACCATCATCATCAGCCCGTAGCCGGTGACCTGGAGCGGGCCCAGATGGATGAACAGGAAGTCGATCCGGGGCAGGGGGATCGTGAAACCGAAGGGATAGATCGTCATGAGCGGGCTGCGCCGTGGGTAGTGGGTGCCGGCTCCAGGCCGGGCAGTGGCAGGTCCGCCCGGGCGTCCAGGGTCCAGTCGCTGCGCTCGCCCAGGCCGAGGCGGTACCAGCCGGCACGGGCGATCATGGCGGCGTTATCGGCGTTCAAGCGCGGGCTCGCGACCGCCACGCGGGCGAGCCCGCCGTCCGAGAGCCGGCGGGCGGCGAGACCGGCGAGCGCCCGGCTGCACGCCACGCCGCCGCCCAGCACGGCGGTGCGATGGCCCGTGGCGCGGATGGCCCGCTCGAGCTTGGTGACCAGTACCTCGAGCACCGCGTCCTGGAAGGCGCGGGCGAGATGGGGGCGGTCGCGTTCGAGATCGTCGCTCGAGCGCACCGCCCGCAGCACCGCGGTCTTGAGACCGGAGAAGGAGAACTCGAATCCCTCGTCCAGCATCGGCCGCGGAAACGAGAAGCGCGTAGGATCGCCCTGGGCCGCGAGCCGCTCGATCGCCGCGCCGCCCGGATACCCCAGGCCCAGGAGCGTCGCGACCTTGTCGAACGCCTCGCCGGCCGCATCGTCGCGGGTGGCGCCCAGCAGGCGGTAGCGCCCCCAGGCGGGAACGTCGAGCAGCAAGGTGTGACCTCCCGACACGAGCAGGGCGACGAACGGCGGCGCCAAGTCCGGGTCCTCCACCAGCGGGGCGAAGAGGTGTCCTTCCATGTGATGCACGCCGATCAGCTCGCGGTCGCCGGCGTAGGCCAGCGCCTTGGCAAATACCACGCCGACCAGGAGCGCGCCCACGAGCCCCGGTCCCTGGGTCACGGCGACGGCGTCCACGGCGCTCCAGCCGATGCCGGCCTCGGCGAGGGCGCGGTCCACCACGGCCGGCAGCGCCGACAGATGGGCGCGGCTCGCGAGCTCCGGGACCACGCCCCCGAACACCCGGTGCACGTCCTGCGACAGGATCACGAGCCCGGCGAGCTCGGGACGGCGGCGCTCGCCCACCAGCACGGCCGCCGAGGTCTCGTCGCACGACGTCTCGATCCCGAGGACGACGTCAGCCACGGCCGGTCTTGCGTCTGAGGGAGACGGAGTCGGGCACGGCGCGCGCGACGATGCCGGGGGGCGCGCTCACCGTGAGGCGGGCGTAGCCACCCGGGCCCGCCTTACCCACCAGGTGCGCCACCACCCGCACGCTGTCGCGAGTCAGTGTGTTCACCCTCGATTCCGGGCCCCGCACCGTGACGCCCACGCGCTCGACCGAGAGCAGGAACCCCACGAAGCCCGAGGCCGCGGTGGTGATCGGGACGCCGGAGAGCGAGCGCTCGATGATGGCCGCGACCTCGCCCGCCATGCGCACCTCCTTGGGGGCGATGCGCACGATGCCGAGCGGGGCCGTATCGAGCGGGACCGTGCGGAAGAAGGGGCCGTTCACACTGGAGATGACCGTCGGCAGCGTGGTCACCGAGTCGATCGCGGCGACGCTCTTCTCCGGGCCGATGATGCGGGCCATACTCGGCGTGATGGACAGCCCGCGCATCACGTACCCCGATTCGGCCTCGACCCGTACCCGCGGCACGATGCGGACGTCCTTGTGCACGACCGAATCCAGCACGACCTCGATGTCGCGCGGCCGGATGTCGGCCACCTGCACGTCGCTGCCCTTGGGCAGCTCGATATCCGTCGGCTGCAGCTGCACGTGCCACGCCGACGCGGAGAAGGTGTCGGGGATGGCCTTCCGGATCACGCGCGGGAAGGAGCGGAGCTTGAGGATCTCGCTGCCTTTGCCCGTGATGACGACCGCCACGCCGCCGGGTTGCTGACGCACGCTGCGCCCCGGTGGGACCACGATGGCGAGCCGCATGGCGAAGCTCTGAGCCAGCGGCTGCTGCGCCGCGACCGCCACGTACAGCATGACGGCGAAGAAGCCGGCCGCGAGCTTGATCGGCCAGTTGCGCACGAAAAGGTGCGCGAGGCTAGCGCGGACGGTCATCTCTCATCTCTCTATCTTTCATCCAGGAGCCGCCGGACCAGCGTTTCGTTGACCGGGCCGTCCCACTCGGAGGCCCCGATCACTTTCTTGATGATCACGCCGTCGGGGCTGATCAGCCAGCTCTCGGGCACGCCCGTGGCCTGGTACGTCTGCTTCATCGCTCCGGATTGGTCGTGCAGGATGTCGAAGCTGAGTCCCAGGTTGCGGGCGAACGCGGCGACCACCGAGTCGCCGTCCTCGTCGATGCTCACCGCCACCACCGTGAAGCCGCTGCCCCCGAGCTTGCGGGACAGCCGCTCGAGCGACGGCATTTCGACACGGCACGGCTCGCACCACGTCGCCCAGAGATTCAGGAGCACCACCCGCCCGCGATAGTCCGCGAGCGTGGTGGCGCGCCCGGTGGCCAGGTTTTTGGCGTGGAAGTCCGGCGCGCGCGATCCTACCCCCAGCAGGTCGATCTGCGGACGGATCTTCACCGCCAGGGCGGTCCCGAACACGACCGCCATGACCACGCCGACCGCGAACGACCAGCGCCGGGCGTCGCTCATACCGTCACCAGGCAGCGGCGCTTCAGGTCCCGTACCTCACGCGCCGGGTCGGGGCTCGCGAAGATCGCGTTCCCCACGACGAAGGTGTCGGCGCCCGCCGCGTGCGCGGCCGCGATGGTCTGCGCGGTGATGCCGCCGTCCACCTCGAGGAACGCCCGCGAGCCGCGCGCCGTGAGCAGCTCGCGCGCGCGGCGGATCTTGTCGTCGGAGGAGGCGAGATAGGACTGGCCCCCGAACCCCGGGTTCACGGTCATCACGAGCAGCAGATCCACGTCGGCGATCACCTCGTCGGCGAGCGAGAGCGGCGAGCCGGGGTTGAGCGCCAGCCCGGCGAGCATGCCGCGGCTCCGCGCCGCCGCCAGCTGGCGCTGCACATGCAGCGTCGCCTCGGGGTGAAAGGTGAACACCGACGCACCCGCCGCCGCGAAGGCCTCGAGGTAGCGCTCCGGCTCGAGCACCATGAGATGGACGTCGATGGGCTTGTCGGTGAGCCGGCGCAGCGCTTCGATCATGTTGGCACCGAACGTCAGATTCGGCACGAACCGTCCGTCCATCACGTCGACGTGCAGCCAATCGGCGCCCGCCGCGAGCACCTGGCCCACCTGCTCCGCGAGGCGGGTGAGGTCGACCGACAAGAGGCTGGGCGCGATACGGATGCCGTTCATCCTGGTGATCATCATCAGGGGCTCCGGGCCACGACCACGTCCACCACCGTACCGGGGGCGGCCAGCGTCCCCGCCGCCGGCCGTTGCGCGATCACCGTGCCCGGCGTGCCATCGTTCGAACGACGCCGCGTCACCGTCCCCAGCGCGAGGCCCTCCTGCTCCAGCCGGGTGCGCGCGTCCGCCTGCGAGAGGCCGAGCAGCGGCGGGACCGAGATCGTCGGGGCGCCCCGGCTCACGACCACGGTTACGGGCGCCCCGGGAGCGAGCAGCGTCGTGGGCGCGGGCCGGGTGAGCATCGTCACCCCGGGAGCGGCCGCGGCCTGCACCGACTCCACCTGCGCCACCGTGAGCCCGGCCGCGACGATCAGCTGCTGCGCCAGCGGTCCATCCAGGCCGGTCACCTGCGGTACCGGAATCTTGGGGGGCCCATCGCTCGACACCAGGGTCACCCGCAACCCCGCCGGCGCGCTCACGCCAGGGGGCGGGTCCTGCCAGATGATGCTCCCCTGAGGCGCGCTGGGGTGCGACTCCGAGCCGCCGTCCTGCACCTGCAGGCCCGCTTTGCGGAGGGCAGCCGACCCCTCTTGCAACGACAGCCCCAGCACGCGTGGGACCACTTCGTGGCCGTGCAGAATCGGGGCGGGGAAGAGAACGAGATACGCCGTGAGATACCCTGCCACGATCGCTCCGGCGAGGGCGAGCCCCCAGCGCCGCGCGCCGGACAGCTCGACAAGCGCGGGCAGCTTCCATTCCTGCAGCGGGGGGATGTGGCGGCGGAGCTGCATCAGCGCGTCCGCGCGAGGCGCGCCGCGTACGCACCGTCGATTCCGTCGCGCTGCGGCAGGGACTGCAGGTCGCCGTCCGGCGTGAGCAGGGAAGCCGGCACGGCCGCCGGCACGGGCGCGCGCGCGAACTCGGTGTGGGACGCGAGAAACTGGGTCACGATGTCGCGGTTCTCCTCCGGCTCGAGCGAGCAGGTACTGTAGACGAGCAATCCCCCGGGACCGACGAGCGTTGCCGCCGCGTCGAGCAGCGCCTGCTGTTGCCGGGCGGCGCGCACGATCGTGCGCGGTGTGACCCGCCAGCGGGCGTCCGGATGCCGGGCCATGGTGCCGGTAGCGGAGCAGGGGGCGTCCACCATCACGGCTGGCACGCTCGCCGGCGCGAACGGGGCCGACAGAAGATCGGCGACCGTCACCCGAATCGCCACTCCCGCACGCCGCGTCGTCTCGAGCAGGCGGCGGATGCGCTCGGGCCGGGCGTCCCCGGCCACGACGCGGGCGCCGGCCCGTTCGAGCATCACGGCTTTCCCGCCCGGCGCCGCGCAGGCGTCATACACGAGCATCCCCGGGGGAATGCCGGCGTAGCGGCACACCAGGGCGTGGGCCGGGTCTTGGACGATGAACGCGCCATCCGCGAAGCCGGGCCACCGCGCGGGACTCGGGACTCGGGCTTCGGGGCTCGGGATCACGCGCACCCCCGTTCCGAATGGCGCCTCTGTTACACCGAAGCCTGCTTCCTGGAGCCGCGTGGCGAGCTGGGGCGCGCTCCAGCGGACCGGTTGCAGTGTCAGCGGCGGTTTTGTGTCGTTCCACGCGATGAGCCGTCGGGTCTCCCCCAGCCCGAACTGGCGACGCCATCGCTCCACGAGCCAGCGAGGGTGGCTAGCAGCCGAATCCCTAGCCCCGAGCCCCGAACCCCGTTGCAGCTTCCGCAGCGCTTGATTCACGAACCGGGCAGCCGGCTCACCGACGGCCTCGCGTGCCAGCTCGACGCTGGTGGCGACCGCCGCATACGGCGGTACCCGGGCCAATGCGGCCAGCTGGTAGGCACCGAGGCGCAGGACGTCGTGCAGGCGGGGGTCGGCGCCGCGCAGGCCCAGCCGGCGGTCGAGGTCCGCCTGGCGTCGCAGCACGCCGGCGGCGAGCTCGTAGGCGAGCCGGCGGTCGCGCCCGGCGAGCGTGGGGAGCACCCGGTCGCGCGCCGCCTGGAAGGTGCCGCCGGAGCGCACGGCCTGGAGGATGTGCAGCGCCGCGCGCCGGGCGGCGGTGGCGTCGCTAATCCAGCATCCCTTCGAGCGGCGACGACGGCACGGCGACCTCACGCTTCGGCATGCGGCCCGCGAGGTAGGCGGTGCGCCCGGCCTCGACCGCCAGCCGCATCGCGTGGGCCATGCCCACGGGATCTCGCGCCGCCGCCAGCGCGGTGTTCATGAGGATTCCGTCCACGCCCTGCTCCATCGTCACGCACGCATCCGAGGCGGTCCCGACGCCGGCGTCCACCACGACGGGAACGCCGAGCCGCCGCTTGATGGTCCGGATGCCGTACGGGTTCAGGAGCCCGAGGCCGCTGCCGATCGGCGACGCCAGCGGCATCACCGCGGCGCAGCCCGCGTCTTCGAGGCGCAGCGCGGTCACGAGATCCTCGTTGCTATAGGCCAGGACCTTGAAGCCGTCCTTGACGAGGGTACGCGCCGCGTCCAGCAGGCCCTGGACGTCGGGGAGGAGGGTCTCCTGGTCGCCGATGACCTCGAGCTTGACGAACTCGTTGAACCCGGCTTCGCGCGCCAGGCGGGCGTAGCGCACGGCGTCGTCGGCCGTGAAGCAGCCCGCGGTGTTCGCGAGCAGGAAGAACCGGCTGGGATCGAGGTGATGCAGGATCCCCGTCTCTTTCGAGCGATCGAGGTCCACGCGACGCACCGCCACGGTCACGACTTCCGCGCCCGACGCCTCGATGGCGCGAGCCATTGTTTCATTGTCGCGATACTTGCCCGTGCCCACCATGAGGCGCGAGTGGAACGTGCGGCCGCCCACAACGAACGGTGTGTCCCGGATGGTATCTACGGCTGCGGTCATGTCAGCCCCCTCCTACGAAATGCACCAGCTCGATCGCGTCGCCCGGAGCGACCGTGACGTCCCCCAGCCTGGGGCGCCGCACGATCGCGCGGTTGTGCTCGACCACCACGGCGCGCGGGTCGAGCTCGAGCGAGCGGAGCAGCTCGAGCAGCGTGGCGCCGCGCGCCACCCTGCGCTGCTCCCCGTTCACCATGACGTCGATCGAATCGGTCACGACTGCCACTCCTCGAGCATCTGCCGCGCCGCGTCGGCGGGATCGGCGGCGTCCCACAGCGCCCGGATCGCCGCGACGCCGTACGCGCCGGCCCGCCGCACCTCGCCGACCCGCGCGGGCGTCACCCCACCAATGGCGATCACCGGAAGGCCCAGCGCCACAATCGCGCCCAGCCGCGCCAATCCCAGCGGCTCGCGGTCGGGATGTGTGGCGGTGCGGTACAGCGGCCCTACCAAAAGATAGTCGGCTCCGCCGGCGCGCGCGGCCGCCGCCTCGCCCAAGCCGTGCACCGACTTGCCGATCCACCACCGAGGCTCGAGCCGGCGGGCGTCCTCGGGGTCGAGACTCCCGGCCCCGAGCTGCACCCCCGCTGCGCCGACGGCGAGCGCCACGTCGAGCCGGTCGTTGACGAACAGGCGGGCGGGCGGACAGGCAGACAGCCGGACAGCGAGATCGTGATGCTCCAGGCCGGACAGCGCGCGGCCGCGCGCGTGCAACGCGAGCCGCTCGCCGCCTCCCGTCGCGAGCGCGCGGCCGATATCGACCAGGTCGGGCCTGCGGGCGATACGCTCGTCGGTGATGGCGTGCAGCCGCGGGAGGGCTTCCCTCCCGGCGCGCGTCACGTGAACCGCTGGCCCGCCCGCACCCCGCGCCCGCGCACCCAGTCGGGAGCGGTCATGCGCGGCTTTCCGGCGGGCTGGACTTCTGCCACGCGCACCGTCCCACTCCCCGCCGTAATCAATAGTGCGTCAGCCGTCGGGCGTATCGCTCCCGGCTCTCCCTCCCCCTGACGCTCCTCTGCGCGGGCACCGAACAGCTTGACCTCGCGACCCTCGAGCTCGCTCCAGGCACCGGGCTTGGGGTCGAGCGCGCGGATCAGCCGGGTCACGCGCTCGGCGGACTCGGCCCACGGGATCCGCGCGATTTCGCGAGTGAGCTTGGGCGCGTACGTCGCGCGGGCGTGGTCCTGGGGCCGCGGCTTGAGGCCGTCGGTCTCGAGCAATGCCAGGGCCTCGACCAGTGCCTGCGCGCCCATCTCCGACAAATGCTCGGACAGCTCGCCGCCCGTGATCTCCGGGTCGATGTGATGCGGGATCTGATGGAGGATGGGGCCCGAGTCGAGCCCCGCGTCCATCACCATGATGGTGACGCCGGTCTTTTCGAGGCCGTTCAGGATGGCCCATTCGACGGGAGCCGCGCCGCGCAGCTCGGGGAGGAGCGACGGATGCACGTTGATCATGCCGCGCCGCGGCACCGCGAGCAGGTCGGGCTTGAGGATGTGCCCGTAGGCGACCACCACACCCACGTCGGGGGCCAGCGCGCGGATGCGTGCGACGAAATCGGCGTCGGAGGGCCGCGCCGGCTGGAGCACGGGTACGCCCTCCGCCTCGGCGGCCAGCTTCACGGGCGGCGGGACGGCCGTCGAGCGCGAGCGTCCCTGCGGTTTGTCGGGCCGCGTAATCGCCGCGACGACGTCGAAGCCCTCGCCCAGCAGCGCCTCGAGCGCCGGGACCGCGAACTCGGGCGTTCCGAAAAAGACGACGCGCACTACAGCTCGCCCGCCGGCTCCGGCGTGACCTCCTTGAGGTACCCCGACTGTCCCTTGCGGGCTTTCTTCCATTTGGCCAACAGCAGGCCGCGCTTTACCGCGCTGAGATGGTCGAGGAACAGCACGCCATCGAGGTGATCGATCTCGTGCTGTACGGCCCGCGCCTTGAACCCCGACAGCTCGGTGCGGTAGGGCCGGCCGTCCTGGTCCAGGGCTTCGAGCGTCACGCGGAGGGCGCGCTCGACATCGCCGTAGATGTCGGGGATCGAGAGACACCCTTCTTCGGCCGTCTCGTGCTCGTCCGCTGTCGTGACGATCCGTGGATTGACGAGCACCAGGGGGGGCGGGTCCTCCTCGCCGACGTCCACCACCGCGACGCGGCGTGCGACCCCGACCTGATTGGCGGCGAGGCCCACACCCTTGGCCGCCCGCATGGTGTCGAACAGATCGTCCACCAGCTCGCGGACCGCGGCGTCCACGGCGGCGACGGGCGCCGCGCGCTGCCGCAGCACCGGCGACCCGAGCAGGTGGAGCTTGCGGACCGTCACTGGGGCTTGGCGGAGGGGGCTTCGATCGACCGGTTGAGAATGTTCGCGACGTTGGCGCGCATCACGATGACTCGCGACTCGCCGCTCTTGACGGTGACCTCGTCGTCCTTCAGGTGCACCACCTCCCCGATGATGCCCCCCGAGGTCACGATCTTGTCGCCGCGCTGCAGCGAGGCGAGCAGCTGGCGGTGGCGCTCCTGCTGCTTGCGCTGGGGGCGGATGAGCATGACGTAGAAGATCGCGATGAGCGCCGCGATCTGGATCAGGAAAATGGTGAGCCCACCCGAGGCGTTCTGGCCCGACGGGGCGAAGAGCAGCGCGAGCATTGGGTGCACGGTCATGCGGATTCCGATCGCAGGTAGCGGCGGCGCCAGGCATCGGCCCACGGGCCGAAGGCGTCCCGCCGGATCGCGGCCCGCATGTCCTGCGCGAGCCGGATCAGGTAGCGGACGTTGTGGAGCGACAACAGTCTCAGGCCCAGCAGCTCTTCCGCCACGAACAGATGGCGCAGATATCCCCGCGAGAACGTGGTGCACGTCTCGCAGTCGCACGACTCGTCGAGCGGCCGCGGGTCCTCGCGGTGCTCGGCGTTGCGAATGTTGACCGGGCCGTCGGGCGTGAAGGCCGAGCCGTTCCGCCCGTTGCGCGTCGGCGCCACGCAGTCGAACAGGTCCACCCCGCGCTCCACCGCCGCCACCAAGTCCTCCGGAAACCCCACGCCCATAAGATAACGGGGGATGGAGCTCGGGATTCGGGGCTCGAGAACCTCGAGCAGCTGATACATGACCGGCTTCGGCTCCCCCACGGAGAGGCCGCCGATCGCGAGGCCGGTCCACGCGCCGAGCGCCAGGATACGCTCCAGGCCTTCGCTGCGGAGCTTGAGATGGGTACCGCCCTGTAGGATCGGCCAGAGGGTCTGGGGCAAAGTTGGAAGGTTGGAAGGTTGGACCGAGCCGGACCTTCCGACCTTCCGACCTTCCAGCAACTCCCGGTGTCGCCTCGCGCACCGCTCCAACCACCGCAGCGTCCGCTCCAGGGCGTCGCGGGCGGTCGGCTCGTCCGCGCCCCCGGGCACCACATGGTCGAAAGCCATCGCGATGTCGGCGCCCAGCGTCCACTGGATCTCCGTGGCACGCTCGGGCGTGAGCCTGCGCCGGCCGCCGTCCACGTGGCTCTGGAACTCGACGCCGTCCTCGTCTATACGTCGGAAGCCCTCGAGCGAGAACACCTGGAAGCCACCCGAGTCCGTGAGCAGCGGCCGATCCCAGCCCATGAAGCGGTGCAGCGCGCCGAGCCGGGCCACCACCTGCTCTCCGGGGCGCACGTGCAGGTGATAGGTGTTCGCGAGCACCAGCGTCGCGCC
>DATDFC010000062.1:0-14705 GCA_036522815.1 Gemmatimonadales bacterium | reverse complement strand
GGGCGGCTCGTGGCCCTCGCGCTCGGCCCAGCCACAGCCACACCGACGCTGCCCGTGCCTCCCGGCCCCGCCGGCGCCGTGTGGGAGGACGTGGCGCTCTCGCCCGACGGCCGGTGGGGGGCAGGGAGTCGCAGCGCCGGGGGCCGCTGGGCCCTGGTCCGCTGGCCGGTCGACTCGCCTGCCGCGGGCACCGTGCTCGTGGAAACGCGCGGCAGCATCGCCGACCCCGTGTGGACGCCGCGCGGCGAGCTGTGGTTCGTGGCCGACGCGACGGGGTTCCCGCAGGTGTACCGCTGGAGCGAGGGGCGGGCTGAAGCGCTGACCGCGGAGCCGTTGGGGGCTCGCGCGCCGGCGCCGCTCTCCGACGGCACCCTGGTGTACGTCACGCTCGGGGCGCACGGCTGGGAGCTGCGGCACGGAGCCCCGGTCGCCCCCGGCCGCGGCGCGCTGGTCGCCTTCCCGGAGCCGCTGCCATTCGAGCCGGCGCCCGTCGTGGCGGTGCGCGAGACCGGCTACGCGTCGTGGCCGTCCTTGCGTCCACATTTCTGGCTTCCCGTGTTCCAGGACGCGGGACCGACGGGGCGGTTCTACGGCGCATTCACGGCGGGAACGGATGCAGTGGGGCGCGCCGTCTACGGCGCCGACGTGTACGTATCGGGGCGACCGTTTCGGGCCGCGGGCGACTTCGCGCTCGTCTTTACCGGGCTCGGCAACCCGACCCTCGACTTCTCGGCGTGGAGCTCGTGGGCCGACCTGCTGCCGCCGCCGGGCGCCGCCGGTGTCACGGTCTCGGAGCTGGACCAGTATGCGGCGCTCGGTGCTTCGGTCGTCGCGCGTCGCTGGCGCAGTGCGGCGAGCGTGCGCGTGGCCGCGGAGCTCGAGCGCACCAGCTACGCTACGCTGCCCGACACGGCGCTCGCAGCGCTGTGTCCGGCGTGCGCCACGCGCAATCTCGTCGGCGGCTCGGTGACCCTCGCGCTGTCGCACCTGGTGCTGGGGCCGCTGTCGGTGTCGCCCGAGCGGGGCGTCGCGTGGTCCGTGACGTACCGCCGGCGTGATGAGCCGAGCTCCTCGCGCTGGTCGAACGAGCTACGCACCCGCCTGGCCTGGTACGTGCGCGCCCCGGGGCCCGGCGGCTTCGCCCACTCGGTGCTGGCGGTCCGGGTGGCGGCCGGCGGCTCGAGCGGGCCGCTCGGGACGCTGTTCCGCGTCGGCGGCGTCGCGCCGCAGGGTGTGAGCGTCTACTTCGCGCCGTCGCTCTCCTCGACGCGCGCCTTTCCGATCCGCGGCTATCGAGCGGGGGAGCTCGCCGGGGAGCGCGCGGCCGTCGGCAGCGTCGAATACCGTGTCCCGCTCGCACTGGTGGGCCGCGCGCTCGGGCATCTCCCCGTCGGCGTCGACAAGCTGTGGGTCAACGCCTTCGCCGACGCGGGCGACGCGTGGGCGCCGGGCACCGCTCCCCGACTCACGCGTCTGCGCTCGACCGGTGTCGAGCTGGCGGGCGACGTCGCGCTGAGTTACGACTTTCGGCTCGCGGTGCGGCTCGGCGCGGCGCAGCCGCTCGCCATCGCGCCGTCGGGCGCCGCTCGTCGACCGCAGTTCTACGCCGCGTTGGGCTCCGACTTTTGATTGGGCATCGCCTGTGTCGAGTTGACACCCGCTCCGACGAATCCCTAAGTTTCCCCGACTCCTCGGAGCATTGATGTACTGTCCCCGCTGCGGCACCCAGAACGACGACGCCAGCAAGTTCTGCCGGTCCTGCGGACTGGACCTGGCGGCTACGCCGATCGCCGGCGGGCGCGAGCCGGCGCCCGAGATGACCGATCTCGACATGGTGCGCGACCAGCTCAAGGACGAGTACGAGATCCTCGAGGAGCTGGGCCGGGGCGGCATGGCGATCGTCTTCAAGGCGCGCGAGAAGCAGCTCGAGCGCGAGGTCGCCATCAAGGTGCTGCCCTTCTCCCTCGCGTTCGACAAGGAGTTCGTCGAGCGGTTCCAGCGCGAGGCCCGCACGTCCGCCAAGCTCGAGCATCCGGGGATCATCCCGATCTATCGCGTGGGCAAGTCGGGCCGCGTGATTTACTTCGTGATGAAATTCTTGCGCGGCAAGCCGCTCTCCAGCGTGCTCGCCGCTCGCGGCACGCTGCCTCCCTCCGAAATCCGCATGATCCTGCTGCAGGTCGCCCGGGCGCTCGCCTACGCGCACAAGGGCGGCATCGTGCATCGCGACATCAAGCCCGACAACATCATGTTCGACGAGCACGGCCAGGCCGTGGTCACCGACTTCGGGATCGCCAAGGCGGCGTCGGGGGGCAAGCTCACCGGCACGGGGATGTCGATCGGCACGCCCCACTACATGAGCCCGGAGCAGGCCCGCGCCCAATCGCTGGACGGCCGCTCCGATCTGTATTCGCTCGGCGTCGTGGCCTTCCAGTGCCTCGTGGGTCACGTGCCGTTCGACGGCGAGGACTCGTTCTCGATCGGCTACAAGCACATCATGGAAGAGATCCCGACGCCCCCGCTCGAGACCTACGATCAGCGCACGCTGTTCGAAATCACCAAGCGGATGATGGCGAAGTCCCCCGACGACCGCTTTCAGACCGCCGATGATCTGGTACAGGCGCTGGAGGCGGGCGGCGGCTTCGCCGCGGTGGGGCTCGCCAGCGCGGCGACCAAGGCCATCCCGTCGCTCGCGGGCGCGCGCCTCGCGGGCGCGCCCACCACGCCGCTGCCGCGCGTGCCGGGCAAAGCGGCGGAGCACCACAAGCGGTCCGTGGGGGCGGGGATCGCCCTGTGGATGATGGTCCTTGCCATCGGCCTCGGTGGCCCGGGGTGGTACGCGTACAAGAACGGCTTGCTGTTCTTCGCGAAGGCCGCGCCGCACGATTCGACCGCGGTCCCGCCGGACACGCTCGCCCAGCGCCTCCTCGCCGACACGGGTCAGTCCGCGGGCACGACGCCTCCCGCATCTGATACCACGCGCGGGCGCCCGATTCCTGTTGCTCCCGGGACCCCCGGGCGCCTCACGCTCCAGGGCCTGCCCCGTGGGGCGCAGGTAACGCTCAACGGGCAGCCGCTGCGCGGTGCGCAGGCGGACATCCCGCCGGGCACGTACCAGCTCGCCGTTCGGGCGGCGGGGTTCGAGCTATTCACGCGTCAGGTCGTGATCACGCCGGGCGCTCCCTCCACGGTGCGGCTCGACCTCCAGCCGTTGGCCGGCGACGACGCCAACGCCGGTCCCTGCGACCAGCCCGGCCCGGCGTACAACCAGGACAACCTCTGCTTCGACACCCGCCCGCTGCCGCTGTCCGCGACGCGTATCCCGGTGCCGGCCGACCAGCCGATCTTTCCCCGCCAGGCGATCTTACTCATTCACGTCTCCAAGGAAGGGTTGACGCTCGAGGCCCGAGTGTTTGGACCCTCGAACCTCGACACGTTCAACAACGAGGCGCTGGACATGGCGAAGACGCTGCGGTGGAACCCCGCCCAAAAGAACGGCGAGCCGGTGGACGCGTGGGTCAAGTGGCCGTTCCAGCCGGTGAGGCAGTAATCCACATCCATCCGACGGCCTTCATCGCTCCGGGCGCGGTCGTGCTGGGGGACGTGACGCTCGGCGCGCGCGCCAGCGTGTGGTACGGGGCCGTGCTGCGCGGCGACATGGACGCGATCGTGATCGGCGAGGCGACCAACCTGCAGGACGGCACGATCGTGCACGTGGACGAGGGGGCCCCGGTGCGCATCGGCGCCCGCGTCGGCGTGGGGCACCGCGCGATCCTGCACGGCTGCACCGTCGAGGACGACTGCCTGATCGGCATGGGGAGCGTGCTGCTCAACGGGGCGCACATCGGAACGGGTAGCGTCGTGGCGGCGGGGGCGGTCGTCCCGGAGGGGAGCCGGGTGCCGCCCGGCTCGCTGGTGGTGGGCGTGCCCGCCCGCGTGACCCGCGCGGTGGACGACGCGCTGCGAGAGCGGATCCGCCAGACGTGGGAGCATTATGTGACGCAGGCCGAGCGGCATCGGGCGGGACGGTTCCCGGCCGCCCGACCAAGTTTGTGATGTGAATTGGCGAAACCCCATGCAGGGGTGAGGCCGTCGGCGAGTCTTGCCCGACCCGCTCATCGCGCCTACCTTGACCTCCCGCGCTTTTCGAGCAGGCGCCCGGTTAAATTTCTATACATCGCCACGCTCTGGAACGCTCTTACCGAAAGGGATGAGCCCGCATGACCGCTTCGCGTCTTGGTACGCTCGACCTGAGCTCCAACGCCATCACCGTGCTGGAGCGCCGCTACCTGGTGAAGGATGATCAAGGTCGGCCCGTGGAGCGGCCCGAGGACCTCTTCTGGCGCGTGGCCCGCACCATCGCCGAGCCGGACCGGCGCTATGGCGCCTCCGACAAGGCGGTCGAGGGGCTGGCCGAGACCTTCTTCGAGCTGATGGCGACGCGGGCCTGGATGCCCAACTCCCCCACGTTGATGAACGCCGGACGACCCCTCGGTCAGCTGTCGGCGTGCTTCGTGCTGCCGGTGGACGACTGCCTGTCGAACGGCAAGAGCGGCATCTACGACACGCTGCGGGCGATGGCCCTGGTACACCAGTCGGGCGGAGGGACGGGGTTCTCGTTCTCGCGGCTGCGTCCCCAGAACGACGTGGTCCGCTCCACCATGGGGGTGGCGTCGGGCCCGGTGTCGTTCATGAAGCTGTACGACGCGTCCACCGACGTGGTGAAGCAGGGCGGCACGCGCCGCGGTGCCAACATGGGCATCCTGCGCGTCGACCACCCGGATATCCTCGAGTTCATCACCTGCAAGGACGATCTCACCCAGGTCACGAACTTCAACATCTCCGTGGCGGTCACCGATGCCTTCATGCGGGCCCTGGAGGAGGGGACGGCCTACGATCTGATCCATCCCCGCAGCGGCAAGGCGGTCGGGCAGCTCGACGCCCGGGAAGTGTTCCGCAAGGTCGTGCACGGCGCGTGGAAGACCGGTGAGCCGGGGGTGTATTTCATCGATCGGGCCAACCACTACAACCCGGTACCACACCTCGGCAGCTACGAGGCCACGAACCCGTGCGGCGAGCAGCCGCTGCTCCCGTACGACGTCTGCAATCTCGGCTCGGTGAATCTCGGCTTGTTCGTGAAGGACGGCGAGGTCGATTGGGAGCGCTTGCGCACGGTGGTGCATCTGTGCACCCACTTCCTCGACAACGTCATCGACGCCAACAAGTACCCGCTCCCCGAGATCGATGCCCTGGCGCAGCGGATCCGCCGCGTCGGCCTGGGCGTGATGGGCTGGGCCGACCTGCTGGTGCGGCTGGGGATTCCGTACGACTCGGACGAGGGCGTCGCGCTCGGGCGCAAGCTGATGGAGTTCGTGGACGAGGAGTCGAAGGCCGCGTCGGAGAAGCTGGCGGAGCAGCGTGGTGTCTTTCCCGAGTGGGAGCGGTCGATCTGGGGACCGGACGCGAGCTGCGCGCGGGGCGCGAGGGGCGAGCGCATCCGGCCGCTGCGCCGGCTGCGCAATTGCAACCTCACCACCGTGGCGCCCACCGGCACCATCTCGATCATCGCCGGGTGCTCCTCGGGGATCGAGCCGCTGTTCGCGGTCGCGTTCATGCGGAACCAGGCCGGCGTGCTCATGCCGGACGTGAATGAAGATTTCGTCGCGATCGCGAAACAGGAGGGGTGGTACTCGGACGCTCTCGTACAACGCATCGCCGAGGCGGGCCACATCCACTTCGACGAGGTGCCGGCGACGTGGCAACGGGTATTCGTGACCGCGCACGACGTCACTCCGGAATGGCACATCCAGATGCAGGCCGCGTTTCAGGAATTCACCGATTCGGCGATCTCCAAGACGTGCAACTTCTCGCACGACGCGACCGAGGAGTACGTCGAGAAGATCTACCGCTATGCCTACAAGCTCGGCTGCAAGGGTGTGACGGTGTACCGCGACGGCGCCCGTGAGATGCAGGTGCTGTCCACGGGGTCGACGGCCAAAAAGGTCCAGGAGCAGGCGGCGGGGTCGGGGTCGGGGAAGGACGCCCTGGCCGAGGCGCTGGGCCGGCTGGCCGAGCTCGAGGCCGAGCTCGAGCGCACCCGCGTCAAGCTGCACGATGCGGAGGCCGAGAACCTGCAGCGCCGGGCCAAGCGGTCGCGCCCCGACCTGCTCAAGGGCGCCACCCGGCGGGTCGAAACCCCGCTCGGCACGATGTACGTGAACATCACCGAGGACGACAAAGGCCAGCCGTTCGAGGTGTTCATCTCGCTCGGCAAGGCGGGCGGCGCCCTCATGGCGGACGTCGAGGCGATCGGCCGGCTCATCTCGCTCGCGTTGCGCTCGGGGATCCCGCTGCGCGAGGTGTATCGCCAGCTGCGCGGCATCTCGTCCGATCGGGTGGTGGGCCTGGGGCCGAACAAAGTGCTGTCGGTCCCCGACGCCATCGGCATCGCGATTGAGAAGTGGATGCAGGAGAAGCAGGGCGTGCAGCAAGATCTCCTGGGCGGCGCGGTCGCGCCGGCGCCGGTGCGCGCCAGCGGGGCGGAAGCGGTGGTGAGCGAGCGCACCGGGGAAGGGCAGGACTTCATCGGCGCTTGCCCCGACTGCGGCTCGCAGCTCGCGTTCGCCGAGGGGTGCGCCAAGTGCCACGTGTGCGGGTTCTCGGAGTGCGGATGAAGTAGCGGCGAGCCCGACGCGCTGGTCGCGCCCGCGACACAGCGCGCGTCAGTTTTCTGGACAAAGCATCCAGTGGCCCGTATCCTTGCGGGCCATGTTTTCTCCCGAGCCTGTGCGGAGTCTCGGCGAGAGCCCTCTCGCCCGTCAGTCGGTCGAGTGGCTCGCGCGCATTCGCGAGGGCGATGAGGCGGCGTTCGAAAGCCTGTTTCGCGCCTTCGTGCCCGGGTTATGCGCGTTCGTCGCTCGGTATGTCGGGTCCCGCGCGGTGGGTGAGGAGCTGGTCCAGGACCTATTCCTGAGGGTGTGGCAGAGGCGCAAGGAGCTGGCGGTCGAGCAGGGCGTGGCAACCTACCTCTACACAGCGGCCCGGAACCGCGCGATCAACTACCTGCGGCACGAAGCCCGGGCGGCGGGGTCGAAGGTCATTATCGGGCACATCGACGCCTCACAGCCCAGCGAAGGCGACCTGCTCGAGCTGCTCGACCTGCATGACGCGATCGAGCGACTCCCCGCCCGCTGCCGCCTGATCTTCACGCTCAGTCGCCAGCACGACATGACGTACGCCGAAATCGCGCGCTCCCTCGGCCTGTCGGTCAAGACCGTCGAGGTCCAGATGGGGCGGGCGCTCAAGGCGCTGCGGAGCTCCGTCCAGCGCGGCTGAACCGCCTTGTAAGGGTCTCCCGGCTCCCCCGCTGTCTCTCACATAGAATGCCCCACGACCGCGACATCGATTGGACGCTGCTCACCCGCTATGTGGCGGGAGAGTGCTCGCAGGCCGAATCGGCCGACGTGGAGCGCTGGCTCGACGCGGATCCGGCGCGCCAGGAGCAGCTCGCCGCCGCGCGCCGCCTGTGGGATCAGGCCGCCGCGCTGCCCCCCGCTACGCGCATCGACGCCATGTGGCAGGACCTGCGCCGCCGTATGCGTGAGGGGGACCAGGGAGCCCAGCCGGCGCAGCCGGTCCGTGCGTGGCACATCCCGTGGCGCCTGGCTGCGGCAGCCTGCCTCGCCGTGGTAATCGGGGGCGTCGCCATCAGAGCAGCCCGGACGCCGCGCTTGCCCGAGCCCCAGGTGTTCGCGAGCGCCGCGCGCCAGCGCCTCAACGTCCGTTTAGGCGACGGAACACGGGTGCTGCTCGCCCCAGAGAGCCGGCTCCGGCTGGCCACAGACTTCGGGCGCCAGCGGCGCGATGTGTACGTCGAAGGCGAGGCGTACTTCGAGGTGCAGCACGACTCCACCCGCCCCTTCACCGTGTTTGCGGCGAACTCGAGCACCCGAGACATCGGAACGGCGTTCGCCGTGCGGAGCTACCCGCAGGACCGCGCGGTCCGCGTCGTGGTGCGTGAAGGCCAGGTCGCGTTGAGCGGCGCGGGCCTGCTTGCGGCGGGCGACGTCGGACGCCTCACGGCGGAGGGCCAGGCCACCGTACGGCACCACGCCAACATCGCAGCGTTCCTCGGCTGGACCGAAGGCCACCTCGTATTCGAAGACGCGCCGCTCGGACAGGTGCTCGACGACGTACGGCGTTGGTATGGCGTCGAGGCGCAACTGGACTCGTCGCTGCGCTCGTTGCCCTTCACGGGATCGCTACGCCAGGTGTCGCCCGAGAACGCCATCGCGCTGGTCGCGGCGACCGTGGGCCTGCGCGCACGACAGACGGGAACGCACGTCGTCTTGGAGAAGCCATGACCAAACACTTTCTGCTTGCTGCTGCGCTGCTCGTGAACGGCGGCCGGGACCTCCTTGGGCAGGGCCCGGCGATGAGCCTCAACGCGTTCGCGATGCGGTTCAGCCGCGAGCCCGTGAGCGATGTCGAGGCCTTGCCGCTGGTGCTGCGCCAGCCGCTCGCATTGCGGCTCGAGCATGTGACGATCGGGCAGGCGTTGCGGGCCATCACGGCGCGCGGGGGATTGGACCTGTCCTACAGCCGGGCCGTCGTTCCGCTGGAGCGCATCGTGTCGGTGGACGTGGACGGCGCGCCGGTGGCCGAGGCGTTGCGCCAGGTGCTGCGCGACTTGCCGGTGGAGCTGTGGGTGTCGACCACGGGCAAGATGGCGCTCGTCCCGATCCGGGGGGACGATCCCGGCCCCGGCTCGATCGTGGGTCGCGTGACGGACGCACGCGCAGGGCAGGGGGTGGTGGGGGCGCGGGTCAGCGTGGTGGCCACGCGGTTCAGCACCGTCACGAACGACAGCGGCGGATTCAGGATCACGGACGTACCACCGGGGAGTTACACGCTCAACGCGCGCCGGATCGGTTACGTCACGGGCACCACGACGGTCACGGTGGTGGCAGACCACGAGGCGACGGTGGAGCTGCGTCTCGACGTGAGTGCAAGCCCACTCGACGCGGTCGTGGTGACCGGGACCGTGGCCGCGACGCAAGTGAAAGAGCTGTCGAGTCCGATCACAGTCGTTACCGCCGCAGACATTCAACGCCGCGGGATCACGCAGATCAACCAGCTGTTCCGGGGCGAGATCCCCGGAGTCTTTGCGGCCGACTACGGTACGAATAGCGCGACCCAGGGAGCCCCCGTGTACACGCGCGGCTCGACTGAGGTATTCGACGTGCCTGTGCTGAAGACCTACATCGACGGCATCGAGCTCGCCAATTCGCAGTTCCTGAACGAGATCGATCCCTCGATGATCGATCACATCGAGATCGTTCGCGGCCCGGAGGCGTCGACCCTGTACGGCGCGCAGGCCATCAACGGCGTCATGCAGATCTTCACCAAGAAGGGCCACGTCGCCACGCCGGCGCGCGTCCAGGCCGCCCTGGGCGTCGGTTCCCTCACGGGTCCCTTCGGTACGTCCGTGCGCCACCAGGACAACGTCTCCGTGACCGGTGGGACGGCGGTGCTCTCGTACAACGCCGGGGCTACCTACCAACACGATGGCAGGTGGACCCGGGACCACTGGCTCGACGTGTACAGCGGCTACGGGTCGCTGGCGATTCAGCCGATCGGCGGCCCGCTGCGCGTCGACGTGACTGCCCGCATCGGGCAGCAGAACTCCGAGACCGGCGGCAACGAGGCGAACGCCCGCGCCATCATGGACGGCACGATGCAGCTCGTCCCGAAGCTGCTCGGCGTTCAACAGGACCGCGTCGCGCTGCCGCAGCGGACCCTGGGCGTCTCGCTGCGCTACACCCCAAGCCCCACATGGCAACACACCCTGACCGTCGGCGTGGACCGCGGCGCCAGTGGCTCGGACCGGACCCAATTTCCGTTTTTCGAGACGCCGAGCGACACGCTGCGTGCGGTGACGTCGTGGAATACCCGTCGGACCACCGCGGCGTACAACAGCGCCCTCGACCTGCGCCTCGCGGACCGCCTGGCGGCCAACCTGATCGTCGGGGCCGACTACTGGTACTACACGCAGAACGAGGCCACCAACGTCCCGGGGCTCACGTCGCTCAAACGGAAGCAGGATCACAACACGGGGGTGTTCTCTCAGCTGCGCCTCGGGCTCGGGGACGCACTGTTCCTCACGACCGGCGTGCGGGTTGACCAGGGGCCGGACCTGCCCGAGGACCGGCATCACCGCAGCGTCAACCCGCGCGTAGGCGTGAGCTACGTATTCGATGCGGGGCCGCTCCGCGCCAAACTACGCAGCGGGTACGGCGGCGCCCTCAAGCCGGCGAGTCCGAGCTTCAAGGAAGCCATCACGTTCAATGCCAATTACGTCCAGCTCGCGGCCCCGAACCTGCTCCCCGAGCGGCAGACCGGCTGGGACGGCGGTGTGGACCTGTATGCCGGGGACCGGGCTTCCCTCTCGGTCACGCACTACGACCAGTTGGCTCGCGATCTCATCTACATCTACTTCCCGCCAGGTCCGGTCTTCGCGCAGCAGTTCGTGAATGTCGCCCGGGTGCGCAACAAGGGGTGGGAGCTCGAGGGTACGCTGCGCCTGGTTGCGGGGCTGAGCGCAAGAGCGACTTACTCCCAAGTCGAGAGCGTCGTCGACTCGCTCGCGCCCAATGACCTGACGGGCTTCAAGGTGGGGGACGCCCTCCCCGGTGTACCGCACCACACCGGGTCGCTGTCGTTGATCGAGACGACGTCCCGGCTGTCGCTCGAGGGGGCCCTTTCCTACGTCGGGGCCTCGGTCAACTACAACCCCGCCGCTTTCTTCAACGAGGCATACCCCCGGCTTGGCGCACCCGACTACACCAATCCGCTGGTCACGCTTCCGGCGGCCTACCGGCTGGCCCTGCGGGCGGGATTCGACGTCACGCCCCGGCTCACGCTGTTCGCCCGCTGCGACAATCTCACCAATCGCGTCGTGCTCGATCAGGGCTACTATGCCAGCGACCAGCTCGGTCGCACCACGCTGTTCGGCGTGCAGCTGCGGTAAGTGCGCCAGACCGCCGCGCTGGTGTGCACCCTGAGCCTCTGCTGGGCGGCGGCCGCCGCGCAAGCCGCACCCGTGCGCGTCCCCGACCTGATCGGGTTGACCCTGTTCGGGAGTGACGCCCATAACGCCCCGGGTCAGGACGTCCACGAGACGTCCCCCGATGGCCGGCACGTCGCGGTCGTCGTCCAAACCGGAAACCTGGGGCGGAACACCGTGGATTATCAGCTGCTCGTCTTCCCTGCCGCGCAGCTCCCGACCACGCCGCATCCCGACACCGTGATCGCTCTTGCTTCCTCGTCGAACGAGCCGGCCATCTCACATGTGCGGTGGCTCTCCGACAACCGCACGTTGGCGTTCCTGGGTGGACCGCCCGGCGCAGGACCCCAGGTCCATACCGTCGACATCTCCACCCGCACCCTGACGGCGCGCACGCATTCGGCGACGGGTGTCGTGTGGTTCGAGGTGGCAGCGTCCGGCGATCCGCTCGTCTATCAGGAGCGAGGCGTCGTCGACACGAGCGATTACGCCACGCTGCGTGCGCACGGCTTCGTGGTTTCGCGCGGCGTATTGCCGTCGGACGTCATCGCGGGCGACTGGCGCGCCGCCACGCGGCGGGGCCAGATCGCGCAGGGATATCGGATGGTTCGCGGGGGCCGCGACGCGCCGCTCGGGCTCCCCGATTCGACGTCCGGCTATCGCCAGTGCACGCTCGATCCGTGGTACGGCCCTCCGCTGAGTCCCGCCGGTGACGCGATCCTGCTCGTCTGCGCGCCGAGTTCGCCGCCCGCCCTGTGGCGCGCCTATCGGAACCCCCGCTACCGCCTGTTCGCGGATCGGTTCGGCGCGCGCGGCGACGAGCTGGTACTGCTCGAGCTCGCGAGCGGTCGCACCCGGCTCGTGTATGACGCGCCACTCCTGCCACAAGCGGAGACCAATTTCGCGTGGGCGCCGGACGGCCGCTCGCTGCTCGTGTCGGACGCATTGCTGCCGCTCACCGGCCCCGATTCCGCCCGGCGATCCACTCAGCGCGTCGCGGCGGAAATCGACCTCCACACGGGCGCTATTAGCGTCGTCGTCCCCCGGGATTCCCTCATCGTGAGATCGTGGGATGCGCACACCGGGATCGCAGAGTTCGCGCAGGCGCCCGCGTGGTTCGAGGCCAACGATGCCACCCCGCGGGTGCTCTATCGCAAGACCGCGCGCGGGTGGGGGGCGGTCTCGGCCGGCGCAGTCGCCCCCCGCCTCGTGTTCGTCGTGACGCAGGATGCCAATACCCCGCCTCGTCTCGCGACGCTCGACTCGCGGGCTCGGGTCACGCGCGTGGTGTTCGACCCCAATCCGGGCCTGCTCGAGCGACGTCGCTTCGGGCGCGCGGACGTGTTTCACTGGACCAGCAAGGCCGGGCGGATGTTCGCCGGTGGGTTGTACTATCCGCTGGATTACGGCTCTGGGCGGCGCTACCCCCTGGTCCTGCAAACGCACGGCTACGACTCGACGGCGTTCGCTCCCGAGGGCGTGGTCACCACGGGGAACGCCGCCCAGGCGGTCGCGGCCGCTGGCATCCTCGTGCTCCAGGCGGCGGACGAGGTGAAGGGAAGTGCGGCGGGGGTCGCGGATACGCCGGACGAGGGCCCCTTCGATCAAGACATGCTCGAGGGCGCGATCGACGCGCTGGACCAACGCGGCTTGATCGATCGCACCAAGGTCGGGTTGCAGGGGTTCAGCCGCACGTGCTACACGGGGCTGTACTTCCTCACGCACTCATCCTACTCAATCGCGGCCGCCGATTTGAGCGACGGCGTCGATTACAGCTATGTGCAATACATCGTATATGGCGGCGGGACGAGCGCTGAACGCATCAACGGCGGCTCGCCGTGGGGGTCGTCGCACGTGCAGTGGCTCGAGCGCGCACCGGGGTTCCGGCTGGATCGCGTCACCACGCCACTGCGGCTGACGGCCATCGGCCCCCACTCGGTGTTGCAGGAATGGGAGCCGTACGCGGGCCTGCTCGCTCAAGGCAAGCCCGCCGAGCTGGTCTACATCCCCGACGGCTCGCACATCCTCGTGAAACCCTGGGAGCGCATGACCTCCCAGCAAGGCGTGGTCGATTGGTGGCGCTTCTGGCTCCAGGGCTACGAGGATCCCGATCCCGCGAAGGCCGAGCAGTACGGCCGCTGGCGCAAGCTCGCTGCGCAGCGTGACTCGTCCACCCTGTCCACCTCTCGGTGAGGTCGCTCATGGGCATCTTCCGTCCGCGCTGTCTCGTCGTCACGCTCCTCACGCTCGCTGGCTGCACGACCAGCACCGACCCCGGCAGCGGCGTGGGCCGGATCCGGATCGTGAACGCTGTGTTTCAGGGCGCCGGCGTCGCGACCGCGCTGCCCGTCGCGGTGGACGTGCTCGTTGATTCGTCAACGACCGGCGCCGGCCTGGCCGATCTCGCTGCCCTGACCGTGAGTCCGGGAAGCGCGTCGGGCCAGGGAGCCGGCGCGCACGCGGGCGCTGGGGCTCTGTTCACTGCCGCGGGCTACCGCGATCTGCCGAGCGGGCTGCACAGCTTCGTCGCCCGGGTGAGCGGCACCACGGCGAGCTTCTTCCAGACGGGGTCAGGCGAATACCTCCCGAAGCAGGCTATGCTCCCGTTCCCGTATACGTTCGTGTTGGCCGGGGTCGATACGACCACCCCTCCCGACCCCGCAGCGGTGCCGTGGGCCATGATCGCGGACGATCCCTTTACCCCGCCGGCGGATCCAGCCGGTGGCTTGACCGCGCGCGTCCAGGTGATCAACGCCGCGCCGATGGCCGACCCGTCGGGGGCAGGGACCGACATCACCGCGACGTTCGTGGACGCGGCGAGCGACACGCTCACGGCGATGGCCTCCTACCGCAGCTCCAGCGGCTACATCAATCCCCCGGCGGGGACCTACACGCTCACCCTCTCCACCGGGAGCTTCGTGCTCTATACGGGCCTGGTGACGCTCGCGAAGGGGGAAGTCAGGACGTTCGTCGTTCAGAGCACGGCGTACGCCGCCACGCCGGGGCCGGGAAACACCAAAGTCAGCAATCTTCTCGATAATCAGTGGTAGGCGTGCTCACTCCCCGTCCACCTCTCCCTTCGTGGTCGTGGTCCTCACCCCCTGTCCCCCTCTCCCTTCGGGAGAGGGGGTACGAAGGTCGGGCGTCGCCGGAGCCCCGAGCGATCGGGGCTCCGGTTTTTCCCCCCGGGGCGTGTCTTCGGCGCGTCATCCGTGCGTGAGACAGGCGCGCGCGCGTGTCATGCGTCACATTTCCCGCGGTCCGTAACTGTGACCCCAGTCACGACTTCCATCACGCGAACTAGGTATTGTTCCAGCGTGAGCATGCCTTTCCGCCCCATGACTCCCACGCGCCTCCAGGCGAAGGGATGGGCGCGGGTCGGACGACCCGGCGCGCATCTGCTGCGCCGCGGTGCCTGGTACCCCGTGGTCCGCATCTCCTCGAGTCACATCGTGGTGTTGGATGTCAATCGGCGGAACGTGCCGGTCGATCGGCGATTCCTCGAGATTCGCTATCACCCTCCGGAGCGCTGGAGCGTCGTGCGTTGCGAGGCGCGCGAAATCCAGCGGGTCGGCCGGCTGTTTCCGCTCACCTACGCCGTGTGCCCCGCCTGCCGCCACCGCCAGGGGTTCGGCACCGA
>DATDFC010000061.1:0-17106 GCA_036522815.1 Gemmatimonadales bacterium | reverse complement strand
AAAGGCCAGCGCAAGTGGCCCACCGTGATGCACATCCCCGACCAGCGCATCCGCGATGCGCTCTTGAATCTGATCGTGTACCAGGGCGACACCGAGTTCGCCTCGGTGGAGCAGCAGCGCAATCTGCTCACCCACGCCCCGTCGGACTACGATCTGCTGGCGCTGATGCGGGTGATGACCGAGGAGATGCGGCACGGCTGGCAGATGTCGTATCTGTTGTGCAGCCACTTCGGTGACGAAGGCAAGCGCGAGGCGGCCAAGCTCCTGGAGCGGCGCGCCGACGAAGGCGAGCGGCTGCTGGGGTCGTTCAACGAGCTGGTGGACAACTGGCTCGACTTCTTCACGTACACGCAGTTCATCGACCGGGACGGCAAGTTCCAGCTCACCATGCTCTCCACCTCGGCATTCGACCCGCTGTCGCGCTCCATGAATCCGATGCTCAAGGAGGAGTCGTTCCACCTGGGGACGGGCAACAACGGCCTGATCCGCATCGTCAAAGCCGGGAAGATGCCGCCCGAGGTGATGCAGCGATTCTTCTATAAGTGGATCCCCACGGCGTTCGACCTGTTCGGCACCGACAATTCGTCGTCGGCCCACTGGGCCTATGTGTGGGGGCTGAAGGGCCGTTACGACGAGCGCGACAACCAGGTCGAGCCGGACAAGGCGAAGCTCAATGAGTACAGCCGCGACCTGTACCGGCAGGAGATCACAAAACTGATTGAGCGCCTCAACATGTTCATCCCGGAGCGCGAGCGCTGGCTGCGCGTCCCGGACACGAAGTTCAACCGCAAGATCGGCGTGTACGCCCACCAGCGCTACACCGTGGACGGCGAGCCGATCGACGATGCCGCGAAGTACCAGGAGTACCTGAAGACGGTGCTGCCCCAGCCCGAGCACTACCAGATCGTGCACGATATCGAAAAGGAGCCGGGCTGGATCGAGCCGAAAAAGGCGGACAGCCTGCTCAAGTGAGTTCGCCTCGGGCGCTGATCATCGGGCACCGCGGAGCCTCGGCGTACGAATATGAGAATTCGCGAGCGGCGTTCCGGGCGGCCCGCGCGCGCGGCGCGGACGCGGTGGAGCTGGATATCCACGCGTCCGCCGACGGCGTGCTCTTCGTCCATCACGATGAGGTCGTGAGCGGCGTCCACATCACGCGCGCGGGCAGCGCACAGGTGCGCGCGCTGCGCCTCCCCAACGGCGAGTCGGTGCCGACCCTGGAAGACGCGCTGGCGGCGATCGATCCGGCCCTGCGGGTGTTCGTGGAGGTGAAGTCGCTCCCTCCCACGTTCGACGACCGCTTGCTCGCCCTGCTCGACGCGAGCGGCGGCCGCTGCGCGGTGCACGGGTTCGACCACCGCATCGTGCGGCGGCTCGGGCTCGCGCGGCCGGATCTGCCGCGCGGTGTGTTGCTCGCGTCCTATCCGCTGCGCCCCCTCGAGCCGCTCCAGGACACCGGGGCGAGCGTGTTGTGGGAGGACCAGGGCCTCATCGACGGTGCGCTCGTCGAGACGCTGCACGGCGCCGGGTACCAGATTTACGCCTGGACCGTGAACGCCCCCGACGACGTGCGGCGCCTCGTTGCCCTCGGCGTCGACGGTCTCTGCACCAATGCTCCCGACGTGGCTCGGCAAGCCAGGGACGTAGCGTGACTGGACCGCCCCTCCCCCGGGTCGCCGTGGTGGGCGCCGGGACGATGGGGCACGGCATTGCCTACGTCGCGACCCTGGCCGGCTGCACGGTCGCGCTGACCGACAGCCGACCCGAGGTGCTCCCGCCAGCCATCCGGCGGATCGGCGACCTGTTCACGGGCGCTGTGAAGCGCGGCAAGCTCAGTGAGGCGGATATGGCGGCCGCTGCGAGTCGGCTGCGGGCGGATCGCGATCTGACGCGCGCGGTCGCCGACGTCGACGTGGTGATCGAGGCCGTGGTGGAGGACCTGGGGGTCAAGCGCCAGCTGTTCGCCGACCTGGAGCGCGCGGCCGCCCCGCGGGCCCTGCTTGCCACCAATACGTCGTCTCTTTCCGTCGCGGCGATCGCGGGTGCCATGCTGGACCCGACGCGGGTGGTGGGGCTGCACTTCTTCAACCCGGTCCACGCGATGAAGCTCGTGGAGGTGGTGCGTCACCCGCGGGCCGGGGCCGCCTCCGTGGAGCGCGCCGTCGCGTTCGCGCGGGCGCTCGGGAAGGAGCCGATTCTGGTCAACGACTCGCCGGGGTTCGCGTCCAGCCGGCTGGGGTTGGCACTCGGCCTCGAGGCGATGCGCATGCTCGAGCAGGGCGTCGCCACGGCCGAGGACATCGACAAGGCCATGGAGCTCGGCTACAACCATCCGATGGGGCCGCTCCAGCTCACCGACCTGGTGGGGTTGGACGTGCGGCTCGCAATTGCGGAGTACCTCTACCGGACGCTCGAGGAGCCGCAGTTCGAGCCGCCCGCGATCCTGCGCGACAAGGTGGCCAAGGGAGAGCTGGGGAAGAAGACGGGAAAGGGGTTCTACCGCTGGTCTTGAACCGACCGGAGGAAGCGGTACTCGGGATCGGAGGGCGTCAGGGCCGGCCCCCGGCCGAAATGCGACTGGCCGACCAAGACTTCCACGCCTCCCGGCGAATGTGTCACCGCACCTGTCAAGTTGCCATTCAGGAGCGCGATCAACCCGGCGTGGTCCCCTGCCTCGGTCCACGCGTATGTGCCGGAGGCCGTGGCCGACAGCGTTTGCGAGCCGCCCGCCGGGTCGTCGTAACGGCGCGTGATGACGAGGGTGTAGGCGGCGTGGTGCAGCTCCGGGCACCTCGGAAGGCGGTACTTGGTGCTGTCGGGGAGGGTGACCACGCCACTGGTGTCCACGTGGGCACCGTTGGGTATCGCGAAGACGCAGGACTTCGGCAGCTCCCCGGCGGGCGTGGCGACGAACGGCTCGGGCGAAGCCGCGTCGAGTGTCAGGCTCCCTCCCACGAACGTGACCCTGGTGCCGGTGGAGTCGACTTGGGCACAACAGGGCAGAACCGCGTCATTCACGGCCACGAGGTCATACCGGCCGGCGATACTCGGCGGATCGGCGGGGTCGACTACGCCGCACGCCGCGATGCTGAGCGCGAGCACTGTCAGGCCGAGCGTCGTCACTCGAACGGTCACAAGGTCACCCCGAGGGGAGCCACCCTTGGCGATCCAGGGTATCCGGAGGGGATACCCTGGCGCCGGGGGTATGCGTCACATTGCGAGGGTGCCGATGAGGGCGAATCCCTCCGCTCCGCTCAGGGGCCCGTACAGATTGCCGGACCCGCCGTCTGCGTCGCGATGGCGGTGTGGTCATCCTGCCCGACGTTTCCGGGCTGGTCGTCGCTGTAGACGATAGAGGCCAGGCCGGTCGTCGGGCTCGCCGCGATGCCGAAGTCATCGAACAGGTCCCGGTTGCCGGTGCACGTCACGCCTCCCTCGCACACGCCACCAAAGTGGACGGCCGGGCTCGCCGCGAGCTGCGTGAACGAGCTGCCGGCCACCGTTGCAGTGCGGTTCTGAGCGAAGTACACGTACCACGCCGCCGACGCCGGATAGTTGTCCGGAGTCGTCTTCCCGTCGAAGAACGATGTCCCGTACCACACGATGTTCAGCTGGCCCGGGTCGCAGGCCACGCTCCACGGCATGATCGCGGTGGCAGACGGCGCCTGGTTCACCTGGATCGGTCCGGTCCAGCTGTCCCCGCCGTCCGTCGAGAAGCTGTAGAAGACGTTGTGGTCGTCGGTATACACGACGTACACGGTCCCGGCCCGGTCGACCGTGGCGTTGATGAACTGGTGGCCGTACGAGACCGAGGTGTTCGGATTCACATACACGGCATGGTCGGTGAAGCTCTTACCGCCGTCGCGCGAGACGCCGATCCAGACGGCGTGGAAGGACGTGGGCAACACGGCCTCGGTGGCGTTCGCGATCCCGCTGAACACCTGGTAAATAACGTGGGAGTTCGGGTCGATCACCAGGTTGCCCGTCGAGTTGTCTTCCAACAGGAACACGTGCGCGGCGTCGATCGCCGACCCCAGCTGCGTGAAGCTGGCACCCGCGTCGACGCTGCAGTTCACGTCGATGTTGAACGTCACGATGTCGTGGTACGAGATGCAGACTTTGGTCGCCTGATCGGCGGCGATCCACTCGCGGTCGTCGCCCGGAATGGTGGCGCTGAGGACGTTCTTGGTCCAGGTCTGCCCGCCGTCCTGACTGGTGCTCACCGTGACATTCGCGAGGCTGAGGCTCGCCACGTAGACGTTGTGGATTCCGTTGGCGTTCGCCTGCGGGGCGACGCCGAGGTCGGTGTCCCCGCCCCCGGTGGCGATGCCCCCGGCCGCCTGGGAGATCTGGTTCGGCGAAGTCAGCGCCGTGTAATGCAGCCCGCCGTCAGTGGACTTCCAGGCGAGGGTGCCGGCGGACAGGCCGAGCTCCGAGGAGACATAGAAGGTGCCGGTCGCATCGGCGCGAATCGCGGGCTCCGCGGCGCCGTTGCTGCAGCCCGAGGGGCCGGGGCACACCGTGCCCGGCGCGGCACCCAGCTCGAAGTTTTCGAACGTGAACCCTGCTCCGCTCACCGTGGCCGCCGCGCTGCCGTTGGGCCGCGCGGGTGGTGAGGGCGCGATGCGGGTTTCGCACGACGCCAGGAGTAGGATCGAGCCTACCACGATGGGGATTCGCATGAGCCGGCCTCCGTCGCTGTGGAAGGGTGTGGTCGACGTGCATCGTGGCAGCGGCAAAACCCGCACCTCGCTTGCTGGGGCCCGGCAGCGGACTCGCCGGAACGCGGACGGCGGTGGAGTGTGGCGATCGCGCCACCCCCTGTCGCGGCTCCTCAGCGGTGCACGGCCATAGACTGCGGTGCGGTTGAGGGCGCACCCACCGGGCGGTAGCTTCTTCGCCCCATGGCCTCCCCTGCGATCACCGACGTCCACGTCCACGTCCAGCCGTGGCGCGAGCTCAAGCCCGCGGCGCTCGCGGTCATGTGGCGCGGCCCGGACGTGGATCGCGACCGCATGATTCAGGTCATGGAGGATCCCAAGGCGCTGCTCGAGGTGATGGACCGCGCCGGCGTGTGGCGCGTGGGGCTCGTCAATTACCCCTCGCCCGACGTGATGGGCTTCACCGATGCGGCGAACGCCTTTTCCGCCAAGTATGCCGGCGCCAACCCCGAGCGCCTGCTCCCGTACGGCGGCGTGCACCCGCGCTTCACGCGCGATCCCGCGGGCGACGTGGATCGCCTGGTGGACCTGGGGATCCGGCTCGTGAAGATCCATCCCCCGCACCAGCTGTTTCCGGCGAACGCCTACAGCGACGGCCTCACGGCGTTGGGGGACATTTACAAGCGCTGCGAAGAGCGCGGCCTGCCCGTGATGATCCACACGGGCACGAGCATTTTCCCGGGCGCGCGTTCCAAGTACGGCAATCCGCTCGAGCTCGACGACGTCGCGATCGACTTTCCTGACCTGACGATCGTGATGGCCCATGGCGGGCGGCCGCTCTACATGGAGGAGGCGTTCTTCGTGCTGCGGCGTCATCCCCGGGTCTGGCTCGACGTCTCCGGGATACCGCCCGCGCGCCTGTTGCAGTACTTTCCGCGTCTCTCGGAGCTGGCGGACCGGGTCGTGTGGGGCACGGACTGGCCGAGCCCGGGGGTGAAGGACATGCGCGTGAACATCGATCAGTTTCTGGCGCTGTCGCTGAGCGACCCGCACAAGAAGGCCATTCTCGAGACCAATGCGCTGGCTTTGTTTCCTGTCGCTCGCTAGTCCGGCGTTGGCCGCCGCGCAAGGCTCCGGTTCCCCATCGCTCCATTTCGATTTCGCCGCCGTTCCGGCGACGCGGGATTCGTTCGTGTTCCATTTCCGCGGCGCGGAGCGCGGCTGGGCCGTGTGGCAGTTCGAGATCCGGCCGCTCGAAATGACGCAGCAGCTCGTGTACACCGCGCGCTCGGAATTCCGGCCGGTCGAAGAAGAGCGGGAGCGCGTGGTGCTCGACCGGCTCACGGGCGCCCCCCTCTCGACGTTCCACCGCATCGACCTGTTCTCGCCGACGAGCGATACCGTGATGATGGAGCACGACCTCGAAGTGCGGCACGGTGAGATCTCGGGTCGGCGCCGCATCGGCACGAAAAGCGGCGAGGTGAAGATCATTCCCGTGAGCCGGCCGTTCGCGCCGGGTACGGTGCTCGGCGACTACGTGTTCATCGCGGGGGCGGTGACCACCCTCGCCCCCGGGGACTCGATCGGCGTCCCGGCGTACAAGGAGTTCACCGACTCGATCACCATCCTGAGCTTCGTGGCCGAGCCGCCGACCACGATCCGAGTGCCGGCGGGCCGATTCGACGTCCAACCGTTGAAGAGCGGCAACTTTCGCATCTTTGCGACCCGCTCCACACCGCGGCGCGTCGTGAAGGGCGAGACGCTGGACGGAGTGTTCGCGTTCGAGCTGGTGCACTCGGGGCCGGTGGTTCCCGCGCCCGAGTCCGAGTGAGGGGATTGATCCATGGGTAATGGCCCGATGGGTGCGGTATGCGTCCTGGGCGCATGGCTCGCATGCGGCGTGTGCCTCGCTCCCCCGGCGGCGGCTCAGGCCGGCCGGATCCCCTACGAGGCGTTCACGCTGCCCAACGGACTGCACGTGCTCTACTCCGAGGATCATTCGACGCCGATCGTGTCGGTCGATGTGTGGTACAACGCCGGCTCGCGCAACGAGCGGCCCGGTCGCTCGGGATTCGCGCACCTGTTCGAGCACATGATGTTCGAGGGCTCCGCCCACGTGAAGAAAGGCGAGCACTTCCAGCTGATTTCGCGCGCCGGCGGCACGGAGAACGGCAGCACCGCGGAGGACCGCACGAACTACTATGAAACGATTCCCTCGAACCGCCTCAACCTGGCGCTGTGGCTCGAGGCGGACCGCATGCGCTCGCTCGCCATCACCGACGAGAACTTCCACAACCAGCGCGAGACCGTGAAGGAGGAGCGCCGGCTGCGGGTCGACAACCAGCCGTACGCGTCGGCGTTCATCGACGGCATGACCTGGCCGTTCGACAGCGCCGGCTGCTTCGCGTACGCCCACACCGTCATCGGATCGATCGACGACCTGAACGCCGCACAGCTCTCCGACGTCAAGGCCTTCTTCGACACGTACTACGCCCCCAACAACGCCACCCTCGTCGTGGTGGGCGACTTCCGTCCGCTCGAGCTGCGCCGCTTCGTCAACCAGTACTTCGGCGAGATTCCGCGGCACCCGGACCCGCCCCCCGTGAGCTGCGTCAGCCGGCTGGGGCCGGGCGCCGCGCGGCGCGAGGTCAGCGACGCGCACGCCAATCTGCCGGCCGTGATCCATATCTACCGCGTGCCGCCGCACGCCGATCCCGACACGCCGGCGCTCGAGCTGCTGAACGTGATCCTCGGAGAGGGCGAGAGCTCACGCCTCAACGTGGCCGTCGTACGACGCGAGAAGGCGGCGCTCGGCACGCAGGTGGCCATGAACCCGTTCGATTCGCGCCGCGGGCCCGGCGTGCTGCTGGCGCTGGCTATCGCCAACCAGGGCGTGGATCCGCTCAGGCTCGATACACTGCTCACGGCGCAGCTCGACAGCCTGCGGGCCACCAGCGTCACGAGCGAGGAGCTCACCAAGGCGAAGAACACGTTCCGCGCGGGGTTCATTCACGGCCGCGAGACGACGCTCGGCCGGGCGGAAGAGCTGCAGCACTACGACATGTTCCACGCGTCCGTGGCCGAGATCAACAGCGACCTGGACCGCTTCCTCGCGGTCACCGCCGACGACATCCGGCGGGTGGCGGGCAAGTATCTCGATCCGGCGAACGCGCTCGTGATCATCGTGAAGCCCGCCACGGCGGGAGCAGCGCAATGAGACGACGGACGGGCGGACGGGCGGACGGGTGGACCGTGCTCGCGTTGACGGGGGTCCTTCTGTCCGCCGGTCGGGCCGTCCGCCTGTCCGCCCAAGGGTTCCCCACCACGGCCCCCAAGCCCACGCGGCTCGCCCCCGTTCGGTTTCCGCCCTTCAAAGAGACGACGCTGCCCAACGGGCTCGCGCTCGTCGTGATCGAGCACCATGAGCAGCCTGTCGTTTCGGTGAGTCTCGCATTCCGGGCGGGGGGCATCGTCGACCCGGCCGGCAAGGAGGGACTCTCCGAGCTCGCCGCCGAGCTCCTCTCCAAGGGCACCGCGACACGCTCCGCGGAGCAGATCGCCGCGACCATCGAGGGCGTGGGGGGGCACCTGTCGGCGAGCTCGTCCGAGGATTTCCTCACGATCTCGGCCGACGCCCTGAGCGACCAGCTCGAGCTCGTGTTCGACCTGCTGGGGGACGTGACGCTGCACTCGTCGTTCCCGACGAGCGAGCTCGAGCTGGCCCGCACGCGCTCGCTCTCGGCGCTCGCGCTCCAGCTGTCGCAGCCCGGCGCGGTGGCGCAGCGGTTCTTCGAGCAGGAGATCTATGGCCGCAACCCCTATGGGCGCAGCCCGACGCGCGACAGCTACCGCGCCGTCACGCCCGAAGACGTGTCGCAGTTCGCCCGCGAGCGCCTGCGGCCGGGTGGTGCGCTGCTCGTGGTCGCCGGGGACGTGACGGATACGCAGGTTCGGGACCTGGTCGACAAGACGTTCGCCGGCTGGCGGGGAACGCCGGCTCCCGTCCCTGCCCTGCCCGCTCCCGTCACGCGTCTCGCGCCCGACATCCTGCTGGTGCACCGGCCGGGTTCGGCGCAGGCCAATATCGTGGCCGGCAACCCGACGATCCCACCCACCGACCCGGTCTATTACGCCGGGCGCGTCGCCGCGCAGGTGCTTGGCGGCGGGGCGGACTCCCGGCTGTTCCTTATCCTGCGTGAGCAGAAGAGCTGGACGTACGGCGCCTACGCCTCGCTGCGCCGGCACCGCGGGCTGGGCTACTGGCAGGCCACCGCCGAGGTCCGCACCGAGGTCGCGGACAGCGCGCTCGTCGAGGTACTGCATCAGATCGACCGGGTACGAACGGAGCTGATTCCCGATTCGGAGCTCACGGCGGCGAAGGGGTTCCTGGTCGGCTCGTTCCCGCTCACGATCGAGACGCCGAGCCAGATCGCAACCCAAGTGGCGAACGCGAAGCTCCTCGGGTTGGGGGATGACTACCTGCGCTTGTACCGAGAGCGGCTGAGCGCCGTCACGGCGCTGCAGGCGCGAGCCGCGGCCGCGCGGCTGTTCCGGCGCCATGCGCTGACCATCGTGATCGTGGGGGACGGCGCCAGGCTGTACGACCGGCTCAAGGCCATCGCCCCCGTGCGCCTCGTGGACGTCGACGGCAAGCCGCTCACTCCCGGCAGCCTGAATCCGACGGCCGCCCCCGTAGCGCTCGACCCCGCACAGTTTACGGCCCACTCGGACAGCGCCCGGGTGCTGGTCCAGGGCAACCCGGTGGGGTTCACGGTCTCCGAGGTGCGCCGGCCGGGAGACTCGCTGGTCTATGCGGAGCGGAGCAATCTCGGGAACGGCGCCTTCCAGCAGCAAACGACGCTGGTGCTCGACCCGACGGACGGATCGGTGCGGCAGGTGGACCAGGTGACGACCCAGCAGGGCCAGAAGGCCGAGACGCATCTGATTTACGCGGCGGGTCGGGTCAAAGGGTCGAGCTCCGCGCCGCAGCAGGACGGCTCCGTGAAGCGGTTCGAAGTCGATACGGTCCTGCCGCCCGGCACGATCGACGAGAATGCGGTGCCGTTCGTCGTGCCGGCCCTGCCGCTCGCCGCCGGGAAGACGTTCACGATGACGTTTTTCACGCCGAGCGAGAACGCGATCAGGGTGCTCACATTCAAAGTGGGGGCCCCGGAGCCGGTGAGCGTTCCGGCGGGGACGTTCCAGGGCTTCCGGATCGACGCGACCGGGTCGCGCGTGCCGTTCACGATGTACGTCGGCAGCGACGTTCCCCGGCGGGTGCTCAAGACCGAATTCGCCGGCCAGCCGTTCGTCGTCGAGCTCGTCAAGTAGTCCAACAGGGAGGACAGCCAGCATGCGGCAAGCGTTGATTCTGGTGCTCGCCGTTGTCACGGTGGGCGGGTGCGCGACCGGAGCGGCCCGTCCGGCGCCGCAGGCGGGGCCGACTCCCGCGGCCGCCCAGGCGGCGGCCCCGGCCAAGCCGGCGACGGGCGAGGCGAGCAGCGTCGATCGGCCGCAGTACCCCTCGACCTACCAGCGTCATCCCAATCCGCCCGTGTTGATCCGCAACGCGACGATCATGACCGCGGCCGGCCAAGAGATTCCCAATGGGTCGATCGTGCTGAAAGACAGCCGCATCGTCGCGGTGGGTGCGAAGGTCGACGCCCCCGCCGACGCGGTCGTGGTGGACGGCACGGGAAAATACGTGACGCCCGGCCTGATCGACGAGCATTCGCACCTCGGCGTATACGCCGCACCCGGCACCGACGCCGAGTCCGACGGCAACGAGGCGACGAATCCGGTGACGGCCGAGGTGTGGGCGGAGCACTCGTTCTGGCCGCAGGATCCGCAAATCCCGCTGGCGATCGCGGGGGGCATCACGACCATTCAAGCGCTCCCCGGCTCGGCCAATCTGATCGGCGGCCGGAGCGCGATCCTGAAGCTCATCCCCGCGCGGACGGTGCAGGAGATGAAGTTCCCCGGGGCGCGCTATGGGTTGAAGATGGCGTGCGGTGAGAACCCCAAGCGGGTGTACGGGCAGAAGGGCGGACCGTCGACCCGCATGGGCAACATGGCGGGCTACCGCGGGGCGTACATCCAGGCCGAGGGGTATCGCCGCAAGTGGGACAAGTGGAACAAGGATCACCAGGGCGATCCCCCCGATCGCAACCTCAAGCTGGAAACCCTGGCGGAGGTGCTGCGCGGCGACATCTACGTGCAGAACCACTGCTACCGGTCGGACGAGATGGCACAGATGCTCGATCTCGGCCGGGAATTCGGCTTTCCGATCCGCTCGTTCCACCACGCGGTGGAGGCGTACAAGATCCGCGACCTGCTGGCGGCTGCCGGTACGGGGGCGGCGGTATGGGCGGATTGGTGGGGGTTCAAGGAAGAAGCGATGGACGGGATCAAGGAGAACGCCGCGCTGCTCCAGCAGGCCGGCGTGCGCGTCAACATTCACTCGGACGATCCCAGCGGGATCCAACGTCTCAATCAGGAAGCGGCGAAGGCGATGTACGCCGGCATTCGCGCCGGCATCCCGGTCACCCGCGACCAGGCGATCCGCTGGGTGACGGCGAATCCCGCCTGGGCCATCGGGCTCGATTCATTGATCGGGACGCTCGAGCCGGGCAAGATCGCCGACGTGGTCGTCTGGTCGGGCGACCCCTTTTCCGTCTATTCACGGGCGATTCAGGTCTACAACGACGGCTGGCTCGTGTACGACCGGACCGACCCCGCGCACCAGCCCCGCACCGACTTCCAGCTTGGCCAGACGCCGGCCGCCGGGGGGAGGAACGACCGATGATCGCGTTCCTGCTCGCCCAGACGATCGCCATCACCGGGGGCACCGTGTATCCGGTGTCCGGGCCCAAGCTCGCCAACGCGACGGTCCTGATCCGCGACGGCAAGATCGCGGCGGTCGGTACGAGCGTCGCCGTGCCGTCCGACGCAATCCGCATCGACGCGACCGGCAAGTGGGTGACGCCGGGCCTCATCGACGGCGCGGGCCAGATGGGTCTGGTAGAGATCGGGGCCGTGGCGGGTACGCGTGAGGCCTTCGTCAAGGGCGATACCATCGCCGCCTCCTTCAACGTGGCGGAAGGGATCAATCCTGCGTCCGTCGTCATTCCCGTGACCCGAATCGAGGGCGTCACCACGGTGCTCGCCATGCCGGCGGGGAACCTCGTGAGCGGTCAGGCGGTGCTCATCGATCTCGCCGGCAACACGATCGAGGAGATGCTCGTCAAGTCGCCGGTCGGCGTCGTCCTGAACGACTCCGAGACGGGGAAGGATTTCGCGGGCGGCTCGCGCGCGGCGCTGGTGGAGCGCGTGCGGCGGGTCTTCCGCGACGCACTGGAGTACGAGCGCCGCCGCGCCGACTTCGGGCGCGCGCAGCTGCGACCCCTGGCGGCCTCCGCGGCGGATCTCGAAGCCCTGCTGCCGCTGCTGCACGGCCAGGAGCCGCTGATCGCGTACGCCAACCGGCGCAGCGACATCGAGAGCGCACTGCGGCTCGCGCGGGAGTTCAAGCTCAAGCTGGTGCTGGCGGGCGCCCAGGAGGGATGGCAGATCGGGGGCGAGCTCGCGCAGGCGGGCGTCCCGGTGCTGGTGGAGCCGCTCGACAACATCCCGTCCTACGACGCACTCGGAATTCGCTACGAGAACGCCGCATTGCTCGCGAAGGCCGGCGTCAAAGTGGCCCTGATGGAGACCGATACCCACAACTCGCGCAACCTGCGCCAGCAGGCCGGCAACGCGGTGGCGTATGGGATGACCTGGGACCAGGCGCTGCGCGCCGTGACGCTTTCGCCGGCCGAAATCTTCGGCGTGGCCGATCGCTACGGCTCGCTCGAGGCCGGCAAGGTTGCCAACGTCGTGGTGTGGTCGGGTGATCCGTTCGAGTTCACCACCGGCGTCGAGCACGTGCTGATCCGCGGGAAGGAGATTCCCCTGAAGAGCCGGCAGACGGAGCTGTTGGAGCGATACAAGAAGCTGCCGCCGGCGTACTAAAGGTCGGGAGAAGGCGGGAGAGGTCGGCAGAAGGCGGCAGAGGTATTCACCTCTCCCGCCCTCTCCCGACTTCTACCGACTTGTCCCGACCTCTTTCGGATACACGCTCACCTGGTACCGCTTCTTGTTCTTGTGCTCGAAGCGCACCTGGCCGTCGACGACGGTGAACAGCGTGTCGTCGGAGCCCCGGCGTACGTTCAATCCGGGATGGAACTTGGTCCCCCGCTGCTTCACGAGGATCGTGCCCGCCGTCACGTGCTCCCCGGCGAAGCGCTTGACGCCGAGATACTTCGGTCCGGAGTCACGGCCGTTGCGGGAGGAGCCGACACCTTTCTTGTGAGCCATCTGCGCCTCAGTCGCCCTTGAGCTTCACGTCGGCGATCTTGATCTCGGTGAACTGCTGGCGATGCCCGCCGTGGCGCCGGTAGCCGGTGCGGCGCGCGAACCGGTAGATCTTGATCTTCTCGCCCTTGCCGTGCCGCACGATCTCCGCGGTCACCCTCGCGCCTTTCAGCACCGGTTTCCCCGCCTGCACGTGCTTGCCGTCGCTCGCGAGCAGGACCTGGTCGAACGTCACCTTGCTCCCGGGCTCGGCCGCGAGCAGCGGGACCTTGATGGTGACCCCGGGCTCGGCGCGGAACTGGGCGCCGCCGGTGGCGAAAATGGCGTAGGTCATGAGGGCCGGAACGTAAATGGGGGCAATCGGTTAGTCAAGCCACCGCATACTGCTCTGTCACGTCCCGCCCCGCCGGCTTCGCCATCATGCGGAACTCGTCGAGCCGCATCATCGGGTCGTCGCGCACCTCGAGCTCGAGGCCGGTTTGCTTTTCGAGCTGGCGCAGGAAGTTGGGCTCCTGCTCGACCAGGTACAGGGCCACATCGGGATGCAGCCGCACCGCGAGCTGGCGCTCCTTGTGCTCGGCGCCGGCGCGCTTGAGCGAGCGCTCCATGCGGCGCACCACGACTTCGGGCCGGAACACGCGTCCGGTGCCGTTACAGGTCGGGCACTCCGCCGTCATGGAGTGCCACAGCGAGGGCCGGACGCGCTGGCGGGTCATCTCGATCAGCCCCAGCTCCGAGACGGCGAACGCCTTGGTACGCGCCCGGTCGCGACTCAGGTGGGTGCGCAGCTCCTGCAGCACCTTGTCGCGATTGCCGCGCGATTCCATGTCGATGAAGTCGACGACGATGATGCCGCCGATGTCGCGCAGCCGCAGCTGGCGCGCCACCTCGCGCGCGGCCTCGAGGTTGGTCTTCACGATCGTGCTTTCGGGATCCTTCTTGCCCGTGTAGCGGCCGGTGTTCACGTCGATCGAGGTGAGCGCCTCGGTCGGCTGGATGATCAGGTAGCCGCCGGTGGGGAGCTCGACGCGCGCCTTGAAGAGCGCCCGAATCTCCGCCTCGACGTCGTACTCGTCGAACAGCGGCGTTTCGGTCTCGTGCAGCTTCACCCGCTCGATCAGGTCGGGATCGATCTGCTTGAGGTACTGGACGATTTCGTTGTGCAGCATCTTGGAGTCGACGAGCAGCGAGTCGACCTTATCGGAAAACAGATCGCGGATGATGCCCCGGGTGAGGGAGGTCTCGCGCTGCAGCAGCGCCGGGGCGCGCACCGACCCCGACTTGCGCTTGATCTTCTTCCACAGCCCGTACAGGTGATCGATCTCGCGCTTGCAGCTCTGCTCGGTCAGGTCCTCGGCGACGGTGCGGATGATCCACCCGCCTGAGTCCTTCGGGACGAGCTTCGAGACGAGGTCGCGCAGCTTGGCACGCTGATCACGATTCTCGATCTTGCGCGAGACGCCGACCTTGGACGCGAACGGCATATAGACCAGGAAGCGGCCTGCCAGCGAGACCTGCGCAGTGACGCGCGGTCCTTTGGTCCCGATCGGCTCCTTGATGACCTGAACGAGCTTTGCTTCGCCGCGCTTCAGCTCGTCGCTGACGTTGGGAATGCGGCGACGGGCGGAGCGCCCCCCCCCACCTCCACCACCCCCACCCCCGTTGCCGTTGCCGTCGTCGTCATCGTCGTGATCAGCGGGCTCGTCGTCCTCCTCCGCCTCGATCAGGTCGGAGGCGTGGAGAAAGGCGCTCTTTTCGGCCCCGATGTTGACGAACGCGGCTTGGATTCCCGGAAGCACGGCCTCGACCGTCCCCAGGTAGATATCGCCCACCATGCGGCGGGCGTCCGGACGATCCACCAGGAGCTCAACAAGGCGGTCGTCCTCCAGGATCGCCACGCGAGTCTCGCGCGCGGTCCCGCTGATGAGAATTTCCCGTTTCAAAGCAAGTGCCCTCGACCCCGGTCGGCCAACAGCCGGTAGGGATCCTGCGATTGGTCCAGCAGAAACTCATGCCGCTGAGATCAGTCTCGGATGAGTCGAACCGATTGGACGAGCGTCGCCCTGACGACGCTGCGACGGCGCCCGGGAGCGACAGCAACGCTCGAGTCCAATGCATAGTCTAAATCTAAGCGGCCTTGCGACTTACGTCAACCGGGGTGAGATTATCGATATGACGCCACAGTTCGGTTCTTCCCTCAGGGGGGTGCTCCTGACCGTGCTCGCCAACGGTGCCGCGCTCACGCCCGCCGCCGCCCAAATCATCCAGTACCCGCCCGCCCCGAAGAGCGACGTGGTGGACGACTATCACGGTACCAAGATCCCCGATCCCTACCGTGGGCTCGAGGATCCCGACGCGCCGGCGACGCGCGCCTGGATCGAGGCGGAGAACCGCCTGACGGAGGCGTACCTGGCGGGAATCCCCGCCCGCGAGCGCATCCGCGAGCGGTTGCGCCGGCTGTGGGACTATCCCAAGTACGGCGCGCCGTTCCACAAGGCCGGCCGCTACTTCTATTTCAAGAACGACGGCCTGCAGAACCAGTCGGTGCTGTACACCCAGGCGGCGCTGACGGGCGACCCGGCGGTGTTGCTGGACCCGAATCTCCTGTCAGCGGATGGGACGGTCGCGCTCTCGACGCTGGCCGTGTCCGAAGACGGCCGGCTGGTCGCGTACGGGACGTCGGCGAGCGGCTCCGACTGGGAGGAGTTCCGAGTACGCGATGTGGCCACCGGGCGCGACCTGCCGGATCACCTGCGCTGGATCAAGTTTTCCGGGGCGTCCTGGACCAAGGACGGCGCCGGCTTTTTCTACAGCCGCTACCCCGAGCCCGGAGACAAGGCGCTCAGCGACGTCAACCGGTTCCAGAAGGTCTACTACCACCGGCTCGGCACGGAGCAGACGCAGGACGTGCTCGTCTACGAGCGACCCGACCAGCCCGACTGGGGCATGAACGCGGAAGTCACCGACGATGGTCGCTACGCCGTGTTGCACGTGTGGCTCGGCACCGACCGGCGCAACCGCGTCTACTACTTCGATCTCAAGGATCCGCAGCACCCGCGGGTCAGGGGCGACGTGATCCGGCTGCTCGACGAGTTCGACGCGAGCTATGCCTTCGTGGGCAACGACGGGCCGGTGTTCTACTTCCTCACCGATCTGAGCGCGCCCCGCAAGCGCGTCATCGCGGTCGACACGCGCCATCCCGAGCGTGCCCGCTGGCGCGAGGTCATTCCTCAGGGTCCGGACGTGCTGGAAGAGGTGCATATCATCCACGACGTGTTCGTGACGGGCGCCATGCACGACGCGGCGTCCCGGCTCCGGCTGTACGCGCTCGACGGCCGGCCCATGTCGGAGCTCGCGCTGCCCGCACTCGGCACGGTGGGCTCGATCACGGGCGAGCGGCGCGACGCCGAGATGTTCTACGCCTTCACCTCGTTCCTGTATCCCACCACGATTTTCCGCTACGATTTCAAGAGCGGGGCGACCAGCGTCTTCAAGGCGCCGCAGATCGATTTCGATCCGTCGGGCTACGAAACGAAGCAGGTGTTCTACACGAGCAAGGACGGCACCCGCGTGCCGATGTTCATCACACACCGGAAGGGACTGGCGCTCGACGGCTCGAACCCGACGTACCTGTACGGCTACGGCGGGTTCAACATCAGCCTCACGCCAAGCTTCTCAGTGGCCACGCTCGTGTGGCTCGAGATGGGCGGTGTCTATGCCGTGCCGAACCTGCGGGGCGGCGGCGAGTACGGCGAGGAGTGGCATCAGGCGGGGATGCTCGACAAGAAGCAGAACGTGTTCGACGACTTTATCGCGGCGGCCGAGTACCTGATCGCGCAGCGGTACACGGCGACGCCCAAGCTGGCCATCGCGGGCGGGTCGAACGGCGGGCTGCTGGTCGGGGCGGCGATCACGCAGCGGCCCGAGCTGTTCGGCGCGGCGCTGCCCGCGGTGGGCGTGATGGATATGCTCCGCTTCCACAAGTTCACGATCGGCTGGGCCTGGGTGACCGACTACGGCTCCGCCGACAGCGCGGCCCAGTTCCCCTATCTCTACAAGTATTCGCCGCTCCACAACATCCGGCCGGGCACGA
>DATDFC010000060.1:0-5024 GCA_036522815.1 Gemmatimonadales bacterium | reverse complement strand
TGAAGTAGATCGTGCCCCAGGGAATGAGGAACACGGTCTCGATGTCGAAGATGATGAACAGCATCGCGACCAGGTAGAACTTCACCGAGAAGCGCTCGTGCGCGCTGCCGAGCGGCGGCATGCCGCTCTCGTACGGGCTGTCCTTCAGGAGCGTGGGCTTGCGGGGGGCGAGCAGGTGCGACAGCCCGATCAACAGGACGGCGTTGAACGCGACGAAGCCGAGCAGCAGGAGGAAGGAGAGATAGGGCTGGTTCATGAGTTCGTGAAAAAATTCACTTGATCCGCCGAAACGTATTCACGCGCGGCAAGCTTGTCAACCGAATCGAGTGGCGTAAGTGTCGGTGCCACCGATATATTGGCGGCCCATGTCCATCAAGTCCGACCGCTGGATCCGGCGCATGGCGACCCACCATGCCATGATCGAGCCGTTCGCCGAGAACCAGGCGCGTGCCGGCGTCATCTCGTACGGCGTCTCCTCCTACGGCTACGACATGCGGGTGGCGCCCGAGTTCAAGATCTTCACCAACGCGCTCTCGGCGGTCGTCGATCCCAAGCGCTTCGATCCCAAATCGTTCGTCGAGTTCACGGGCGATGTGTGCATCGTGCCGCCCAACTCGTTCGCCCTGGCGCGCTCGGTGGAGTACTTCCGCATCCCCCGCAACGTCCTGACGATCTGCGTGGGCAAGAGCACGTACGCCCGCTGCGGCATCATCACGAACGTCACGCCGTTCGAGCCGGAGTGGGAAGGTTTCGTGACGCTCGAGATCTCCAACACCACGCCCCTGCCCGCCCGGATCTACGCCAACGAGGGCATTGCCCAGGTGCTGTTCTTCACGGCCGACGAGGGAGACGAGTGTGAAGTCAGCTATAAAGACAAGAAGGGAAAGTACCAGGCGCAGCGTGGCATAACGCTGCCGAGGCTATAACGGCGTCCGCGTCGCGGCGCGCGATCCCAGCACGGTGATCACGACGACCGCCCCCGCGAGAATCACCAGATCGGGCACCCAGCCGAGCTCGGTACCTTGGACCGTCATCTGCAGGAAGTTCATCACGAAATCGAACACGCCGACGAGCAGGCCGAGCAACACGGTGGCATGGAGGGCGCGCCCCAAGCGCGCCAGGATGCTGCCGCCGACGAGCGCGACGGCGCCCTGCCCCGCCGCAATGCCCAGGGTGGTCGCGAAGTCCTCGAGCAGAGTGCTCCAGAAACCGGGGCGGCCCGCGTGATAACTGAAGAACCAGGTGTGGACGAGCGACAGGGCGGCCCCCGCGACCGCGGCGCACACCGTCGCCCACAGCGCGTACCCGATGACGATCTTCATCCGGTCGCCCGTATAGGTGATCATGCTGGGAAAATGTGGCGGGCCCGGCGCGGCCCCGCCAGTCGGGACGTTATGTTAGCGGCTACGGTAGCGCTCCCCGTGCGGCTCTCGCCGTGACGCCTCGCCGGCTGGCCCCACCGCCTCCGGGGCGAACGCTCAATCTGCGGATGACGCTGCTCGTGGTCGTCCTCGCGGCCGGCGTGTACGCGGGGGCTCTGCCCCTCTACCTTCTGTTCCGGGTGAGTCGCCCCGCCCTGGCCCTCGGTGCCGCGACCGAGGCGATCACCACCCTGAATGCCCAGCTGATGCGGCGGGACAGCGCGCTCCACGAGGCCGTTCGCATCGTGCACGCACTTGCCCGCGCATCCTCGCCGACCGCCGACTCCCTGGCGCTGGCGCGCCGTCTCCTGGGGAGCGCACGTGGGCCGCTGCAGACGCCGCCGGATGCATCCATCCCGCCGACCCTGCAGATGGAGCTCGCGCGCATCGACGATGACCTCGCGAGTCTCAGCGCCGCGGTCGCTGGGGCGGTCACCCGGCTCGAGCACGGCTCGCGCGCGGACGTGGCGGCGCGACTGGCCGCGATCGATCGACTCGTCGAGCTGGCGCGAGAGCGCCGGATCGACGGCAATCGCGTCGCCCGGGCCTACCTGATCGAGCGCCAGAGCGGGTTGCGGGCCGCCCAGAGCGGCGTGCGCCGCGACGTGGCGGTGTGGGTCGCCGGCGGCGTCGCGCTCGTCCTCGCGCTCGTCGCGGTGCTGCGGCGTCGAGTGTGGCGTCCCCTGCGCGAGCTCGACACGGGGCTGGCGCGCGTGGCCGACGGCGACCTCACCATCCGCGTGCCCGTACAAGCCACCGACGAGCTGGGCCGGCTCGCGCTGCATTTCAACGTCATGACGCAAGTGCTGGGGGACCGCGCCGAAGAGCAGGGCAGGTTCGCGGCTGCGGGCGAGCTGCTCGCCGGCGTGGCCCATGAGGTGAACAACCCGCTCATGGCGATCGCCGCGCATGCCGAGAACCGCCTCGCCGATCCGAGCCTCACGGACGAGCCGCGCAACGAGATGTCGCAGATCCTGCGCCAGGCCCGGCGGGCCGCCAAGCTGCTGCGCGGCCTGCTGCGGTTCGTGCACGCCACCGAACGCGAGGTGACGCGCGTCAACCTGAACGACGTCGTGCGCGGCGCGCTCGATCTCGTGTCGTACCGGTTCGGCGTCGACGAGATCACGGTGGGCGGGCGTCTCGACCCCGATCTGCCGGCGGTGGAAGGCGACGCCATCAAGCTCGAGCAGGTCGTGGTCAATCTCCTGGCCAACGCCATCGACGCCCTGCGTCGCGTCAAGCCGCCGCGCCAGCTCAGCGTGGACACCTGGGCGGCCGAGGCGAGTGTGTTCGTCGCCGTCGCGGACAACGGGGAGGGCGTGGCCCCGGAATTCGCCTCCCGGCTGTTTCGACCGTTCGCCACCACCAAGGGCCATCGCGGCACCGGGCTGGGGCTCTACATCTCACGGCAAATCGCGCGGCAAGCGGGAGGCGATCTCGCGCTCGTGTCTGCGCCCGGAGCCGGGGCCCGCTTCTCGCTGTCGCTGCCGCGGGCGGCGGCGACGTCCGCTCCGGTCGCGGAGCAGGCCGGGGCGGCGGGAAGCGCTCCTCCCCCGGGCCCGCCGGGGGGCGGGGGGGGCGGGCGCGCTCCCGGAGCGGGAGCCAGTCTGGCGGGTGTGCGCGTGTTGATCGTCGAGGACGAGGAGGGTGTGCGGCGACCGATGGCGCGCTTCCTCGCGCGCCGTGGGGCCGAGGTGGAAGAAGCGGCGGACGGACTCGAGGGGCTCGCGCGGCTGAGCGCGGGGGGGGCCCCGGACGTGATCGTGGTCGACCTGCGCATGCCCCGCATGGGCGGGATCGAGCTGTACGCGCGGCTCGAGCAGGAGCGACCCGAGCTCGTGCGGCGCGTGCTGTTCTTGTCGGGGGACGTGTCGCAGCTCGCCGAGCCGGGGAATACGCCCGTGCCCCGGGAGCGCGTGCTCGTCAAACCGGTCGAGCTGGCGGAGCTGGAGCGTCGCATCGCGACGTTCGTGCAGGAGCTGAAGGCGTCGGCCGGTTAGGATGGCCGGAGCGCCAGGCGCGCGCTATCATAGAGGATGCTGGTGGTGGTCGTGCTGCTCGCGACCGTGCTGTTGCGAGTCGCGATCGTGACCGCAGTCGTGTATCTGCTGCTGCCGCAGGGCGCGCTCTGCCCACACTGCAATGTCGAGATGGTCGGCGTCCGGAACCTGGTGCTCGATCGGCTGGTCCCGGTGCTGGAGCGGCGCTGGTGCCTCGAGTGCGGCTGGAACGGGGTGGTACGGCGCGTGCGCAGGACCGGCGCGCCCGCCCGGCCCCCCGCGCCACGGCCCACTCCGCGCTAGTCAGTCCATCGACGTGATCAGGCGGGCCGCGCGCTCGTAAAAGAAGTAGTCCCACGCCCAGTTCAACAGCACGAACAGCTTGTTGCGGAACCCGATGAGCTGGATGATGTGCACCACCAGCCACACCACCCAGGCCGGAAAGCCGGTGAAGGCGATGCCGCGGATGTAGGCGACGGCGGCGTTGCGGCCGATGGTCGCGAGCGAGCCCGGGTCGCGGTAATCGAACGGCGCGGGCGGCTGGCCGGCGAGCCGTCGCCGGATATTGGCGGCGGCGGTCCGGGCCATCTGGATGGCGACCGGGGCCATCATCGGCAGCGGCGCTCCATCGACCTCGAGGTAGGCGGCGTCGCCGATGACGTAGATGTCGGGATGCTCCGGAACGGCGAGCGTCGGCGTGACCGCCACCCGTCCTTGCCGCACCGTCCGGAGCCCGAGCCGGGCGGTGAGGGACACGGCCTGGACACCCGCCGCCCAGATCAGCGTGCGCGCCGGGATCACTTCCCCGCTCTTCAAGCTCACGCGCTCGGCGTCGTAGTCGGCGACTGTCGCTCCGAAGCGCACCTCCACGTGCTTCTTCCGCCATAGCGTCTCGGCCGCGGCCTCCCGCAGGCGCGCCGGCATGGGCCCGAGCAGACGGTCCGTCGCCTCGAGCAGCAGCACGCGCACGTCTTTCACGTTGAGGCGCGGATAGTCTTTCACCAGCACCAGGCGGATCAGCTCCGACAGCGCGCCCGCCATCTCGACGCCCGTCGGCCCGCCGCCCACCACGACGAACGTCAGCCAGGCGCGGCGGCGCTCGGCGTCGGACTCGAGCATCGCCCGCTCGAATGCGTGCAGCACGTGGTTGCGGATCCGGATCGCCTCGGGAATGTCCTTCAGGCCGAAGCCGTGGCGCACGACGCCCTCGAGCCCGAAGTAGTTCGTTTCGCCGCCCACGGCGAGCACCAGATAGTCGTAGGCGATCGGGCCGTCCGTGGTCACGAGGCGCTTCCCGTTCGCGTCGAGCCCCGTCACCTCGGTCATCCGGAACTCGAAGTTGCGCTGGCGGCGCAGCACCGCGCGCACGGGCCGCGCGATCTGCTCGGGCTCGAGGCCCGCGGTGGCCACCTGGTACAGGAGCGGCTGGAACAAGTGGTAGTTGTGACGGTCCACCAGCACCACGTTGACGGGGGCGTCGCCGAGCGAGCGCGCCGCCCGCAGCCCGCCGAACCCGGCGCCCACGATCACCACGGTGGGTCGAGTCGCAGCGGCCGACGCGGGGACGGGCGCGGTGGCGCGACTCGACCCACCGTGGTGATCG
>DATDFC010000059.1:0-2871 GCA_036522815.1 Gemmatimonadales bacterium | reverse complement strand
GAGGCGCATGCCAAGAGCGTCATGCCCTCCTACAACGAGGTGGACGGCATTCCGTCGCACGCCAACCGCTGGCTGTTGCGCGACGTGCTGCGCGGGGAGTGGGGGTTCAACGGCGTGATCGTCTCCGACTGGTTCGCCATTGCGCAGCTCGCCGATCTGCACCACGTCGCGGCGGACCACGCGGAGGCGGCGCGTCGCGCCCTCGCGGCCGGCGTGGACGTCGAGCTCCCCGACGTGCAGGCATACGGCACGCTGGTCGATCAGGTGCGGCAGGGTCGCGTCGCCGAGGCCACCATCGATACCACGGTGCGACGGCTGCTGCGGGCGAAGTTCGAGCTTGGCCTGTTCGAGAATCCGTTGGTCGATCCCGACGCGGCGGACCGAATCTCGGGCGCCGACGCCACTCGCGGCCTGGCGCTCGAGGCCGCGCGGCAGGCGATCACCCTGCTCAAGAACGACGGAGGCGTCCTGCCGCTACCGGCGGAGCGGCTGTCGCGCGTCGCGGTGATCGGCCCGCACGCGGCCGAGGTGCTGCTGGGGGAGTATTCGGGAGGCCCACGGCATACCGTCAGCATCGTCGAGGGCATCCGGACCCGACTGGGCAGCCGGGTGAGCGTCGAGTATGCGGAAGGGACCCGCATCACCGAAGACTCTACGTTCACCCGCGAGCCGCAGCCCCACGTCGGCGGGACGCGATCCCACGCACGTGAGGGTGCGGATCGCGTCGTGCTGGCCGACCCGGCGTCCAACGCCCGGCGCCGCGCGGCCGCCGTCGCGCTCGCCCGGCGCAGCCAGCTGGCGATCGTCGTGGTCGGGGACAACGAGATGACGAGTCGCGAGGCCTACGCGCCGAATCACCTCGGCGACCGAGCGGACCTCGGGCTGCCGGGCCAACAGGAGGCGCTGGTGCGCGCGGTGCTCGCCACCGGCACGCGCACCGTCCTGGTGCTCATTCACGGCCGCCCGCTGTCGATCCCCGACCTCGTGACCCGCGCTCCTACGATTCTCGACGCATGGTATCTGGGGCAGGAAACCGGCACGGCCGTAGCGGATGCGCTCTTCGGCGACATCAATCCCGGCGGCAAGCTGCCCGTCACCGTGGCCCGTCACGTGGGGCAGCTGCCGGTGTTCTACAATCACAAACCCTCCGCCCGGCGTGGGTACCTGTTCGACACGACGCAGCCGCTGTTCCCGTTCGGGTACGGTCTGTCGTACACGAGCTTCGCGTACGCCAACCTGCGCGTGGCGCCGGCTCGCATCGGGACCCGGGAGCGGACCACCGTCTCGGTCGACGTGACCAACACCGGAGCCCGGGCGGGAGACGAGGTCGTGCAACTGTACATCCGGGACGTCGTCAGCATGGCGACGCGGCCGGTGCAGGAGCTGCGCGGGTTCCGGCGCGTCACGCTGCAGCCGGGTGAGACGCGCACCGTCACGTTCGACGTCGGGCCGGAGCAGCTGTCCTACCATGGCGCCGACATGAAGCGTGTGGTCGAGCCGGGGCGCTTCGACATCATGGTGGGCGGCAACTCCGTGGACGTCTCGAGCGTCGCCCTGGATGTCGTCGGGGAACGGTAAGTGGCGGGCAGTGGCGCTGCTGGGGGCGCTCGCGGCCGGCTGCGCCCGCCCGCAGCGCGGCCTCCGCACGATCTTCGAGGGCGCCTTTTTGGTCGGCGCGGCGCTCAACGCCGCGCAGTTCTCAGAGGTCGATACTGTCGCAGCCCGCATCGTCAAGGCGCAGTTCAACTCGATCACGCCCGAGAACGCGCTCAAGTGGGCCGCGGTGCATCCCCGCCCCGGGACCTACGATTTCGCCGCTGCCGACCGCTACGTCGCGTTCGGCGAGCGGAACCACATGTTCATCGTCGGGCACAATCTGGTCTGGCACAATCAGACGCCGCGCTGGGTGTTCCAGGACTCGAGCGGCAATCCCGTGAGCCGGGACACGCTGCTCGCCCGGCTGCGCGAGCACATCCACACGGTGGTGGGGCGCTACCGCGGCCGGATCAAGGGCTGGGACGTCGTGAACGAGGCGCTCAACGACGACGGCACCCTGCGCCGTACTGCGTGGCTGACCACGCTGGGTGAGGACTACGTCGCCACCGCGTTCCGGTTTGCCCGCGAAGCCGACCCCGACGCCGAGCTGTACTACAACGACTACTCGCTCGAGAACGCGGACAAGCGGCGGGGGGCCGTGGAGCTGGTGCAACGCCTCCAGCACGAGGGAATTCCCATCGCGGCCGTCGGGCTGCAGAACCACGACCGTCTCGACTGGCCGTCGCCGGCGCAGGAAGATTCCACGATCGACGCGTTCGCGGCGCTGGGCGTGCGGGTGATGATCACCGAGCTCGACGTGGACGTGCTGCCGCGGGGAGCGGACCCGTTCGTGGACGCCCTCCCCGACTCGCTGCAACAGGCATTGGCGCGGCGCTATGCGGAGCTGTTCGGCTCCTACCTGCGGCACCGCGGGACGGTGACGCGGGTGACCTTCTGGGGCGTCACCGACCGGGACTCCTGGCTCAACAACTGGCCGGTGCGAGGGCGCACGAATTATCCTTTGCTGTTCGATCGGGACGGCCGGCCCAAGCCGGCGTTCGCGGCCGTCATCGGTACGGCTCCGGCAAGGCAAGGAAGGCACGATTGACCCACGCATTGAAACCGGTTTCGAAACAGAGTCTCCCTGACCGGCTGGCGCGGCAGATCCGGGTGCTGATCCAGCAAGGAGAGTATCGCCAAGGCGACAAGCTGCCTCCCATCATGGAGATGGCACGCCGCTTCCGGGTGGGGCATCCGACGGTGCGCGAGGCGCTCAAGAGCCTCGAGACCATCGGGTTGGTGTCGATCCGCCACGGCTCCGGCGTGTACGTCAAC
>DATDFC010000058.1:0-7411 GCA_036522815.1 Gemmatimonadales bacterium | reverse complement strand
ATCGTCGCGACGCTCGGCCGCGTCGACACGCTGCTCCTCGCTGGCCTCGACACGGCGGCCCAGGCAGAGGTGCGCACCATCCTCGCGCGGGCGCCGCAGCAGGACCTGGACGCGCTGCTCGCGTGGAGTGACGGGCTGGCGCGCCGCGGCTTCGGGCCGGCGGCCGTCCGGCTCGGCTGGCAGGCCGCGCTCAAAGCCCCCAACGACCCCCGCGTGCTGCGCGCCATCTTCCCGTGGCCGAACCGCCGCGCCGTCGAGGCTGAGGCGGCGGAGTTCGGCGTCGACCCGCTGCTGCTCGTCGCCATCGTGCGCCAGGAGAGCGTGTTCGATGCCGAGGCCCTTTCCCCCGCGGGCGCCCGGGGGCTCGCGCAGCTGCTCCCCGGCACTGCGGCGCTCACGGCGCGCGGGCTCGACGTGACCTTCTATCCGGAGTGGATCACCGTCCCCGACTTGAATCTCCACCTCGGCGCGGCGCACCTGCAGGAGCTGCTGCAGCGCTTCCCCGGTCGCGGCGAGGCGGCGGTGGCCGCCTACAACGCGGGCACCGCGCCCGTGACGCGCTGGCTCGCGCGGCCCGGCGCCGACGACCCCGACCAGTTCATCGAAGCGATTCCCTATCAGGAGACACGCGGCTACGTGCGCTCGGTGCTGCGCAACCGCGAGCTGTATCGCGCCCTGTATGTCGTCCCAACCAATTGATCGTCAGCGACTTAGCAACGGCGCCCGCGGCGCCCTCGGGTTGCTTGACAAAGTTTCCGTGGCGCGTCATTTCATAGCGCGCCCGACATCGGTGCCGGGCCGGGTGCCACAGCGCCCCAAGGGAAAGGATGACTCCGCAGGAGGCAGAACGAATGGCTAAGGGAAAGGTGAAGTGGTTCAATGATGCCAAAGGGTACGGCTTCATTGAACAGGAGGGCGGCGAGGACGTGTTCGTGCACTTCTCGGCCATCCAGATGGACGGCTTCAAGACGCTCGCTGAAGGGCAGGTGGTGGAGTTCGAGGTGAAGGCTGGCGACAAAGGGTTGCACGCCGCGAACGTCGTTCGCGCCTAGTCGGCCTCCGCGCCATTCGGCGTCACCCCCCGCCCGCGCGCTCGTCGGGCGGGGTTTTTGATTCTCCCGAGCCTCCCGCGCGCGTTATTGTTCGGCCCATGCCGACGCTCTATCTGGTGGACGGCTACGCCCTCATCTACCGCGCCTTCTTCGCGATGATCGCGCGCCCGCTGACCACGCGCCGCGGCGAGAACACCTCGGCCGCGTGGGGCGTCACCAACTTCCTGCTGCGCCTGCTCGAGCGGCGGCGTCCCGATTATCTCGCGTGGGTGCACGACGTCGGGAAGTCGTTCCGGCACCGGACCTACCCCGAGTACAAGGCGACGCGGGAGAAGCTCGGCGCCGAGCTGCAGCAGGACTTCGACCGCTCGGTCGAGCGCATCGGGCAGATCCTCGACGCCTTCCGCGTGAGCGTGGTCGGGGTCGACGGCTTCGAGGCGGACGACGTGATCGGCACGCTCGCGACCACCGGGAGCGGCCGCGGCCTGCAGGTGGTGATCGTGTCCGGCGACAAAGACTTCTACCAGCTCATCGCGCCGGGGATCGCGCTCCTCAATCCCGGACGGGGTGGTCCGGCCGCCGTCGAGGAGCACTGGGTGGACCAGACGAACGCCGGGGAGCGGCTGGGCGTCCCCCCCGAGCGCGTGGTCGATTACCTCGCTCTCGTGGGAGACACTTCGGACAACGTCCCGGGCGTGAAGGGTGTCGGCGACAAGACCGCTTTGGAGCTCCTCAAGACCTTCGGCGATCTCGACGCGATCATCGCCGGCGCCGCGGGCATCTCCGGCAAGCGGGCGCGTGAAGCCGTGCAGCAGCACGCCGAGCTCGCCCGCCTGTCGCGCGAGCTGGTGACGATCCGACGCGACGTACCGCTGTCGCTCGATCTGGAGGCACTGCGCGTGCGACCGCCCGAGATCGGGCGGCTCACGGAGCTGTTCACCGAGCTCGAGTTCCGGTCGCTGATCCCGAAGCTGGAGGGACTTCAGGCGGTGGGAGCGGGGGCGCCGGACAGCTCCGCGACGGCGGGTGCCCGCTGGGCTGCCGGAGCGGAGGAGTCCGGCGCCCCCGCGACGCCCACGGCCGCGCCCGCGGAGCCGACGATCGTGGACGACCCGGCGCAGCTCGCGGCGGTCGTGGCGGGGTGCCGTGAGGCGCCGCTGGTCGCGCTCGACACGGAGACCACGTCGCTCGATCCGCTGCGCGGCGATCTCGTGGGGATGTCGCTGGCGGTGTCGCCGGGACGCTCGTGGTACCTCCCGTTCGCACATGTCGCCCCCGACGGCGAGCTGGCCGGGGGAGCGGCGCCGCGTAATCTGCCGCCGCTCGCGAGCGCGGCGCTCGCGCCCCTGCGCGAGCTGCTGGGCGATCCCCGCGTGCCGAAGGCGGGGCACGACGTCAAGCACGACTGGCTGGTGCTGCGTCGCGCGGGCGTGGAGCTGGCGGGTGTCACCTACGACTCGATGCTCGCGAGCTTCGTCCTCGATCCCGGGGGCCGCTCCCACGCCATCGACGACGTGGCCCGCGAGCGGCTGTCCCTCACGATGCGCACGTTCGCGGACGTCGCGGGACGCGGCAGGGCGGAACGGCCGTTCGCGGCGGTCGCGGTCGCGGACGCGGCGCGCTATTGCGCCACCGCCAGCGAGGTGGTGCTCCGGCTGCGCGACGCGCTCCAGCCCGAGCTCGAAGATCACCAACTGCTGCGCCTGCTCGAGACCATCGAGCTGCCTCTCATCGCCGTGCTCGTCGACATGGAGTGGCACGGCGTGCGCATCGACCTCGATCGGCTGAGCGAGATCTCCCGGACCTTTGCCGCCGAGCTCGCCGCCCTGGAGCGAACCATCTATCAGGCGGCGGGCACCGACTTCAACATCAACTCCACGCCTCAGCTGCGGCACGTGTTATTCGAAAAGCACCAACTCCCGGTCCTCAAGAAGACGAAGACGGGTCCGTCGACCGACTACGAGGTGCTGGAGCAGCTCGCCGCCATGGGACACGAAGTGCCCCGCCTGCTCATCGAGTACCGCGAGCTGTCGAAGCTCAAGTCGACGTACGTGGACGCCCTCCCGGGGTTCATCAACCCGGCTACCGGGCGCATCCACACGAGCTTCAACCAGGCCGGCGCGGCGACGGGTCGCTTATCGTCCTCCGATCCAAACCTCCAGAACATTCCGGTGCGCACACCGCGCGGGGAGGCCATCCGCCGGGCCTTCGTCGCCGCGCCCGGTGCGGTGCTGCTGACGGCCGATTACTCGCAGATCGAGCTGCGTCTGCTGGCGCATCTCTCCGGCGATCCCGCGTTCGTCCAGGCCTTCACGCAGGGCGGGGACATCCACCGCCAGACCGCGGCCGTTATTTTCAACGTCGCCCAGGACAAGGTGACGTCCGAGATGCGAGCCCGGGCCAAGACGATCAACTTTGCGACCATTTACGGGCAAGGCGCGTTCGCGCTCTCGCGGCAACTCGGCATCACCCAGGATGAAGCGAAGCAGTTCATCGAGCAGTACTTCACACGCTTCTCCGGCGTCCGCGCGTGGCTCGATCGCACCGTCGCTGAGGCTCGCGCGAAGGGATATGTCGAGACACTGTTTGGAAGGCGGCGCTACATCCCGGAGCTCAAGGATCGCAACTTCAACATCCGCGCGTTCGGCGAGCGCACGGCGACCAATTCTCCGCTGCAGGGGTCGGCGGCGGACCTGATCAAGATCGCGATGGTGCGGATCGCGGCGGCGCTCACGGCAGCCGGTCTTGGGTCCCGCATGATCCTGCAAGTGCATGATGAGCTTGTATTTGAGGTGCCGGCCGGGGAGGTGTCAATCGCCACGGACCTGGTAAAACGCCATATGGAGCGCGCCGCCGAGCTGCGCGTGCCACTCGTCGTAACTATCGGCGTCGGAATGAATTGGGTCGATGCCAAGGGGTAAGCATGGCTCTTGCAGGAACGGCCTTCCGGGCTCACTATTCTGGGGCACCGGGTGGTGGTGAACCGCTCGGCGCCCCTTCGCGCCCGGGGGGTACGCAGGTGATGTCTCGACGTGGCTTTACGTTGATCGAGCTGCTCATCGTGGTGGTGATCATCGGGCTCTTGGCGGCCATCGCCATCCCGAAGTTCTCCAACACGAAGGAGAAGGCGTACGTCGCCGCCATGAAGTCCGACCTTCGCAACCTGGCGACGGCGGAAGAGGCGTTTTTCTACGACAGCGCGAAGTACACGACGAGCTTCGCCCTCATGGGCAACTTCCTCTCGTCGGCGGGCGTCGTGCTCGTCATCAACGAAGCCACACCGGCCGGGTGGTCCGCCACCACGACCAGTCTCTACGCTCCCGGACGGCAATGCGCTCTGTTTTCGGGAGCGGCCACACCGGTGGCGCCGGCGACGTCGGAGGGCCGCATCACCTGCCAGTAGCACCACCCTATCAGGAGTTCACACGCCGCCGCGAGGGGATGTGCTTCGCCCTCGACGGCGGCGTGTGGCTTCACCGCCACACCATGCGGGGCGAGCGCATGGTCCATCTCGTGAGCGCCGACAAGGACCGGTTGCTCGGGCTGGGTCGCGAGCTGGGGCTGCGGCCGGAGTGGCTGCAGTACAAGCCGCTCAAAGACCCGAGGACGGGGATCAGGGTCCCCGCGTGGCATTGGGACGTGTGGGGGGCGCGCCTCGAGAGGCTTGGGACAGGCAACAGCTAGACGCACAGACGCGCAGCGGTGAACAGGTCCTAGGTGTCGGGAAGAGCTCTTCCTGATGCCTGCCATCGGTTGACCCCTGTGCGCCTGTGCGTCTAGCAGTGGCCTGTTCTGTTCACGAGGCGCTGTTCTCTCTCTCCAGTCGGGGTGCGCGAACCCCCGGCCACCAATTCCAGCGTCCGGCGATGTGCATGATCGCCGGGACCAGCACCATGCGGATCAGCGTGGCGTCGAGCAGCACGGCGGCCGCCAGGCCGAAGCCGATCAGCTGCACGGCGAGCACCCGGGTGAACGCGAACGTCCCGAACACGAGGATCATGATCAGGGCCGCGCTCGTGATAGTGGAGGCGGTGGCGGACAGGCCTTCCATGGTGGCGTGGTCGTTGCGGCCGGTCTTGTCGAACACCTCTTTCACGCGCGTGAGCAGGAACACCTCGTAGTCCATCGACAGCCCAAATACGATGGCGAACACCAGCACCGGGACGACAGCCCAGATCGCCTCAGTGGGCCCCTCCAGTCCGAAGAACCGTCCGCCGTAGCCGTGCTGAAACACCAACACCGTGAGCCCGAAGGCGCCGCCGACGGAGAGCAGGTTCAAGAGGACGGCTTTCACGGGGACGAGCAGCGAGCGGAACGCCCAGAACAGCATGAAGGCGGTGATGCCGAGGACCAGGCCCACGGTCTTTGGGAACTGCCGCATCAGCTGGTGCTGCGTGTCGACGTTGGACGCGGCGAAGCCCGCGACCAGGATCTCCGCTCCGGCGAGTCCCCGAATGCTGTGCCCCACGATGCCCCGCACCCGCCGCACCACGTCCATCAGGCCGGTGAGTGAGACCGTGTCGGACGGGATCACGTCCAGCAGGGTGACGCGATTGTCGGCGCTCAGGTACGCGTCGAAGAACTTCGGGTTCTTGGCCCGCACCTGGTCGGGATCGCTGTAGTAGATGGCGAGCTGCAGCGTCGACAGCGCGGCCTTGACGCTGGCCACGCCGCGTACTTCGCGCACGCGCGGATCCTTGCGGATCGAGTCGGTGAGGGCCTTGAGCCCGGGCAGACGGCGCGCGGAGAGGGCGGATTCGCCCTCCGGCAGTTGCACCACGACGCGCACCGGCTGAATCACGCCGCTCGCGCCCATCTCGCGCAGGGCCTCGAGCCCCCGGGCCGACTCCGACTCGGGAGGGAACCAGTTGGTGGCGGGGAGGCCCAGACGGATCTGCGTGAGCGGAAAGGTGAGCAGCGCGATCGCCATGCCGCCCACGGCGACCGCGCGCCACGGACGGTGCCCCAGCCAGCGCGCCCAGCGCTCCCACCCCGTGGGGGCATGAAACCGCGCGAGCGGGCGCGCCAGCCACCGCGGGCGGTCGATGCCGCGTCCCAGCATGGCGAGCGCCGCCGGCAGGAATGTGGTGGCGAGCAGGACTGCCATGGCGACGACGAGCAGGCCCCCGATGCCCACCGACCGAGTGTCGGAGAGCGGCGTGGCCACGAGCGCCGCGAATCCGACGACCACCGTCAGACCGGATGTCACCACCGCCGAGCCGGCGGTCTCGACCGTGCGGACGGCGGCGTCGACCGGCGACAACCCGCGGTTCAGCTCTTCGCGAAACCGCGTGACGATGAGCAGCGAGTAGTCGATCCCGACGCCCAGCCCGACCATGGTGGTGATGTTCAGCACGAACACCGACATGGCGGTGTAGCGGGCGGCGATGGTGACGAGTCCCAGGGCGATCGTGATCGCCAGGACACCCACGATAACCGGCAGCGCGGCCGCCACGAGCGCCCCGAACGCGATGATCAATACCAGGAGCGTGAGCGGCAGCGCGCGCCGCTCGCCCCGCTCCGTGTCTTCGGCGCTGACGGTGCGCACGTCGTGATCCAGGGCGGGGAACCCCGTCACCATGACGTCGAAGTCCTCGGCGCCGGGCACGCGTGCCAGGGCGTCGCTGATCGTGGCGCGCAGGTCGGGGACTGAGCTGCTGCTCAGGTCGCGGCTCGACTGCGGGGTGAGCGCCGCGATCAGGAACGTGGTGCGTCGGTCCTGGCTCACGAAGCTCGACTCGCCGATCGAGCGGACGGAGATCACCTGGCCCACGTAGCTGCGCCGCTCGACCGCAGCCGTGAGGGTGTCGAGCACGGCGGTGAACCGCGGGTTGGTCCAGCGGACGGGACCGTGCACGACGATCCCGACATAGTCCGCGAACGGTGTCCGAAACGCCTGCTTGAGCAGCTCGGTGGCGCGGCTCGCCTCGGTGGCCTCGCTCGTGCCCCCGCGCAGCGCGAGGACCTGCTGGACATGACACGCCCGCGGCGCGAACAGCACAAACAGAGCCGCCCACGCCGCGAGCACCCACCCGCGCCGGCGGATGATGGGCGCCGCGGGTAACGCGATCACTTACCGGCCAAGCATAAGCAGGCCACAATCATAGAGACGCCATCCAGGCAAAGCTAGCGGCGCGACACCGGCCGCTCGCATATTGCGCGCATGGTCGTCGAGCGTCGCCTGTCCATCCTCATCTCCGCTGCGGTCGCGTTCGTCTTACTGACCGCGCTCTGGAATGCGTTCGTGCGGCCGGCGCATCCCGTGCGCGCCGGCCCTGCGGCCGACGCGCCCCTGGTCCTCGTTCCCGCGGAAAGCTCCGCCGCCGCGCGCGACAGCGCGGCCCGCGCGACCTCGCCCG
>DATDFC010000057.1:0-3681 GCA_036522815.1 Gemmatimonadales bacterium | reverse complement strand
CTGCACCAGCTGGCCGTCGTTCATCTCCGGGACGAGAATCCGCTCGAACCGCGACAGCAGCTCGCCGAGGTTTCGCGGGAACGGGTTCAGGTAGCGGAGATGGATGTGCGAGACGTCGGCTCCGTCCTCGCGCGCCTCGCTCACCGCCCGGTGGATCGCGCCGTAGGTCGAGCCCCATCCCACCACCGCGACCGTGCCGTGGTCTTCGCCGAGGGCCACGCCTTGCGGTGGGATGCCATTGGCGATGCCCGCGATCTTCGCGGCGCGCGTGCGGGTCATGCGGGCGTGGTTGTCGGGATCGTAGGAAATGTGTCCCGTGTCGTAGTCCTTTTCGAGCCCGCCGATGCGGTGCTCCAGCCCCGGCGTTCCGGGCACGGCCCACACCCGCGCCAGCGTGACCGGGTCCCGCAGGAACGGGTGGAAGCCCGCCGGGTCGGTCCGGAGCCGCACCGGGAACCGCGGCAGGGCCGCCGTCTCGGGGAGGCGCCAGGGCTCGGCGGCGTGCGCCAGGTAGGCGTCGGTGAGCACGATGACCGGCGTCATGTACGTCGTGGCGATGCGCACCGCTTCGATCGCCACCTCGAAGCAATCCACGGCCGTGGCCGCGGCGATCACGGCGAGCGGCGCGTCCGCGTTCCGGCCGTGCACCGCCTGAAACAGGTCGGACTGCTCGGCCTTGGTCGGCATACCGGTGGACGGGCCCGCTCGCTGCGAGTCGATCACCACGATCGGTAGCTCGGTGGCGATCGCGAGCCCGAGCATCTCGGTCTTGAGCGCGATCCCGGGACCCGAGCTCGAGGTGACCCCCAGCGCTCCGCTGTAAGCGGCTCCGATGGCCGCGCCGATCGCGGCGATCTCGTCCTCCGCCTGGAAGGTCACGACGCCGTAGGCCTTGAGGTTCGCCAGGGTGTGGAGCAGCAGCGAGGCCGGTGTGATGGGGTAGCCCGCGAAGATCATCTTCTCGAGCCCGGCGCCGCGCATCCCGGCGATGAGACCCCAGGCGAGTGCCTCCGTCCCACTCACCGTGCGATAGCGTCCCGGCTGGACGGGCGCGCTGCGCACCGTGTAGCCGACGAGATGCTCCGACATTTCGGCGGTCTCGCCGAACGCGTGGCCGGCGTTCACGGCCGCGACGTTCGCCTGGGCGAGCTCGGGCCGGTCGGCGAATTTGCGGCGCAGCCACTCGATCGTCGCCTGGCGGTCGCGGCCGTACATCCACAGCATCAGGCCGAGCGCCCACATGTTGCGGCAGCGGTGCGCCTCCCGGCTCGAAAGGCCGAACGGCTTGACTGCTTCGGTCGTGAGTCGGGTGATGTCGAACGTGAGAAGCTGGTAGGGAGCGAGCGAGCCGTCCTCGAGCGGGTTGGCCGGGAATCCCGCTTTGGTGAGGTTGCGCTCCGTGAAGGCGCCCGCATCGACCAGGACGGTCCCGCCGCGACGCAGGTCTTTGAGATCGACCTTGAGGGCCGCCGGGTTCATGGCCACGAGCACGTCCACCTCGTCGCCCGGCGTCATGACGTCGCGCGCCCCGAACTGGATCTGGAACGCCGAGACGCCGAACGTCGTCCCGGCCGGGGCGCGGATCTCGGCGGGGAAATCGGGAAACGTCGTGAGGTCGTTGCCGGCGAGCGCCGTTTCCACGGTGAAGCGCGATCCCGTCACCTGCATGCCGTCGCCCGAGTCACCGGCGAAGCGAATGACGACGGACTCGCGCGCCTGGCGGGTCCGGAGAGTCGAGGTGGTGTCCATTCAGGGAGAAGTTAGCGAGGCGGCGGACTGAACGCCGCCCCCACGATCCGCGCCTGCTCCGCCTGGTGCGCCGCGGGGTAGCCCTCCGCCGGGCTCGAGCGCTCCGGCCGCCCGATGTCGCGCACCGTCACGCCCTCCCCGACCAGGTCGCGCAATTGCGGCAGCATGAACTTCTGCGGCCCCATGTTGCGGGGCTCTTCCTGCACCCAGACGATCTCGGTGATCTTGGGATAGCGGGTGATCAGCTCCGCGAGCTCGACCGCGGGGAAGGGATACAGCAGCTCGACCCGGCCGATCGCGACGTGCGCCGCCGACGCGCGCAGCGGCGACAGCAGCAGGTCGTAATAGACCTTGCCGCTGCACAGCACCAGCCGCGTCGCGTCGCGATGCGCCGCGGCGGCGGAGTCGTCCAGCACCGGGCGGAAGGTCCCGCTGGTCAGGTCCTCGAGCCGCACGGTCGCCTGGGGAAGGCGCAGCAGGCTCTTCGGCGTGAACAGGACCAGCGGTCGCAGCTCCGGGTGGCGGCCCTGGCGTCGCAGCAGGTGGAAGTACTGTGCGGGCGTAGTGCAGTTCGCGATGCGCAGATTCCCCTCGGCGCCGAGCGCGAGGAAGCGCTCCACCCGGGCGCTCGAGTGCTCCGGCCCCTGGCCCTCGTAGCCGTGCGGCAACAGCAGGGTGAGCCGGGAGGTCTGCCCCCACTTGGCGAGACCGGCGATGAGGAACTGATCGATGATCACCTCGCCGCCGTTCGTGAAGTCGCCGTACTGCGCCTCCCACAACACCAGCGCGTCGGGCGCGGCGGCGGCGTAGCCGTACTCGAACCCCAGGCACGCGAACTCGGAGAGCGGACTGTTGTGCAGCTCGAACGGCGCCCGCGCGCCCGGAAGGTTCTGAATCGGCGCGTAGCGGCGCCCGTCCGTCGCGTCGTGCAGCACCAGGTGCCGCTGGCTGAACGTGCCCCGCTCCGTGTCCTGCCCGGTGAGGCGCACGGGAGTCCCATCGACCACGAGCGACGCCAGCGCCAGCGCCTCGGCGTGCGCCCAGTCGATCTCGCCCCCGGTGAGGGCCGTGCGCCGCCGCTCCAGCTGCTTCTTGAGCTTCGGGATCACGGTGAACCCGTCGGGGGTCTGGAGCAGCTGTTCATTCAGCGTCGTGAGCAGCGACGTGGACACGGCCGTCTCGGGCTCGGGGGTCTGGGCTAGCGCCCCCGAAATGCGCTGCGGCTCTTCGCCCGCTCCCGCCACCCGCAGGTTCGCCTTGAGTGACTGCTGGATGTCGGTGAGGCGCTGGTAGGTCTGCTCGGCCTCGGCGGCGGCCGCGGCCGCCTCCACCACACCCTCCCGGGCCAGCTGGTCGGCGTAGCGCTGCCGCACGGTCGGGGTCTGCTTGATCCGCTCGTACATCACCGGCTGAGTGTAGGCGGGCTCGTCCCCCTCGTTGTGGCCGTGCCGGCGGTAGCCGACCACGTCGATCACCACGTCGCCGTGGAACTTGTCGCGGTACATCATCGCGAGCCGTGCGGCGGCGAGACACGCCTCCGGGTCGTCCGCGTTGACGTGGATGATGGGCGCATCGAACCCCTTGGCGAGATCGCTCGAGTAATCGGTGGAGCGCCCTTCCCGGGGGTCGGTGGTGAACCCGAGCTGGTTGTTGGCGATCAGGTGAATCGTGCCGCCCGTGGTGTAGCCCTTGAGCCGCGCCAGGTTGAACGTCTCCGCGACCACGCCCTGCGCGGCGAAGGACGCGTCGCCGTGAATCAACACCGGCAGCGCCACGCTCCAGTCGTGGATGGCGTCCTTGCCGCGGCGGTTCGTCTGATTGGCACGCGCCCGGCCCTCGACGACCGGGTTCACCGCTTCGAGATGGCTCGGGTTCGGGCTGAGGGTGATGTTGACCGGCTTGCCCGCGGCGGTCTGGTACACGCCGTCGGCG
>DATDFC010000056.1:0-9401 GCA_036522815.1 Gemmatimonadales bacterium | reverse complement strand
CGGGGACTTGAGCGCGTCGGGGAGTCGTTTCCATTGCTCCGGTGTGAGCACGGCGCGCGCCCGGTCGAGCGCCTTGCGGATGTTGTCGCGTCCGGCCTGCAACCGCGGCCGCATGCGGGCGAACAGGATCCCCGGGTCGGGGCGGTCACCGGCGCGCTGCACGTCGGCCTGGAGCGCGTCACGCACGGCGCCGTTGTTGGCGTCGAGCGAGTCGGCGATGGTTCGTAAGGCGGCTACTTGTGAGTCCGTGAGCTGGAGCGTGTCTTTGAGCCCGAGCATCACAGTGATCGGGTTCGGCAGGATCTGAGCGAAGCGCGCCGCGAAGCTCGCCACGCTGGCGGAATCCCCGCCCAGCAGTCCCCCCCCGCCTCCCCGGCGGCCACCACGCCCGCCGAATGCCGTGCGGATCCGGTCGCGGGTGCGGTCCGGCCCGATCGCGAGGTGCGCCTGGATGCCGATCTGGAACGGCACGGTGACGCCGCCGTTTGCCCCCGCGATGGCGCCGAACCGCTGGTTCACGGCGTAGCGGAAGCTTTGGGACGTTGGATCGAACCCTCTGACGTAGAGGAGCACCGGATCGGGCGCGGCGCTGAAGCCCCACCCGCGCAGGTTCGCCGCGCCGTGCAGCCATTCGTCCAAGCCGCCGAGCAGGTTCACGGTCACCAGGGAAATCGTCAGTCGCCGGTCGAGCCCGAGCCAATCGGGCCGCCAGTTGAGCTGCAGGTCGAGCGACGGCTGCCACGGGCCGCGGCACGAGTTCCGGGCGGCGACCTGGTCGAGCTGGGTCGCGAGACAGCTCGCGACCGCGGCGGGAGCGTTCGCGAGCAGGGTGCGCATCGCGTGGGCCACGCCGGTATCGGTCGTGGTGGCGGGATTGAACACGAACGCGCGGTCGTTGCGCGCGCCGTCGCCGTTGATATCCGATCCGACGGTGGGTGTGAACGGCGTCCCCGACGTGAGGCGCCCGATCGCGGTGATCTCAACAGCGCCGGTGATCGGGTACGTCAGCGTGCCCAGGAACGAGTGCCGCCGCTCAAAGCTCGACGTGGCCCATTCGCGCGTGTTGGGGTCCCCCGCGGTGCTCGCGGCGGCGAACCCCTGCGACGACGCGCCCGACGAGAACGACGACTGGTCGCGCGCCCGGGTGTGCGTGTAGGAGAGCTGAAAGCTCATCCCTCGCCCCGTGAACCCGCCGAAGCCCAGCGTCATCTGCTTGGTGTCCGACTGGAGGTCCGACCCGATCACCAGCACCTGTCCGAATTGTGGATCGAGCCGCGAATTGGCGGAGCTGAGCGCCCCGGTGCCGGGGACGATCGAATCCGCCGGCACGTATACGGGCCGGTTGCCCTCATTCGCGAGCGTGAAGGCCGGCGTCGTAACCAGGTTCAGGTCGCGGAAGCCGTACTGGCTCATGCCGCGGGCGTAGCTCGCGTCGAGCGACGCGGTGTACGTCCCGAAGAGGCGGCGCTGCACGCCGAGCGAGGCGCGCCAGGCGCGCGGCGCCGCGTAGGCGGGATCGAATACGGTCACGTTGGGTCGCGGCGTGATCGTGACGGCGCTCGCCGTATCGGTGCACTGCGAAGGGATGGCGGACGGATCCTGCAGGTACGCGGACCAGTCCGGCGTGGGCACGGCGGCGCCGACGCACACGAGCTGCTGCTCGGCATTCGACAGCCCCGGCGCCGCGAGCGCCGCGCTGTACAGCCCAGTGGGCGTGACACTGCGGAAGTCCCCGACGCCGCCCCGCACGATAGTGCTCGCGGGGCCGTCCGAGCCAGCGAGCATCCAGGTGAATCCTACGCGCGGCGAAACGTGCAGCTCGGTGGGGATGTGATCGGTGCGGAGCCCGAACAGCGAATCGACCGTCGGATTGAAAGCCGGCGCGCCGCTGAAGCGCGCGGTTTCCACGCGGGCCCCGTACGTGAGCTGCAATCCACCGCCGGCGCGCCAGATGTCGCCGAGGTAGACCGCGCCGTTCCACGCGGTGCCCTGCCGCTCGAGCGGGCTGAGCGTACGGGTGAACGTCGCCGGGCTGTCGGCCGCGAACGCCGCGAGCGACGGGAACGTGAACGTCCCCAGCTGGTTCACCGCCAGGTTCTCCTGCAACTCGGTGCCGTTCAGGTACAGGCCGAGCTTGATGCGGTGCGCGGTGCGTCCGGGCAGCCAGGAGAACTCGTCGCTGACCTCGAGCGAGCGATTGTCGGTCGTCTGTGGGAATCCGGTGTTGCCGCCGAAGCTCAGGTTGGTGACGCTGAGCGGCGAGGCGACCTGCACCCGACCGGCGGGGAGCGTCACGTAACCCGTGTTGTCGCGCCGGCTGCTCGAGACATAGCCGCGCGCTTCGTTGATGAAGTTCCCACCGAAGTACGACGTGAGGGACGCCATGATCCCGCCGCCGGTCTGCGACATCGTGCCGCCGGTGGGCGGGAGTGCGAGGGCGCCGAGCCGGGTGGGCTGCTGCGAGTTCCAGCGGCCGTCGAAGCGCAGCATCAGGGTTTGCGCGTCGGACGCGTTCCAGTCGAGCCGCACCAGGCCGGTCGTATTGTCCGTGGCGCGGTCGTCGGGGAGCCCGGGGACGGTGATCGGTGTGCCGCTCTGCTGGGCGAGGCCGATGAAGCGCGCGACCGAGTCCGGGCTCACGCCCAGGCGCGCGAGGGTAGCGGGGTCCGCCGCGGCGAGCGACGTCAATCCCTGGGCGCGCCAGCGTCCCTGCAGGGCGCCGAACACGAACAGCTTGTTCGCGATGATCGGGCCGCCCATGCCGCCGCCCAGCTGGTTCTGCGTGTAGCCCTGCCCGAACGGCGTCGCGGTGGGGCCGCCCCAGGCGAGGTCCTTGTCGCGCAGCGTGTAGGTGAATGACCCCTGGGGCACGTTGGTGCCGCTGCGCGTGGTGGATGCGACGAGTCCTCCCGAGAACTGCCCGCGCGCCACGTCGTAGGTGCTGGTGACCACGCGCGTCGACCGCACGGCGTCCTGGGGCACCGAGCCCGACCCGAACGACATGCCGTCGAGCGTGATGTCGTTGGCGGTGGTGCGCTGGCCCGCGACGGAGAACGCGGCATCGGTCGAGTCGGTGCCGGCGATTCCGACGACGCCGGGGGCGAGCGTGGCGATTGTGTTCAGGTCCGAGGCGTCGATCGGCAACCGCGCCAGCAATTGCGGCGACAGATCGCGCTCGGTCGACCCGGGCGTCGGTCGCTCGTCGCCCCGCGGGTTGCGGCGGGCGGTGACGGTGACCGGCTCGAGCGGAACCGCCGCCAGTCCCAGGCGGATATCGGCGACGAGCCGGTCCTCGTCGGCCTGCCGGGCGATGGTGCGCCGCGTGGGGGCCATCCCGATGTAGCGGGCGATGAGCTGGTACTGGCCGCCGCCGTCCGGGAACACGATGGTGAACCGCCCGCGCGCGTCGGTGGTGCGCTGCCGGGAGATCTGGGTTTCGAGTGAGATCGCCTGGACCACGGCCCCGGCGAGCGGCTGGCTGTCGGGGCCGGTGACCGTTCCGGTGATGATGTCGGTCGTGGCGCCGACCTGCGCCGTCGCCCCGCGCGGGGCAACAGCCACAATCAGGAGACTCAGACTCCAGACCAGCGGTCGTCCGGCAGCCACGCGCGCGGTTCGTGAGGAGAAGGCATTCTGGTATACGCGGGCTGTGGGGTCGATGCTGATGGCGCCGGCGCCTCGTCGCCTTGCGCCGCGCCGTGTCTCGCCCGCAGCTTACGGACGTTCCAGATCCGCACGCTCACTGTGTTCAGCGAAGGCGTATAGGCCATGTCCAAGGTTCTCACCTTCCTCGGAGCGAGCGTCGGCGGCGCGATCGGCTGGTGGCTCGGCGCGCGCGTCGGCACGATGACGGCGTTCATGGTCAGCACGGTGGGGACCGGTGTGGGTGTGTACGCCGGGCGGCGGATCGCGGAGTCGATCCTTGCCTGAACGCGTCCTCGGTCTGCGCACGGTCATCTACCACGTACCCGACCTGCAGCGCGCCAAGGCGTGGTACACCCAGGCCTTTGGCGCGCAACCATACTTCGACGAGCCGTTCTACGTGGGCTTCAATGTCGGCGGGTACGAGCTGGGGCTCGATCCCGACACGAAGGGGGTCGCGCCGGGCGCGGGCGGCGCGGTCGCGTACTGGGGCGTCCCCGACCTGGACGCGGCGGTCCGGCACTTTACCGCCGCCGGGGCGAGTCTGCAGGCCCCGATCCAGGACGTCGGTGGCGACATTCGCGTGGCGACCGTCGCCGATCCCTTCGGCAATCTCGTGGGCTTGATCGAGAACCCGCACTTTCGCTTGCCTGGTGGTGCCGATTGAGCCTTATTGAGGGCTACCTCGTCGAGGCGACTCTTGGTATCGCGCGCGGGACGCCCGAACAAGCCTGAGGGGGAAGCGCACTGGGCGCGGCTGAAGACCGCCGTCGACCTGCCGCTGCGGCTCGGCGCCTGGTATCGCGTCGTGGCCCCGGTGACCGCCCTCGAAGTCGTGGTCAGCATCCAGGGGACGCGCGTATCGGTGCCGCGGCCCTACGTGGAGCTGCGCGCCACGCCGCCCGCGGAGTGGACCGTCGTGCGCAACCCCAAGGTCAAGCTCGAGCGCACTCCCCAGGGCCTGCGTGAGGGCTACATCGTATGCCCCGGCTGCCGGCGTCGCGTGGAGCTGCCCGCGACCCGGCTCGCGGAGCAGCTCTGTCCGCATTGCAACGAGACCTTCCCGATCGCCTGGGACGAGCGACCGCGCAAGGAACGGTGACGTCGCTCAGCTCTTGATCGTCTTCGAGGCCTCGTCCCACGTGACCGCGGTCTTCCGGAAGTACGACTCGTTGGCCATGTGGCAGGCCAACGCCGCATGGTGGCCGAACACCACGTCCTCGGTCACCGGCTTGCGGGTGCGCACCGCCTCGAAGAACGTCCACAGGTGCGGCCGGACGTCGTCGAAATCAGGCCCGCTGAATGAAATCGTCTCCGGCATCACCACCGGCTGGCCTATCTTCGGATCGTTCTCCTCGTGCCATTTCTTGAGGTACGCGTCGCGCAGCGCTCGGGGGTAACTGCCGACGTAATAGCTGGGGTATTGATCCTTGCCGGATTGGGGCGTGAAGCTCAGGCTCGATCCGGTGACCTCCAGCAGCCCCTTCGAGCCCTGGATACGGTACGTCTCCGGCATTTCGGTGGCGAGGTTCAGCCGCATGTACGCCGGCAGTCCGTCGTAGTCGTACACGACCGCGTGCACGTCCGGCATGTTGCGGCCGTCCTTCCAGCGCCGGATGCCGCCCACCGCGCTCGCCTGCTTGGGCGGGGCGTTGATGCCCACCATGAACATCATTCCGCTCACTAGGTGCACCAGCAGGTCGCCGGCCACGCCGGTGCCGTACTCCTTCCAGCAGCGCCACCGCGCAAAGATGAGAGGATCGAGCGGCCGTTTGGGGACGGTTCCTTGCCACGTGTCCCAGTCGAGGTTCTTGGTCGAGAGATCGGGCGGCGGGGGGTACTCCCACGCGCCGGTGGGGTCGTTGCGCCCGAGCCAGCCCTCGACGAGCATCAGCTCGCCGAGCGTCCCCTGGGCGATCAGCTCCTTGGCCTTGGCGCAGACCTGGGAGCTCACGCGCTGCGACCCGATCTGGATGATGCGCCCCGTGCGCTTCCCGGCTTCCACCATCGCCACGCCGTCGGCGGCACTGTGCGACATCGGCTTCTCGCAATAGATGTCCTTGCCGGCGCTCACCGCGTCGACCACCACCTGCTTGTGCCAGTGATCGGGCACGGCGGCCACGATGCAGTCGATGTCCTTGTTGTCGAGCAGCTCCTGATAGCGGCGCGTGACGGGCAGATCGGGCCGCACGATCTCGCGGGCCAGCACGTGCCGGCCGTCGTACAGGTCCGCGGCGGCGGCGCACTCCACGCCCGGCAGCGTGATGGCATTGCCCAACAGACCGGAGCCCTGCATGCCGATGCCGATCATGCCGAAGCGGACCCGGTCGCTGGCGGGACCGGGCGGGGGACGCGTGAGGAACCGCTGAGGAATGGGCCCGATCGTCTGCGCGGCGAGCGATGCGCCGGCCGCCGCCGCACTCGTGCTCACGAATTCGCGACGCGACCAGTCGTTGCGTTTCCCGTTCACGGCGTCTCCCTGTGCCAAGGTCGGTCTATAATGCGCCACTTGACCGCGCAGGGGGAGGCCTGCAGACTCGGGACGTGCGCGTGCCCCGCGGGCTCCGTCACGTCCTCTGCCTGCTCGGCGCGCTTCCCGGCGTGGCGCGCGCGCAGCAGCCCCCCTCTCCGTGGGCCTTCGGCCCGTTCCACAAGCCCAGGGAGGTGAATCCCATCATCGCGCCCGATCCCGGCGCCACGTTCCGCTCTCCTATGAACGACACGCTGGTGCGGTGGGAGGAGTACGCCACGTTCAACCCCGCCGCCGTCGTGAAGGACGGCACGGTCTACGTGCTGTACCGGGCCGAGGACGCGAGCGGCGACCGGGAGATCGGCCATCACACCTCGCGCATCGGCCTGGCGCAGAGCCCCGACGGCCTGCGCTTCACGCGCCGCGGCGCGCCGGTGCTGTACCCGGACCGCGACGCGGAGGCCGCCCGCGAGTGGCCCGGGGGCGTCGAAGATCCGCGCGTGGTCGAGTCCGACGACGCGACCTACGTTCTCATGTACACGCAGTGGAACCGCCGCATTCCCCGCCTCGCCGTCGCGACGTCCCGCGACCTGATCCACTGGACCAAGCGCGGTCCCGCGTTCGCCACGGCGAGCGGCGGCAAGTACCGCGACCTCGAGTCCAAGTCCGGCGCGATCGTGGCCCGGGTGGAGGGAGACCGCCTCATCGCGACCCGGGTCAACGGCAAATTCTGGATGTACTTCAACGTCCCCGAGGTCCTGATCGCGACCTCGGACGATCTCGTACGGTGGACGCCGGTGGAGGACGCTCAGGGAAGGCCGCTGCGCGTACTGACGCCCCGGCCGGGTTACTTCGACTCCTGGCTGGTCGAGGCCGGACCGCCGGCCATCATTACGCAGCGCGGGATCGTCCTGCTGTACAACGCCGGGAACAGCGGCACCTACGGCGATCCGCGGCTTCCGGCGCGTGTCTACACCGGTGGGCAGGCGCTGTACGACGCCCGCAACCCCCTCAAGCTGATCGCCCGGCTGGACGAGCCCTTCATCAGGCCGGGCGAAGACTACGAGCGGACCGGACAATACCCCGAGGGCACGACGTTCGTGGAGGGGCTGGTCCCATTCAAGCGGCGCTGGTACTTGTATTACGGCACGGCCGACTCGCGCGTGGGCGTGGCGGTGTGGGACCCGAAGCGCTGATGCGAGCGCCCTTGCCTCGTGGTCGGTTGCCGAGCAGCTTAAGTGCCCTGCATGAACAGATCAGCTTCGCGGGTGCGCGCGCTGGCGCTGGCGGTCCTCGCGACAGGGACCTGTGCCACCGCGGGCGAGACCCAGAGTGACAGCGGTCGGCCCGCGTACACGGCGGCCGACGTGCACTTCATGACCGGCATGATCGCGCACCACGCACAGGCCGTGCTGATCGCCGGCTGGGCGGCAACGCACGACGCCAGTCCGGCACTGCGCGCCCTGTGCGACCGCATCGTCGTCGGGCAGCGCGACGAGATCGCGGCCATGCAGCGCTGGCTGCGGGCGCGCCATGAGCCCGTACCGGACGCGGATCCGCACGGCGTCACGATGCCGGGCATGGATCACGCGATGCTCATGCCGGGCATGCTGACTGACGAGCAGCTGGCGCGGCTCGACAGCGCCCGGGGGACCGACTTCGACCGGCTGTTCCTCACGGACATGATCCAGCACCACCGGGGCGCACTCACCATGGTGCGCGCGCTGATCGACGTGCCCCGCGCGGCCCGGGATGGGCTGCTGTTTCAGGTCGCCTCCGACATCAGTGCCGACCAGACGGTCGAGATCGACCGCATGACGCGAATGCTCGACGCATTGTCACACACCCCTCCACGGAGTCTTCAGTGAGATCCACGTCCCTGTTGTCCGCGATCAGCATCGTCCTGGCGGCGTGTGCCAGCTCCGCGAAGCTCGACACGTCCGCCACGGCCCCGCGCCCCGACCCGCGCGTGGGCCTGCGCGCCGGATGGATGAACGCCGCGGAGGCGGCCTGGAACCTGCGACTGGTGACCGCGGCACCGAAGCCGACGACGTTCATCAATCAGAACGATCCCGGCGACTTTGGCTACCTCAATTCGGATCTCGCGTTTACGGGACACTACGTCATCCAGGGCAACTTCCACGGCCTCCAGGTGTGGGACATCGCGCAGCCGAGTCACCCTACGCTGGTCACGACCTACATCTGCCCCGACGCGCAAAACGACGTCTCGGTCTACCGCAATCTGTTGTTCACTTCCGGGGAGGACTTGAACGGCCGGCTCGACTGCGGCATCCAGGGCGTGCCCGACACGGTCAGCAAGGACCGGATGCGCGGTATCCGCATCTTCGACATTTCGGACATCACGCACCCCAAGCCGATCACCAGTGTGCAGACCTGCCGCGGCTCGCACACGCACACCGTGGTCACCGACCCGAACGATACGGCCGACATCTACATCTACGTGTCGGGTTCGGCGGGGGTGCGCTCGCCCAACGAATTGGCGGGATGCTCGGGGCTCACGCCCGACCAGGACCCGAACAGCGAGCTGTTCCGCATCGAGGTGATTCAGGTGCCGCTCGCCCATCCGGAGCAGGCGCATGTCGTGAGCAAGCCGGCGATCCTGGCCGAGCTGGCCCACCGGGAGTCGCACGCCGAGGCGCCGGAAGACATCGCGGCCGCGGCCAAGGCGGCCGCGGAGGCGCGCGCCAAAGGCGGGTTCACGGCGACCATCCGGGGTGAGGAGATCGTGCTGGGGCCGCGCTTCGTGGCGGCGCGGCTCGACAGCATCGTGAAGGCGCGCGGCGGCAGCGGCGCACCCACCGGCGCGGACAGCGCCACGCTGCGGGCGGCGGCGCAGGGCATCGTGGACCGGATCGTCAATCCGCCCACGCCCGGGAACGCGCCCCGGCCCGGGCCGGTGCAGTGCCACGACATCACGGTGTATCCCGCGCTCGGGCTCGCGGGTGGGGCCTGCGCCGGCTACGGCGTGCTGCTCGACATTCACGATCCGGTCCATCCGCGCCGCATCGCGGCGGTGGCCGACTCGAACTTCGCGTTCTGGCACTCGGCGACGTTCAACAACGACGGCACCAAGCTGTTGTTCACCGACGAATGGGGTGGGGGCCTGCAGCCCAAGTGCCGCGCCACCGACAAGCCCGAGTGGGGAGCCGACGCCATCTTTTCCGTGGCGGGCGACGCCATGACGTTCAAGAGCTATTACAAGATGCCGGCGCCGCAAACGTCGTTCGAGAACTGCGTGGCGCACAACGGCTCGCTCGTCCCCGTGCCC